>JAFAZJ010000228.1 GCA_019239835.1 Alphaproteobacteria bacterium | reverse complement strand
TGGCCGAGCATCTGTCGATCCAGTACGGCGACAAGGGCATCCGCGTCTCCTGCCTCTGCCCGCAGGCGGTCGACACCAACATGTTCCGTGGCACCGAGACGTCGGCCGCCGGCATCGACGGCATCATGAAGCCGGCCGAGGTCGCCGATGCGGTGATCAAGGCGATGGACGCCGAGCGATTCCTGATCCTCTCGCATCCGGTCGTGCACGAGTACATGCAGCGCAAGACCGCCGACGTCGATCGCTAGCTCGGCGGCATGCGCCGCCTGCGCGCCAAGACGGTGAAGTAAGAGGTGGCGCAAGCCGAGCGTGACGTCGTCGCCGTGATCGAGGCCTACATGGCGGCGATCAACAAGCGGGACCTCGACGGCGTGCGTGCGACCCTGCATTTCCCGCATGTCCTGCTCAGCCAGGCCGCGGTGACGCACTATCCGGCGGCATCGGATTTTTCCTTTGCTGCTTTCGATGCGCGCACGGCGGGGCAGGGCTGGTCGCACAGCACGTTCGATAGCCACAGCGTGCTGATGAGCGATCCGAACAAGGCGCATCTCGATATCGAGTTTACTCGCTGGCGTGCCGACGGCTCGAAGATCGGCACCTATCACGCGATGTACATTGTCATCAGGATCGACGGGCGCTGGGGCATCCAGGCCCGGTCGAGCCAGCTCTGAGCCGAGGACGGAACCCCGTGAGCACACCGCCGACCACCAGCCAGGCTTCGCCCGAGGTCATCGCGGTCATCAACGCCTACATCGCGGCGCTCAACAAGCGCGACCTCGATGGCGTACGCGCTGCGTTCCACTTCCCGCATGTGCTGTTCGGCACCGGCATGGTGACGCACTATCCGACGCCGTCGGATCTGTCCTTCACCGCTTTCGACGCGCGCACCGCGCAACACGGCTGGGCGCGCAGCACCTGGGATGGCCACTGCGTGCTGCTGAGCGGGCCGGACAAGGTTCACATCGACGTGTGGTTCACGCGCTGGCGTGCCGATGACTCGAAGATCGGCACGCACCACTCGATGTACATCGTCACCAAGCTCGACGGGCGCTGGGGTATCCAGGCCCGGTCAAGTTACGGCTGACTCTTCCTCCCTCTCCCCGCAGGCGGGGAGAGGGAGGAAGAAGCACTCAGCCGCGCGACTGCCGCTCGATGAGCTCGACGTCGCGGGCAGCACCCTCGGAGGCGGAGAGCGCGAAGGCGGCGTAGGCGCGCAGCGCCGTCGACACCATGCGCTCGCGCTTCTCGGTCGGCTTCCATGCCTGCGCACCGCGCGCTTCCATCGCCTCGCGGCGCCGGACCAGGGTCGCCTCGTCGACGGCGAGGTGCAATTTGCGCTGCGGGATGTCGATCTCGATGATGTCGCCTTCTTCGACCAGGGCGATCAGGCCGCCGGTCGCGGCCTCCGGCGACATGTGACCAACGCTCAGCCCCGAAGAGCCGCCGGAGAAGCGGCCATCGGTGATCAGGGCGCATTTCTGCCCCAGCCCGATGCTCTTGATGTAGCTGGTCGGGTACAGCATCTCCTGCATGCCCGGCCCGCCGCGCGGTCCCTCGTAGCGGATCACCACGACATCGCCGGGATTGAGCGTGAAGCCGAGGATCGCCTTCACCGCCGAATCCTGGCTCTCGAAGACGCGCGCCGGACCCTTGAAGGTCAGGCAGTTCGCCGGCACGCCGGCGGTCTTCACGATCGAGCCACCAGGCGCAAGGTTGCCGTAGAGCACCGCGAGACCGCCATCCTGCGAATAGGCATGCTCGCCCGAGCGGATGCACCCCTTCTGGCGATCCATGTCGAGCGATTCCCACTGCCTGGACGTGCTGAACGCCTCGGTGGTGCGCACGCCGCCCGGCGCCGCGCGGTAGAACTCCTGCACCTCCTTGGAGGGCTGGCGCATGATGTCCCAGCGGTCGATCGCTTCGCCCATGGTCTTGGCATGCACCGTCGCGCGATCGCGATGGATCAGGCCCAGCCGGTCGAGCTCGCCCATCAGGCCCATGATACCGCCGGCGCGATGCACGTCCTCCATGTGGAATTCCGAGGTCGAGGGCGCGAGCTTCGACAGATGCGGCACGCGCCGGCTCAGCCGGTCGATGTCGGCCATGGTGAACGGCACCTCGCCCTCGCGCGCCATGGCAAGCAGATGCAGCACCGTGTTGGTCGAGCCGCCCATGGCGATGTCGAGCACCATGGCGTTCTCGAACGCCTTGAAGTCGGCGATGCCGCGAGGGGTCGCCTTGACGTCATCCTGCTCGTACCAGCGTTTCGTCAGCTCGACGATGGTACGACCGGCTTGCAGGAAGAGCTCCTTGCGGTAGGCGTGGGTGGCCAGCACCGAGCCGTTGCCCGGCAGCGCCAGGCCCAGCGCCTCGGCGAGGCAGTTCATCGAGTTGGCGGTGAACATGCCCGAGCACGAGCCGCAGGTCGGGCAGGCCGAGCGCTCGTAGACGGCGACGTCGGCATCTGACGTGTTCGGATTGGCGGCCTGGACCATGGCGTCGATCAGGTCGGCCTTGCGCTGGCTGCCGTCCTCGAGGATCACCTTGCCGGCCTCCATCGGGCCGCCCGACACGAAGATCGCCGGGATGTTGAGCCGCATCGCGGCCATCAGCATGCCTGGCGTGATCTTGTCGCAGTTGGAGATGCAGACCACCGCGTCGGCGCAATGGGCATTGCACATGTACTCGACGGCATCGGCGATGTGCTCGCGCGAGGGCAGCGAATAGAGCATGCCGTCGTGGCCCATGGCGATGCCGTCGTCGACCGCGATGGTGTTGAACTCCTTGGCGACGGCGCCGGCCTTCTCGATCTCGCGCGCCACCATCTGGCCCAGGTTCTGCAGGTGCACATGGCCCGGCACGAACTGGGTGAACGAGTTGGCGATGGCGATGATCGGCTTGCCGAAATCGCTGTCATTCATGCCCGTGGCGCGCCACAGGCCACGGGCGCCGGCCATGTTGCGGCCATGCGTGGAGGTACGCGAACGGTACTGCGGCATGATCTTCCCTCGTTTGCGGCGCAGGCGTAATGCGCTCTCAACCGAGCGTCAACGCGCGTTTTGCGCATACCTACGACCTCACCCTGAGGAGCGGCCTTGGCCGCGTCTCGAAGGGTGGGCAATACGCCAGGTGCCTGTAGCCATGCTTCGAGACGGCCGCTGCGCGGCCTCCTCAGCATGAGGTGGAGGCGATCAGGCGTAGCCCGGCGGCGGTACGAAGGCCTGGTAGTCGCGCTCCAGCAGCTTGGCGAAGCCGATGGTGCTGCGATCGCCGTATTGCGGGCCGATGATCTGCACGCCCACCGGCAGGCCGCGCGGCGTGAAGCCGATCGGCGCCACCGTGCCCGGCAGGTAGCAGACGCTTGAGATGCCGGCCCAGAACAGCTGATCCGTGGTCGGCACGCGCTCGCCGTTGACCTCGATGGTCCGCTCGTGCCGCTCGCCCACCTGGTCGTGCGGGAAGGCGGCCGAGGCGGCGGCGGGGCAGAGCAGCAGGTCGTAGTCCTTGAAGAACTCCGCCCAGCGCAGGCGCATCTGGTGACGGCGTTCGTTGAGCGCCAGCCAGTCGCGATGCCCCAGCACATTCGCTCTCGTCATCTGGGCGTAGTAGCTGTGGTCGTTGCCATCCAGTCCGCGCGCGGTCTCCTGGTTGCGCGCATATATCTCGTCGCTCTGGCGGCCCGAAGTCGCGCTGCGCAGGAGGGCCACGTAGATGCGATGCATTTCCGTCGTGTCGATTTCCGGCCGCGCCGTCAGGCTGACCTTGGCCTTCGACTTGCCGAGGAACTCCGCGAGGCGCGACAGCAGGGTCTGCACCTCCTGATCGACGGCGGAGTTCGGGTCCTCGAGCATCACCGCGACCTTGAACTCCTTGAGCTTCTTCTTTGCCGGCTTGGCAAGCTTGAGCTGCCAGCCCGCGCCATCGACGTCGTCGGGGCCGGCCATCGCCTTGAGCGCGGTGTCGAGGTCCTCCGCACCGCGCGCCAGCGGACCGATCACCGAGATGTCGCCCTGCGCGACGCGTCCCGGCAGCGCATGGCCGCGCGGGCTGACGATTCCGTAGGTCGGCTTGTGACCGAACACGCCGCAGTAATGCGCAGGGTTGCGGATCGAGGCACCGATATCGCTGCCCGCCTCGATGCCGGTGAGGCCAGCCGCGAGCGCTGCGGCCGAGCCGCCCGAGGAGCCGCCGGGCGAGCGGCCGGTGTCCCAGGGGTTGCTGGTCGTGCCGTAGATCGCGTTGTAGCTCTGCCAGTCCGCCAGCATCAGCGGCACATTGGTCTTGCCGAACAGGTTGACGCCCGCGGCGCGCAGCCGCTGCACCGAGAGCGCGTCACCCGACGCGACGCTGGCGCGCAACGCCGGGTCGCCCCAGGTCGTCGGCAGGCCGGCGACGTCGTAGCTCTCCTTGATGGTCATCGGCACGCCGTGCAGCGGCGGCAGGTCATCGCCGCGTGCCACCTTCTTGTCGGCCGCCTTGGCCGTCTTGCGGGCATTGCCAGTGTCGAGCGCGATCACCGCATTGAGCTTGGGGTTGTAGGTCTCGATCCGCTTGAGGTAGAGGTCGAGCAGCTCGACGCAGCCGATCTTCTTCTTGCGAATCGCGCGGGCGAGGTCCGTGGCCGTGCGGAACGGCAGGTCGGGCGAGGCCATGGGTCAGTTCTCTCCTGGTCGGCGGCGGCCGGATCATAGCGAGCGCCGCGCAGGGTTCAATCGTGCCTCATACCTTCCCCCGCTGGCGGGGGAAGGTGGCGCGAAGCGCCGGAAGGGGGTGGCTCGTGCGGTGAGACGCAGTGCGCGCTCCGAGGCGCTGCCTTCGTCTTCGACAGCCACCCCCATCCGCCCTTCGGGCACCTTCCCCCGCCCGCGGGGGAAGGTACTAGCGCGGTCGCGGCCTGACCCGGGCGGTCGGCTCGGCGATCAGCGGGTCGTCAGGCCAGTAATGCCTGGGATAGCGGCCTTTCATCTCCGCCTTCACCTCGCGATAGCCATTGGCCCAGAAGCTCGCCAGATCGCGTGTCACCTGCACCGGACGGCGCGCCGGTGACAGCAGGTGGATCAGCAGCGCCACCTTGCCGCCGGCGATCCGCGGCGTCTGGGCCAACCCGAACATCTCCTGCAGGCGCACCGCGAGCACCGGCTCGGCGGGATTGCCGTAGTCGATCGGCACATGCGAGCCACTGGGCACATCAATATGCGTCGGCGCCAGCCGGTCGAGGTCACGCCGCGCGCCCGATGGCAGCAGGCCACTGAGCGCCGAGGCCAGATCGACCTGTGCCAGATGCGAGCGGCGCGTGATGCCGGCGAGGTAGGGACCAAGCCAGTCGTCGAGGTCGGCCAGCAGCCGCGTATCGGAAAGGTCCGGCCAATCCTCGCCGAGATGATGGCGCAGGAAGGCCACCCGTTGCCGCAGCGAGACGAGCCCGTCGCTCCACGGCAGGCTGTCGAGACCCATCGCACGCACGCCCTCGATCATCGCCCGGCTCAGGGCTTCCGGATCGGGACTGGCCAACGGCCGATCTTCGAGCACCAGCGCACCCAGCCGCCGTTGCGCACGCGCCACGACGGCCTGCTCGCGCACATCCCAGCGCAGCACGTCGCGCCGCGCGAGACGATCGGCGAACAGCTCCTCGATGTTGTCGGTCGTCAGCGGCGCCGCGAGAAACACGCGGCCATCCTGCTGCGCGCCGTCGAGGTCGGCGATCGCCAGCCATTCCTCGACGCCCAGCGGATCGCCTGACGGCAACGCCGCGCCGCGACCGCCGCTCAACGCGTAACGACCATCGCTGTTGGCACGCCGACGCGCGATGCGATCGGGGTAGGCGAGGGCCACGAGACGACCCGTGTCGCGACTGTCGATATCCTCGTCGCGCACGTTCAACCGACGGCGGAACTCGCGTGCGGATTGGCGGACGGCGGCCAGGGTGCCGCGATCAATCGAGGCGCCGCGCACGGGACGCTCGGCATTGAGCACGACATCGACGCGATGCCGCAGATCGGGGTCGCGTTGGCCCGGCGCGAAGCGGAGCAAATCGCGCTCGCCCATCAGCGCTGCGAGCAGACACGCGAGGGCGCCACGCCCGCGCAGCAGCATATGCGCGATGCGGGGATGCGCGCCGAGTCCCGCCATCTCGCGACCATGCGCGGTGATGCCGCCATCCTCGTCGATTGCGCCGAGGTCGCGCAGGAGCGTGCGTGCCTGTTCGAGGGCAGCGGTCGGTGGCGGTGTGAGCCAGGGCAGCGCCGTCGGATCGCGTGCGCCCCAGGCGGCAAGTTCCAGCGCCAGCGGCGCCAAGTCGGCTTCGAGGATTTCCGGTGTGCCGAAGGCTTTCAGCCCGCGCTGCGTTGCCTCGCTCCACAGGCGATAGCAGACGCCGGGCTCCAGCCGGCCGGCGCGGCCGCGGCGCTGGTCGGCCGAGGCTTGCGTGACGCGCACGGTCTCCAGCCGCTCCATCCCGGTGCGCGGCGAGAAGCGCGGTACGCGCATGTAGCCACCGTCGACCACGATGCGCACGCCGTCGATGGTCAGGCTGGTCTCGGCGATGGCGGTAGCGAGGACGACCTTGCGCCGGCCAGAGGGCGAAGGTCGGATCGCGCGATCCTGCTCGGCCGCCGACAGATCGCCGTAGAGTGGTACGAGGTCGGTGTCGCCCGGCAGCCCATCGCGCAGCCGTTCCTCGGCGCGGCGGATCTCGCCGACACCGGGCAGGAAGACCAGCGCGCTGCCAGCCTCGTCGGCGATAACACGGCGCGTGGTCGAGGCGACAATGTCCTCGATCCGGCCATCGGGATCGCGATCGAGGTAGCGTGTCTGCACGGGAAACATGCGGCCGGCGCTTTCGATCACCGGCGCGTCGCCCAGCAGCTTGGCCACCGCCGCGCCGTCGAGCGTCGCCGACATCGCGAGGATGCGCAGGTCCTCGCGCAGCGCCATCTGCGCTTCGCGTACCAGCGCCAGTGACAGGTCGGTTTCCAGCCCGCGCTCGTGCAGCTCGTCGAAGATCACCAGGCCGACGCCGTCAAGCGACGGATCGGCCTGCAGGCGGCGCAGGAACAGGCCGTCGGTGACGACCTCGATGCGCGTCTTGGGGCCGACGCGGCTGTCGAGGCGCACGCGGTAGCCCACCGTGCCGCCGACCTCCTCGCCCAAGGTCTGCGCCATGCGCCGAGCGGCGGCGCGTGCCGCCACGCGGCGCGGCTCCTGCATCACGATCTTGCGGCCGGTCAGCCAGGGCTGGTCGAGCAGCGCCAGTGGCACCGCGGTCGTCTTGCCGGCACCCGGTGGCGCCAGCAGCACGGCGGCGCCGCCGCGTGCGAGCGCGTCCTTCAGCGCCGGCAGGGCGTCGACAATGGGCAGATCGGCCATGGCAGCCCTTCAAGCAGGCGCGGCGGCCCGGCGCAACCGTGCTAAGGAATCGGCGGACCGAGGAGGGGCGCGCCATGCCTGCCGTGAAGCTGACCTTCTGCCTGCATCGCCTGCCGCACCTGAGTCGCGCGCAGTTCCAGGACTATTGGCTGAACAGCCACGGCCCGCTCGTGCGCAGCCACGCCAAGGCGTTGGGCATCAGCCGCTACGTGCAGACGCACGCAACTGAGACGCCGTTCGACGCCGGTTTGCGCGGCGCGCGCAAGGCGCCCGAGCCCTATGACGGCATCGCCGAACTATGGTGGGACGACGAGGCGGCGTTCGAGCGCTCGATGCGCGATCCGGCGGCGCGCGAGGCGGGCAAGGCCCTGGTAGCCGACGAGAAGACTTTCATCGACCTCGCGCTCTCGCCACTATGGGTCAACCGAGAGAACGAGATCGTCGGACGGGGAGACTGATCGCATGGATCCGCGCGCGGTAAAGACGACTGATGATGTCCGCGAGATCATCAGGCAGCGCAATCTCTCGCACGTGAAGGTCGGCGTGCACGACATGGATGGCGTGCTGCGCGGCAAGTACCTGCATGTCGACAAGTTCCTCGGCGCGCTGGAGGGCAGCGGCTTCGGCTTCTGCGACGTGGTGCTGGGCTGGGATAGCAACGACCAGCTCTACGACAATGTCACCTATACCGGCTGGCACACCGCCTATCCCGACGCGATGGTGCGGATCATTCCCGAGAGCTGCCGCGAGATCGCCACCGAGCCGGGCAATCTCTTCTTCCTCTGCGAGTTCATCGGCAAGGCCGAGACGATCTGCCCGCGCGGCACCCTGCGCCGCGTGCTCGACCGCGCCCGCGACATGGGCTTCGATGTCTGGGCCGGCTTCGAATATGAGTTCTTCGTTTTCGCCGAGACTCCGTTCACGGTGCGCGAGAAGGGCTTCAAGAACCTCAAGCCGATCTCGCCCGGATTCTTCGGCTATTCGATGCTGCGCAACTCCGTGCACGCGGAATGGTACGCCGACATGCTGAAGCTCGGCGAGACGATGGATTTTCCGATCGAGGGCCTGCACACCGAGACCGGCGCCGGCGTGCTCGAGGCGGCGTTGCGGGTCACCGGCGGGCTGGAGGCGGCCGACCGCGCCGCCCTGTTCAAGACCTTCACCAAGGTGCTGGCGCAGCGGCGCGACTGGATGGCGACCTTCATGGCCAAGTGGTCGAAGGACTGGCCGGGCTGCGGCGGCCACATCCACATGTCGCTGTGGAAGAAGGGCAAGGACGTCTCGGCCTTCCACGACGAGAAGGGCGCGCATCGCATGAGCGACACGATGCGCCACTTCGTTGC
>JAFAZJ010000207.1 GCA_019239835.1 Alphaproteobacteria bacterium | reverse complement strand
GCCGCCCAGGACCGCACCGGCGTGCGCGACTGCGACGACTTCATCCAGTGGTTCGCCGCCTGCATGCAGGCCTCGAACGTCCCGGCCCAGGCCCAACCCATCTTCCAGGCAGCCTTGGAGCAGATGCGCTCCGGCTGGCGCTCGATGGCCGATACCAGCGACGGCCGCGCCGCGCTCGCCCGCTCGTGCCGCGACTACGGCAACCAGATGCGCCAGCAAATGGCCGGCTTCGGCTGCAGGCCGTAACGCCAACACCTCATGCTGAGGAGGCCGCGCAGCGGCCGTCTCGAAGCATGGGCTACGGACTCCGTGTGCGGTGCCCACCCTTCGAGACGCGCCCTGCGGGCGCTCCTCAGGGTGAGGTTTGTGATCTATCGCTCCTCCGGGTCCCTTTCGCCCGGCGTCTCGTCGGTTTCGACGCGGTAGTCTTCCTTGAACCAGCGGCCGAGATCGATGTCGGCGCAGCGCTTGGAGCAGAAGGGCTGGTATTTCGCGTCCACCGGCTTGCCGCAGATCGTGCACGCGGCGTTGGCGCCGACGACCAGCCGCAACCGCGGACGCTCGCCGCTCATCGCCCCTCGCCTTCCAGCATCCCCGCTTCGCCCAGCGCGCGCGCCAGCGGTTGGCCGCGCCGCGCGCGGGTGATTTCCATCAAACCGAGACGTGTCATGCCCACCACTTGGGTCGGCACCGGGTCTTCGGCAAGCCGTGCGGCCATCGCGCCCTGCAGCTGGTTGCGATCGTGCGGCCCGCGCATGTCGATGAAATCGACGACGACGATGCCGCCGATATTGCGCAGGCGCAGCTGATGGGCGATCTCGTCGACCGCCTCGAGATTGGCCTGCAGCGGCGAGCGCGGCCCCTGCCCCTGCCGCCCGCCCGCCGATCCGGTGTCGACATCGATGGCGCACAGCGTCTGGCCCGGCTCGAACAGCAGCTCGACCCCTGAAGCGAGCGCGATGCGCGGCGCCAGCGCGGTCTCGATCTGGCCTGCGATGTCGAAGGAATCGAGCACCGCGCCATCGGCGCTCTCGACCACGCGCAGGTTGGTGCGATCGCCGGCGCTGTCGATCGCCTGGCGCAGGCGCAGGCCCAGCGCGCGATCGTCGACGACGATCTCCGCCAGCGTGCCGCCATGGTCGCGCTGCACGCGCAACAGCGGATGCGGCTCGGCGTGCAGGGTGGTGGGCGGCGTCGAGGCCAGCGCGCGGGTGCGCAACGAATCCCAGCGCGCCGTCAGACCCTGCGCCTCGCGCGCGACGATCTCCGGCTGCACGGTCGCGGCCGCAGTGCGCACGGTGTAGCCGCCCTCCTCGCCCGCGCCGGCCTGCGCCATCGCCGCGGCCAGCCGTTCGCGCAACGCGTCATCCTCGAGGCGGCGCGAGAAGGCGAGACCCTGCTCGTGCGGCTTGAGGACGACGAAGCGGCCGACGAGGCCGAGATTCATCGTCAGCCGCGCGCCCTTGTCCTCGGTCGGCTCACGCGAGACCTGCACCAGGAGCGGCATGCCCGCCGGCGGCGGCCGGCCGTTGTCGAAGCCCACCATGTCGAGACGGCGCAGGAAGCCGCCGCGCGGCTGGCCGATATCGACGAAGGCCGCGTCGAGCTCGGGCGAATAGCGCTCGACGCGCCCGAGGATGATGGCGCCTTCGAGCTCCAGCTTGCCGCGCGGGCGCACGGCGACGTCGAGCAGGCGCGAACCGGCGAGCGAAGCGATGATGCTCGCCGCCTCGCCCTCGTGGCAGACCACGCGATCGATCCCGCTCATGCCAGCCAGCCTCCGGAACGCAGCATCTGCGTGACCTCGAATAATGGCAGACCGACGACGTTGCTGTAGGAGCCCGACAGGAACGACACGAAGGACGCGGCGCGGCCCTGGATGGCATAGCCGCCGGCCTTGCCGTGCCACTCGCCGCTCGACAGATAGCCGTCGATCTCCGCCGTGCTCAGCCGCTTGAACCGCACCACGCTCTCCACCAACCGTTCACGCCGCGTGCCGTCGGGACCGACGATGCAGACCGCGCCCAGCACGCGATGGCGGCGGCCCGACAGCAGGTCGAGACAGGCGCGCGCCGACTCGACCGTGTCCGCCTTGGGCAGGATGCGCCGGCCGCAGGCGACCACGGTATCGGCGGCGAGCACGATCTCGCCGGTGCCGCCGACGACGGCCGCCGCCTTGGCGCGCGCCATGCGGCGTGCGTAGGCCACCGGCAGCTCGGCCTTGGCCGCGGTCTCGTCGATATCGGCGGGTGCCACACGCGCGGGCTCGATACCGATCTGGCGCAGGAGGTCGAGGCGACGCGGCGATGCCGACGCCAGGACAAGAGGACAGGACAGAAGCATGCGCGCCATCCCTACAGCGCACCGGCCTCACTTGAAACGGAAAACGATCCGTCCCTTGGTGAGATCATAGGGTGTCATTTCGACCTGGACGCGATCGCCCGCCAGCACGCGGATGCGGTTCTTGCGCATCTTGCCCGAGCTGTGGGCGAGGATCTCGTGGTCGTTGTCGAGTTTCACGCGAAACGTCGCGTTAGGGAGCAGCTCGCTCACCGTGCCGGCAAATTCGATCAAGTCTTCCTTGGTCATTCGGCTGTCCGCGATAGGCCCGGATGCCAAAAATGATTGCTACCGCTGCGGGACCAAGTCAAGGCGGCGCGCAGTGCCGTCCTTCTCCCCGCAGAGGCGGGGAGAAGGTGCCGAGCGACAGCGAGGCGGATGAGGGGCTTCTTCGCGCAACAACGACGACCGTTGTTGTTGAGACTCCGCGAAGCCCCTCATCCGCCCTTCGGGCACCTTCTCCCCGCCTTCGCGGGGAGAAGGGAAACTTGACTCACACCTGGACGCTGCCGGTGGCGCCGAAACGGGCCTGCATACGTGTCATCAGTGCATCGCGCATGGCGCGGTAGGCGCGCAGCCTGATCTCGCGGCCGCCCTCGACGGCGCTGGGATCGGGCGTCGGCCAGTACTCGACCTCGGTGGCGACGTCGCGGGTCAGCTCGAGCGCCGCGTGATGCGCCTCGGGTGAGAGCGTGACGATCAGGTCGAACTCGCCCGGATCGACGTCCTCCAGCGCCTTGACGCGGTGGCGGTGCAGGTCGACGCCCATCTCGTCGAGCACGGCGAGCACGAAGGTGTCGACCTCGCCGCTCTGCACGCCGGCCGAATCGAAATAGGCCCGCATGCCGTAAAGCCGCTTGGCCAGCGCCTCGGCCATCGGCGAACGCACGGCGTTCTGCGTGCAGGCGAAGAGCACGCTGTTGGGAAGCTCCCCCTTCGCCATCCGGACTCAGGTCCTGATGTGCAGCGCGCAGAGCAGGGTGAACAGCCGGCGCGCCGTGTCGTGATCGACATCGATCTTGCCGGCAAGGCGTTCGCGCAACAGCTCGGAGCCCTCGTTGTGCAAGCCGCGCCGGCCCATGTCGAGCGCCTCGATCTGCGAGGGGCTGAGCCGCTTGATGGCGTCGTAGTAGCTCTCGCAGATCATGAAGTAGTCCTTCACGACCTTGCGGAAGGGCGTCAGCGACAACACGATGTCGCGCAGCTTGTCGCCGTCCTTCGCCGTGCGCACGTCGAACAGCAGGCGGTTCTCGTGGATCGCCAGGCGCAGGCGATAGGGCCCCTCGGCGCCGGTGAGCTGGAACGAGTTGCCCTCCAGTAGATCGAAGATCGCGACCTGACGCTCGTGCTCCGATTCGGCCGAGCGATACTGGATCGACTCCTGGTCGAGCTCGACGTCGACCACCAGGTCGGTGCGCGCGGGGCTCACCTGAACCTCGGCCCCGAGCCCGTTGCCCATGCTTCGAGACGGCCGCTGCGCGGCCTCCTCAGCATGAGGATGGAGGTTGCCCCACTACGCCTCACCCTGAGGAGCGCCCGCAGGGCGCGTCTCGAAGGGTGGGCTACACACACCGGGCCCGTTGCCCATGCTTCGAGACGGCCGCTGTGCGGCCTCCTCAGCATGAGGTGGGCGTGTGTGGCGCTCATGTCCTGATGGTGCGGATCGACACCGAGCGGCCATGTGCCGGCAGGCCTTCCGCTTCCGCGAGCGTCATCGCCGCCGGTGCGAGGCGCGCCAGCGAGGTCGCATCGCACGAGACGATCGAGGTGCGCTTGAGGAAATCCGACACGCCCAGGCCGGACGAGAAACGCGCGGTGCGCGAGGTCGGCAGCACGTGATTGGTGCCGGCGACGTAGTCGCCGATGGCCTCGGGCGTGTGGCGTCCCAGAAAGATCGCGCCGGCGTGGCGGATGCGCTTGAGCAGCGCGTCGGCGGGCGCGGGCTCCATGCACAGCTCGATGTGCTCGGCGGCGATGCGGTCGGCCAGCGGTGCGGCATCGGCCAGCGACGGCACGAGGATCACCGCGCCGTTGCCGGTCCAGCTGGCGCGCGCGCGCGCGCCGGTGGCCAGCGCCTTGAGCTCGACCTCGACGGCGCGGCAGACGGCGTCGGCAAAGGCGGCATCGTCGGTGATCAGGATCGATTGCGCCGCCTCGTCGTGCTCGGCCTGCGACAGCAGGTCGGCGGCGATCCATGACGGGTCGTTGCGGTTGTCGGCGATCACCAGGATCTCCGACGGGCCGGCGATCAGGTCGATGCCGACCTTGCCGAAGACCTGGCGCTTGGCGGCGGCGACATAGGCGTTGCCGGGGCCGACGATCTTGTCGACCGGTGCGATGCTCGCGGTGCCCCAGGCGAGCGCCGCCACGGCCTGCGCGCCGCCGACGCGGTAGATCTCGTCGATGCCGGCGGCCTGCGCGGCGCATAGCACCAGCGGATCGATCGCGCCATCGGGTGTCGGCACCACCATGGCGATGCGCGGCACGCCGGCGACCTTGGCCGGCACGGCGTTCATCAGCACCGAGGACGGATAGGCCGCCTTGCCGCCGGGCACGTAGAGCCCCACCGCATCGATCGGCGTGAAGCGCGCGCCGAGGCGCACGCCGGCGGCGTCGGTGAAGTCGACATCCTGCGGCAAGAGCTTGCGGTGATAGGCCTCGATGCGGCTGGCCGCGAAAGCGATCGCCTCGCGGCGGTCGGCCGGCACGCCGGCGACTGCCTTGGCGATCTCCTCCTTCGAAAAGCGCAAGGTCTGCGGCGTCAGCGGCAGGCGGTCGAAGCGCTCGGTGTATTCGATCACCGCCGCGTCGCCGCGACGGCGCACATCGGCGATGATGCCGCGCACGACGCCGTCGACATCGGCGCCGCTGTCGCGGTCCTTGGCGAGGAAGGCGGCGAAGGCGCTCTCGAAATCCGCCGCCCGCGCGTCGAGCCGCAGCGGGCCCGCCGCCTCAGGCCGCGACGGCGACATCGCGGAAGCGCTCGATCCAGTGCGTCACGCGCTCCGGCCGCGTCTTCAGCGCGGCGCGGTTGACGATGAAGCGCGAGGTGACGTCGGCGATGTGCTCGATCTCGACCAGCCCGTTGTCGCGCAGGGTCTTGCCGCTGGCGACGAGGTCGACGATGCGGTGGCTCAGCCCCAGGCTGGGCGCCAGCTCCATCGCGCCGCTGAGCTTGATGCACTCGGCTTGCACGCCGCGCGCCGCGAAGTGCCGCTGCGTCACCTCGGGGTACTTGGTGGCGATGCGGATATGACTCCATCTCCTGGGATCGTCCGAGCCTACCATCTCCGCCGGCTCGGCCACCGCCAGCCGGCACTTGCCGATGCCGAGATCGACCGGGGCATAGATCTCCGGGAAGTCGAACTCCATCATCACGTCGGAGCCGCAGATGCCGAGATGCGCTGCACCGAAGGCGACAAAGGTCGCGACGTCGAAGCTGCGCACCCGGATGATATCGAGGTCGTCGATGTTGGTGGTGAAGCGCAGCAGGCGCGAATCGGGGTCGTCGAACGCTGGCTCAGGATGGATGCCGGCAGCCCGCAGCAACGGCGCCGCCTCGCCCAGGATGCGTCCCTTGGGCAAGGCCAGAATCAGCTTGTCGTTGGCG
>JAFAZJ010000205.1 GCA_019239835.1 Alphaproteobacteria bacterium | reverse complement strand
CGCTGCTGCTGGCCGCCCGACAGCTCGCTGGGCTGGCGCTGGGCGAAGCCGTCGAGGCCGACCTGCTGCAGCGCCTCGAGCGCGCGGCTCGACGCGGTGGCCTTGTCGCTGCCGGAGCGGCGCAGGCCGTAGCCGACATTCTCCAGCACGCTCATGTGCGGGAAAAGCGCGTAGGACTGGAACACCATGCTGACGTCGCGCTCGGTGGCCGACAGCGCCGTGACGTCCTCGCCGTCGATCAGCACCCGGCCTTCGCTTGCCGCTTCCAGCCCGGCGATCATGCGCAGCACCGTGGTCTTGCCGCAGCCCGACGGACCGAGCAGCGTGGTCAGGGTGCCGGCTTCGACGGTGAAGCTCACGCCGGCGACCGCCGTGGCCTGGCCGTATCTCTTGACGACGTCCCGGAACTCGACGCCTGCGCTCATGCGCCAGCCCTCGCGGCAAGGGGTGCGGGTGCCGGCGCGGCGCGCCTTCCCAGGCGGCGCTGGCCGACCAGCAGCTGGATCAGCAGGATCGCCACCAGCATCAGCAGGATCAGCGCGCAGCTATAGGCGATCGCCAGGCCGTAATCGCCGTTGATCACGCGCAGCACGATGAAGGTGGTCGACAGCTCGTACTCGGCGGTGACCAGGAAGACCACGGCGCTCACCGTCGTCACCGCGCGCACGAAGCCATAGACCAGCGCCGCCACCATCGCCGGTCGCATCAGCGGCAGCACGACATGCGCCAGCGTCTGCCAGGCGCGGCCGCGCAACGTGGCGGAGGCTTCGTCGAGGCTGCGGTCGATCTGGCTCATCGCCGCCATGCCGGCGCGTACGCCGACCGGCATGTTGCGGAAGACGAAGCACAGCACGAGGATCAGCGCCGTGCCGGTGATCTCCAGCGGCGGCACATTGAAGGTGAAGACGTAGGCGACGCCGATCACCGTGCCGGGCACGGCGAAGCTCAGCATGGTGGCGAACTCCAGCGCCGAGCGGCCGACGAAACGCTGGCGGACCAGCAGCCAGGCGGCGATCAGGCCAAGCAGGGCGGTCAGTGGTGCTGCGATGGCGGCGAGCTTCACCGTGGTCCAGAACGAGCCCCACGCGGCGCCGGTCCAGATCAGCCCGCCCGGGCCGCTCTCGATCGAGAACGCCTTGGCGTAATGCTGCAGCGTAGGCGTGTAGTCGCGGCCCCAGATCTTCACGAAGCCGCCGACCAACACGAAGCCGTAGAGCAGGATGGTGAAGCCCGCCCAGGGCAGCGCGATACCCTGCGCCAGACGACGCAGCCCGTCAGGCATCGGCACCGGCAGGCCGGCATCGCCCTTGCCTGAAATCGTGGCGTAGGAGCGCGTGCCGACGATGCGGCGCTGCAGGAAGAAGGCGCCCAGCGCGCAGGCCAGCAGCAGCAGCGCCAGCGCGGCGGCGCGGCCGTAATCGAGCTGCGCGCCGACCACGGCGAAATAGATCTCGGTCGACAGCACGCCGTAATCGCCGCCCAGCACGATCGGATTGCCGAAATCGGCGATGCTCTCGATGAAGCCGACGAGGAAGGCATTGGCCAAGCCGGGTTTCATCAGCGGCAAGGACACGGTGCGGAAAGTGTCCCAGCGATTCGCGCGCAGGGTCTGCGAGGCTTCCTCGAGCGTCGGGCTGACGCCCTCGACGACGCCGATCAGGACCAGGAAGGCGACCGGCGTGAAGGCGAAGAGCTGCGAAAGGAAGACGCCATGGAAGCCGTAGATCCAGCGCGTCGGTGCGATGCCGAACCACGCATCGAGCGCCTGGTTGACGATGCCCGCGCGGCCGAAGACGAGGATCAGGCCCAGCCCGATGACGAAAGGCGGCGTGATGATCGGCAGCACCGTCAGCACGCGCAGCGTCTTCTTCATGCGGAAACCGGTGCGGGTGACGATCAGCGCGAAGGCCAGCCCCAGGACGGTCGTGCCGGCGCCGCAACACAGCGCGAGGAACAGCGTGTTCCAGAGCACGCCACAGCGTCCGCCACCGACGAGACAGCGCAGGCTCCAGATCTTCGCCGTCGTCAGTCGCTCGATCAGCAGCGCCGGCGCGAAGACGCCGTCGGTCGAGTTGAACGCCTGCAGCAGGATGCGCAGCACCGGCCAGGCAGTGAACAGCACGATGCTGGCAACCACCGCGACCATCGCGCCGGCGACGAAGGCATCGCCACCGAAGGCGCCGCGCTGCGCCAGGCCGAGTGACAGCAGCCCGAGCAGCGACACCATCACGACGGTGGCGCCCATGCCGATGCCGACCTGCTTGCCGCCGATCTCGCCGAACGTCGCGGTGAGCCAGTCTGCGTTCCAGCCGCGCAGCCCGATGCTCAGCGCCTGCAGCCAGAAGATCGCGAGACCGAGTCCGGCAAGGAGCATCAGCCAGGTGCCGCGCTGCCGGCGATCGCTGCGGATGAAGGCGACGGCGAGTCCGGCGAGCAGCACCGGCAACAACGGCGTGAGCCACCAGCGTCCGTGCGCGACGATGAGCGCCAGGCCGCTGGCGCTATCGACCTGCGACCACAGGCCCGGCAGCCAGTCGAAGGCCAGCACGCCCTCCTGCTGCGCGTACCATGGCAGCAGCAGGAATCCTGCGAGCCCACTGAGCGCCCACGCCGCGACGGCGCGGGTGGGCGTGCGGCGCGTCACTTCGGCAGCGCGCCGATCTCGCTGTCCCAGCGCGCGATCAGCCGCTTGCGCTCGGTTGCCTTGCCGTACTTGGCGAAGTCGTAGTCGATGAACTTGATGTCGGCGAACTTGGGTGCTTCCGGCGGCAGCGGCGTCTCCTTGTTCGACGGCACCTGGAACTGCTTGGCCTGCGCCTCGAGCTTCTGCGCCGCCGGCGTCAGCGCCCAGTCGTAGAACTTCTTGGCGTTCTCCAGATTGCGCGCGCCCTTGATCAGGCTGATCGAGCCGATCTCGTAGCCGGTGCCCTCGCACGGCGTCGCCGTCTTCACCGGGAAGCCGGCCAGCGCCTCGGTCACGCCGTCGTGGATAAAGCTGATGCTGACCGTGGTCTCGCCGCGCGCCACCGCCTTCATCGGCGCCGTGCCGGAGCGGGTGTAGGCGTTGACGTTGGCGTGCATCTTCTTGAGGAAGTCGAACGCCTTGTCCTCGCCCATCAGCTGCACCAGCGTGGCAATCGCGACATAGGCGGTGCCCGAGGAGTTCGGGTTGGCGACCTGGATCTCGCCCTTGAAGTCAGGCTTCAGCAGGTCTGCCCAGCAGGCAGGCGGCGCGATCTTCTTCTTGGCGATCAGCTCGGTGTTGATGCCGAAGCCCAAGGCGCCGGCGTAGATGCCTGTCGTGCGGAAGCCCGAATCGGCCGCCTGCTTCTGCGCCCAGGGATGCAGCATGGCGAGGTTGGGCGATTTGTAGACCTCGGTGAGATTCTCCTCGGCCGCCTGCAGATGCGGATCGCCGGTGCCGCCGAACCAGATATCGCCCTTGGGATTGGCCGCCTCGGCCTTGAGCTGCGCGATGGTCTCGCCGGAGCCTTTCTGGGTAATCGAGACCTTGATGCCGGTGGCCTTCTGGAACTCGTTGGCGACCAGGGTGCACCACTCCGCCTGCACCGAGCAGTAGACGTTGAGTGACCCCTGCGCCTGCACCGCGGACGGCGTCGCAACGACGATGGGCGCGAGTGCCAGAATCGCGGCCTGCCAGATTCTCATGCGTTTCCTCCCGGTTACGCACGACGATCCCCTGTGGCCCGAATCGTTGCAACAAAATTGTAACAATCGCGTCTGGTCAGTCGCGCAGGCCGGCCAACAGCCGCTTAAAGCCCGCCGCCATCGCCATCGCCTGCGCCGGGGTGAGGCGGCGCGCGAAGAGCTCGTCGATCGCCTTGCGATAGACCGGCCACATGCGTGCGCGCATCGTCGCGCCCTTTTCGGTCAGCGCCGCGTAGGTGCCGCGGCGGTCCTCCGGGCTCTGCGTCCGGCGCACCAGGCCGGCCTTCTCGAGCTGGCCGATCAGATGGGTCAGGTGGCTGCGGCTCAGCACCATCGCCTGGGCCAGGCCGCTCATGCGCAGCCGCCGATCGGGCGCGCGCTCCAGCGCCCACAACGCGTCGTACCAGAGGAGCGACGGCAGCTCGGCCGCCGACAGCCGGCTCTCGATGGCGTCGGTCAGCGCCGCATGCGCGCGCAGGAAGAGCGGCCAGGCGTCCTTGGCTGTCATGCCGGCTATCATGTCCATAGTTGAAAATTGAAGCAACCGCCTCTATGTAGTTCAATATTGAACTATATCAGGAGCACCGCCGCCATGGCCGACCTCGTCCTCGTCAGTCACCATCTCTGCCCCTACGTGCAGCGCGCGGCGATCGCGCTGATGGAGAAATCCGTGCCGTTCGAGCGGCGCGACATCGATCTCGCCGACAAGCCGGGCTGGTTCCTCGAGGTCTCGCCTTTGGGCAAGACGCCGGTGCTGCTGGTCGAGGGCCAGCCGCTCTTCGAATCGGCGATCATCGCCGACTATCTCGACGAGACCCGCCCGCCGCGCCTGCACCCGCAGGACGCCTTCGAGCGCGCGCGCCATCGCGGCTGGGTCGAATTCGCCTCGGCGATCCTCACCGACATCGCCGGCTTCTACAACGCGCCCGACTCAGCGACGCTCGAGGCGAAGCGCGACGCCATGGCGGCGAAGTTCGCGCGGCTGGAGGCGGAGCTGGGCGAGGGGCCGTATTTCGCCGGCGCGGATTTCAGCCTGGTCGATGCCGCGTTCGGCCCGGTGTTCCGCTATTTCGACGTCTTCGACAGCATCGCCGATTTCGCCGTCTTCGCCGCGACACCCAGGGTGCGCAAGTGGCGCAAGGCGCTGGCGGCACGGCCGTCGGTGCGGCAGGCGGTCGGCGCCGACTATGCCGACCGGCTGTGGCGTTTCCTGCGCGCGCGCAACGCCGAGCTCAGCCGGCGCATGCTCGCCGCGGCGGCGTGATGTTGCTCAGGCGAGATAGGTCTCGAGTGCCAGCGTCTCGAAGGACGCGGCGTCGGTGCCGAGGATTGAATAGGCATCCCGACAAGCGATAGGCGCGCTATTTTATCTTGTTGGCGGCGTTGACCATCACGGTGCTGAGCTTGGTGCCTGTTGTGGTGAAGGCGGCGATCGCGGCGACAGAAATCAGCGCGGCGATCAGGCCATACTCGACCGCGGTGGCACCGGACTCATCTCTCATGATTTTCGCGATAAGCGACAAGGAAGCCCCCGATATGATTTGGCATTGAATGCGGGGGACAATTCTCATGGCGGCTGGAGAAAGGCAAAACGCAACCGATCCATTTTGGACCGCTGCCCGCTTCGCCTCGCTACTTCATCTTGTTGGCCGCGTTGACCATCAGGCCGCTGAGCTTGGTGCCCACTGCGGTGAAGGCGGTGATGGCGGCCACCGAGATCAGGGCCGCGATCAGGCCGTACTCGATCGCCGTGGCGCCTGACTCGTCCTTAAGAATCTTTATGAGGATTGTCATATAAGCCTCAATATAGCTTGCAAAAACCTGACTAATGATTTGTCATAGCGTCAGTACATACACAACGAACGACCGATCCAACTTGGACCTCAAGCCACAGGCCATCCGCGAACGCACCGCGCGCGTCGACGAGCTGTGGGCCGGCCTCAGCGTGCTGGCCGATGTCGATGGGCCGCGATCGATGCCGTACAGCGACTTCCAGCTGCGGCTGGGCCAGCGGGGCTTCGGCACGGGGTGCGCCGGCCGCACCCAGGCGCGACTGGTCGAGCTCGGCCTGGCCGAGCAGCTCGGTCTTGTCCTGATGCTCACCGACGCCGGCGATCGCGCCTTCTTGCGCGGCCGGCAAGGGCTCGACGCGATCCTTACACCGGCCTAGCCGCGCCCTCGATCCGGCTTCGCGCTGGCTCGCGAAGGTAACCTCGTCTCGCCGATATTTCCTGCATAACGACCTGACGGCCGCAACCCAGTGCTCACATGCCCCTCTGCGCCTGGGTGAGCCAGGCCAGTGCCATCTCGCGATTGGCGAACACGGCCAGATCGCGATGGGTCTGGCAGGCCTTGTCCTCGAAGAGCAGGCGGAAGTCGAGAGAGGCGGTTACATCGACGACGATGGCCACCGGCCCGAGCGCCGCATCGGCGCGCGCCGCCTGGGCGATCACCGCGGTTGCCATGGCCTTGACGTCGCCGGAGCGCAGGTCGAGCGTGGCGCGCGTCATGTCGAGCAGCCTGGCGTGCCGCTTGCCGCCGGCCAGCGCCACCTCGTCGATGTAGGCCCTGAACTCGTTGAAGGTGGGCACGCCGGTGATCGCGACATCGACCAGCGCTGCGTCGACGATTGTCCATCGGATCGGCATGTGGCCGCCTCCGCACCCATTCCCAGAATATGGACAGGCAGTATGAAACATCTCCCGGTATGGCGCCGTTAACGCTCAGTTGCCGGTGTCGTGAAATGTCGCGTGAAGAGAACGCACTCGATCGTCAGCGTCGCATCAAGCGCTGTTGCTCGGCGCGTGCGACGGCGCTTTGCTTCGCGGGCGAGGCACGGGCCGCGACTTCAGCCACACGAACGCGGCGAAGCGATGCTGCGGTGAATTACGCTGAGCCGGCGCGCAGCTGGCGCAGCAGGTCGCCCAGCCCGAAAGGCTTCAGCAGCACGGTCTCGGCGCCGTCGTGCATCGCCTGGTTGACCTTGTGCTGCTCGAGATGGCCGGTCATGACGATGACGCGCGGGCGTGGCTTGTTCGGCTCGCGTCGCTGCACCTCGTCGAGCAGTTCCAGGCCTTCGCCATCGGGCAGCCGCACGTCGGTGACCAGCACGTCGGGATGCGGCTGGCCCTCGAGCGCCTGCCGTCCGCTGTCGACGTCGGGCGCGGTCAGCACCTGGTAGTTCCGGCGCCGCAGGAACTGGGCGATCTCTTCGAGAATCTCCGTGTCGTCCTCGACAACGAGGACGATACCGGCTGGTGTCGGCGCCATGGCGCAATGCCCCCGATCTAAATGACACGGGGGCACTACAGCAATCGCCCGCCCGGGGCGAACGGCGAACGGTTCAAAATGGCGGTAGTTCTGCAGTTTGCGGGAGGTGGCAAACGATGGCTTTCATCACAGCGAGCGTGGTCGCAATCGTGATCGCCTATCTGCTGGGTTCCCTGCCGACGGGCTATCTGGCGGGTCAGATGCTCAAGGGCATCGATATCCGCCGGCACGGTTCGGGGTCCACGGGCGCCACCAACGTGCTGCGCAATTTGGGTAAGGGACCGGCGCTGGTCGTGCTGCTCGTCGACGTGCTGAAGGGCGTGGCGGCGATCGCCTTTGTCCGCTGGTTCGTGCCCATGGCCGCGGCGGATGCGCAGAGCTGGCTGCCGTGGATCGTGTGCCTGTCAGGATTAGCGGTGCTGCTGGGACACAGCCGCTCGATCTGGCTGAAATTCACCGGCGGCAAATCCGCCGCGGCGGGGTTGGGCGTGCTGCTGGCGATGTCGTGGCCGGTGGGTCTGGGCGCCGCCGGTGTCTTCGCCGCCGCGCTGGCGCTGTCGCGCGTCGTGTCGCTGGGCTCGATGCTGGCGGCGCTGACGGCGATGGGTGTCGTCTGCTTCCTGGAGCATCCCTTGCCCTACCGGCTTCTGGTGATCGCCGGCGGCCTCTACGTCCTCGTGCTGCACCGAGCGAACATCCAGCGGCTGCTGGCCGGCACGGAGCCGCGCTTCGGCAAGAGCAGCCCGGCGCCGGAAACGACCCGATAGGCGCGCC
Organism: Alphaproteobacteria bacterium; assembly: GCA_019239835.1. Taxonomy (GTDB): domain Bacteria; phylum Pseudomonadota; class Alphaproteobacteria; order Reyranellales; family Reyranellaceae; genus JAFAZJ01. The sequence continues at coordinate 2,697 of JAFAZJ010000205.1, read as the reverse complement.
GCCGAGGCCCGTGAGTCAAGACGACGCCACCACCTTGGTGCTGAAATTTGCGCGTGCAGGCAGATTGTCCTTGTCGATTTTTGCGTGTATAAGGTGACTTCATAAATAAGTACCCTAATTATTTGAGTGAACATGATTAAAGCCGTTGTGCTTGTCATATTTGCCGCTGTTGCAGCGGTCATCGGTGCCTATGCTTACAACAAGGGACGATCTGCGGTGGCGCCGTCGGCGGTGGTCACCGCCTTCAGCGAGGCGCCTGACCGCCTGGCCGGCCCGCGTGGCGCGATCTCCTATGAGGTCGGCTTCACCGTGATCGAGGGAACCTCGCGGCATGGCGGGCTGACTTTCGTGCAGATCCAGAATCGGATGGGCCGATTCGAGGTCTGCGGCAACTACCCGGTCGAGACCCGTATCCGTGACTACGACTACAAGGAGCGCTGGCTGCAGACGGCCGTGCTGAGCTTCAAGGACATCCGCCTGCCGGCGTCGTTCATCAAGATGTTCGTGCAGGGCAGCGTGCGCGGCGAGCGCATCGAGCTCGATCGCACGACGGTCAAGTGCCTGCAGGTCGAAGTGCCGTGGCACGACCGCTACTACAACATGGACGCGCGCGCCCTGTCGTACAGCGGCCCGCCGCTGCCCGCGCGCGAGCCGAAGAAGTAGGCCGCCCGCCATGCTCAAAGCCGTCTTCTTCATGCTGATCGGCGCCGCCGCCATCACCTTCGCCGCGTTCCAGTGGCGCGACAACCATGTCGCCCACATCACGCCGCATGAGCCGTCGCCCGATCGCCTCGCCGGCCCGTTCAGGTTCGACACCTATGGGCCGCAATTCGCCTGGGTCGACACCATCAACGGCGTGCAGCAGCGCGGCGTCTCGATCGCCACGGTGCAGGTGCGCAACCGCGAGGGCCGGGTCGAGATCTGCGGCGCCCTGGCGCTCTCCAAGCGGCGCAACGTCGACGATCGCGCGCTGGCGTCGCTGAAGACCTCGTTCATCGCCTTCCGCGACATTCGCCTGCCGGCCTCGTTCATCGACATCGCGATGGTGCCGGAGGGCATGTTCCCCGAGGACACAGACGAGAAGATTCCGCTCCACTGCGTGCTGGCCAACGTCGCCTGGCACAAGCGCTACCACGAGATGGACCAGCGCAACGTCGTGCGCATCGAGCCGGGCCCCGGCACCCTCGAGGCGCAGCGGCGCTGACCATGTCGACCTACCGGCTGCTCGGCATCCTGTTCATCGTCACGGGTGTCTTCCTCGGCGTCGCCGCGCTCCTGACGCCGCCCTGGCTCGGCCCGGTGAAGCCCATGGGGCCGGCCGGGCCCAGCTTCCAGAACGGCGCCCAGCGCCTCAAATAGGCCGACCGAGCGTGGACCGCGACAAACGTCTGTTCATCATCGGCCTGCTGGTGATGGCGTTGGGCCTGACCATGTTCATGTCGATCCACGGCATCGGCCTGACCCCGGCGCAGCGCGAACTGATGCGCAAGATCGACGGCCCCGGCTCGTGGTGAGCGCGCCCGCGGCTGCTACTGGACCCACGACAGCGGGCAAGACCACACGATGTCGGCGCGCCGATTCTGCGGCTCGTCATCGGGCGCGTTTTGCGCCAGCGGTCGATCGCCGCCATACGTGAAGACGTAGATATCCAGTTCGGTGAGGCCGGCCTCGCGAAGCACGTCGCGAACCGCCTGCGCGCGCAGCCGGTCGACTGTCCCGGCTTTGCCGCGACTGGCCTCCGCCTTGTCGAGATGACCGGCGACGCGCACGGTCTGACATGTCTGAATCGTTGTCCGAGAGAACTGGTGGATCGCTGGTACCAGGATCTGAGAGAACTGGCGGATCACCGGCACCAGACGACGCAGCTTATCCTTCTGATTGTCGCCCAGCTCCGCGGAGTCTCGCGCGAAGAACACCATTTCACCCAGCGGCGCTGGAGACACCGCCATGACGGCTGGCGCCGTCAGTGCCGCCAACACAGCGCACAAGGCGGCAGCAAACGCGCGCCGCATGCTCAGCGCTTGTCCGGCGACGGGCGCAGGATCTTCCAGATGCCCTTGAGGTCGACCAGGGTGCGGTCGGCGACGTAGACGCGGCCGGTGAGGAAGACCAGGTCGCGCGTGGTGCGCGTGACCGCGCCGGTGCATTCGATCCAGTCGCCGCTGCGGCCGGGCGCGACGAAGGATGTCGCGAGGTCGACGGTCGAGCTCGGCGAGCGGTTGCCGGCGAAGAAGGCGAGTGCGCCCAAGCAGGTGTCGGCGAAGCTCACCAGCATGCCGCCATGCACGATGCCGGCGGGGTTGAGATGCTTCTCGCTGGCGCGGAAGGCCCAGGCGTAGAGACGGCCTTCGCGCGGCTTGCGCAGGTAGAGCGGGCCGATCAGCGCGCCGAAGCCGACATTGCCGCGCAACAGCTCGAAATGCTCGGGGATGTCGGCGGCGGTCGTGATCGGCTCGCCGTTCATGCGGGCTTCTTCCACTCGCGCAGGGCGACGACGGCGCTGTAGTTGAGCAGCGGCATGCCGTTCTGCATGACCGTGCCGGTGGGGAAGGCGAAGCGCTCGCTGGCGCGTGCGAGGTCGACCGTGGTTTCCAGCGGTGCGCCCACCGCGCCGGCCGACAGGAACTCCGCGGTGAACATCACGGTCGACGGTGCCTTGTTCAGCCTCGACGTGATCGCCGTGCAGAAGGCGTTGTC
>JAFAZJ010000204.1 GCA_019239835.1 Alphaproteobacteria bacterium | reverse complement strand
GAGCGGATGTGCCGCCACTTTTCCGAGGATTTCGGCCTGGTCACGCGGGTCGCTCGCTATCACAACGTCTATGGCCCGCATGGCACTTTCGAGGGTGGTCGCGAAAAGGCCCCGGCGGCAATCTGCCGCAAAGTGATCGAGGCGCTGCGGAGCGGCGTCCATGAGATCGAGATTTGGGGCGACGGCAAGCAGACCCGCAGCTTCATGTACATTGACGACTGCATTGCCGGCACGCGCATGATCTACAATCTCGCCGCCGACATGGGCGGCATGGGCTTCATCGAGACCCACAAGGCCGAGTGCATGCTCACGGTACTGATCAACACGCACCTGCTGATGGCTGCGCACCAGTATGGGGTCGAGCGCTATTTCTACTCGTCCTCGGCCTGCGTCTACGCCGCCGACAAGCAGACCGACGCCAACGTCACCGCGCTGAAGGAAGAGGATGCCTACCCCGCCATGCCGGAGGACGGCTATGGTTGGGAGAAACTCTTCAGTGAACGCATGTGCCGCCATTTCCGCGAGGATTACGCCCTGCAGACCCGCATGGCGCGCTACCACAACGTGTATGGTCCCAACGGCACCTTCGACGGCGGCCGCGAGAAGGCGCCGGCCGCGATGTGCCGCAAGGTGATCGAGGCCAAGCTGTCGGGTCGCCACGAGATCGAGATCTGGGGCGACGGCGAGCAGACCCGCTCCTTCATGTACGTCGACGACTGCACCTACGGCAGCGTGCGGCTGATGAACAGCGACGTGATCGAGCCGATCAACATCGGCAGCGATGAGCTGGTGTCGATCAACACGCTGGTCGACATTGTCGAGAAGATCGCCGGCATCAAGCTGAAGCGCCGCTACAACCTCGACGCCCCCAAGGGCGTGCGCGGGCGCAACAGCGACAACGACATGATCAAGCGCGTGCTGGGCTGGGCGCCTTCCGTCCGCCTCGAGGACGGCATGGAAAAAACCTATCGCTGGATCCACGACCAGATGGTATCGGGCGGTATGTCCAAGGCCAACGGCGCGCCAAGGTTCGCCGCTGCCAGCTAACCAGTGGTACCGCGGATGGCGCAGCCGGATCCGTCTTCGTCATCCCACCTGATTCAGCCGGTCATCCTCTCTGGCGGCTCGGGCACGCGGCTCTGGCCGCTGTCGCGCGAGGCCTATCCCAAGCAGTTCCTCCCGCTCATCGGCGAGACGTCGCTGCTGCAGCAGACGGTGCAGCGCGTCGCCGATCCGCAGCACTTCATGCCACCGGTGATCGTCTGCAACGCCGAGCACCGCTTCATGGTCGCCGAGCAATTGCGCGCGGTGGGCGTCACGCCGGCCGCCATCGTGCTCGAGCCGGCGGCGCGCAACACCGCCCCCGCCGTGGCGATCGGCGCGATGATGGCCGCCGCCGGCGGTCCCAATCGGCCGATCCTCGTGCTGCCCTCGGATCACTTGATCCGTCGTCCCGATGCCTTCCAGACCGCGATCGCGCAAGCCATGCCGGCGGCGGTGCATGGCGGCTTCGTCACATTCGGCATTGCGCCGACGGCGCCCGAGACCGGCTATGGCTACATCAAGATCGGCGAGGCGCTGCCACGCGCGCCGGGCTGCCACGTCGTCGAGCGCTTCATCGAGAAGCCTGACCTCGTGCGTGCCCGACAGTTCCTCGCCGACGGTCACTACGCCTGGAACGGCGGCATCTTCCTGCTGCGCGCCGATCTCTATCTCGCCGAGCTGAACCAGTTCGAGCCGGCGATCGTCGAGGCCTGCGTGTCGGCCTTCAAGGGCGCGACGCGCGATCTCGATTTTATCCGTCTCGATGGCGAGGCCTTCAGCCGCTCGCCCTCGAAGTCGATCGACTACGCGGTGATGGAGCGCACGGAGCGCGCGGTGACCGTGCCGGTCGACATGGGCTGGAGCGACATCGGCGCGTGGGACGCCCTGCACGAGCAGATGGCGAAGGACGCGCACGGCAACGCCCTGGTCGGCGACGTGCTGGCAGAAGACACCAAAGGCAGCTACGTGCGCGCCGAGCACGGCGTGATGGTCGCGACGCTCGGCGTCGAGGATCTGATCGTGGTCGCCACCGGCGATGTGGTGATGGTCACACGGCGCGATCGTGCGCAGGACGTCAAGAAGCTGGTCGAGCGCATGAAAGCCAGCGGCCGCTCCGAGGCCGCGACGCATGCCAAGGTCTTCCGCCCCTGGGGCTACTACGAGACCGTCGATGCCGGCGAGCGTCACCAGGTCAAGCACATCCAGGTGCTGCCCGGCCGCTCGCTCAGCCTGCAGAAGCACAACAAGCGCGCCGAGCACTGGGTCGTGGTGCGCGGCGTGGCGCGCGTCACGCGCGGCAACGATGTCTTCGATCTGTACGAGAACCAGTCGACCTACATCCCGCTCGGCATCCGCCATCGCCTCGAGAACACCGGCAGCGAGCCGCTGCACCTGATCGAGGTGCAGTCCGGCGCCTATCTCGGCGAGGACGATATCGAGCGTTTCGAGGACAAGTACGGCCGCGCGTAAGACGTCATGTCGCAGATCCGCATCCCCTCGCCGGCAGACGAGGCCGCCCTCCTCGCGCTGAACAACGCGCATGCGGCCGAGCTATCGGAACTCGATGAGCGTGAGCTGAGCCGCCTGCTGTCGATCGCGATGGCCGCGCGCGTGATCGGCGATGCCGAGGCCTTCCTGCTGACCTTCGACCAGGACGCCGACTACCACAGCCCCAACTTCGTGTGGTTCCGCCAGCGTTACGCGCGTTTCGCCTATGTCGATCGCATCGTCGTCTCGCCGAGCGTACGGCGTGGCGGCCACGCGCGGCGACTCTACGAGGAATTCTTCGCCATCGCCCGCGCGGCGGGCCACGAACGCGTCTGCTGCGAGGTCAACAGCGACCCGCCCAACCCGATCTCCGATGCCTTCCATGCACGGCTGGGCTTCACCATCTGCGGCGAAGCCCACCTCGCCGACCGCGGCAAGAGTGTACGATACCTGATCCGCGCGCTTTGACGTCGTTGGGGAGGGTTCGCCATGAAGATCACGCGTATCGAGGCATTCCAGGTCGCCTGGAATCCCA
>JAFAZJ010000190.1 GCA_019239835.1 Alphaproteobacteria bacterium | reverse complement strand
GTGCCGTGGAAGGACGACCTCGTGACCCATCCGCCGGTGATCGAGAACGGCGAGCTGGTCGTGCCGACACGTCCCGGTTGGGGTGCCGACATCAACGAAGAAGCGTTGCGCGCCCATCCCGCGCGCGCTGGTTAAGCAGGGCGCATTGATCGTCTGCGGCGTACGCGCACCTACCTTCCCCCGCTGGCGGGGGAAGGTGCCCGAAGGGCGGATGGGGGTGGCTGTCGAAGGCGAAGGAGATGCCCTTCTCAGTCCGCGTCTGACCGCGCGAGCCACCCCCATCCGGCGCTTCGCGCCACCTTCCCCCGCCAGCGGGGGAAGGTATTGGTGGGCGGCGCTTCTTTTGTCGCTCGTGATCTGGTGCGGCGCCGCCGTGGCACAAACCGCAGCGACGCGCAACTCAGGCGAGACTTTGGTGCTGGCCAACGAGGTGATTCGCGAGGCGGGAGGCCGCCGGCTGATCGCGCGGGGCATGGTCGAGGTACGTCGCGGCCCGCGCTCGATTATCGCCGACGAGGTGGTCTACGATTCCAGCACCGATCACCTGCGCGCCGTCGGCAATGTCGCGGTGATCGACGACAATGGCGACGTGGTGTTCTTCAAGGATGTCGATGTCGACGCCGCCTTCACCGACGGTGGCGGACGCGACATCCGCATGGTGTTGCGGCGCAATTGGCGGGTGCGTGCCAGCGACGGCAAGTTGAGCGTCGGCAAGGGCCGGGAGTTCGCCCTGCAGCACGCGCAGGCCACGCCCTGCGACGAATGCGCGAAGAATCCCGATCGTCCTCCGGTGTGGCGCATCACGGCGCGCCGCGTGGTGGTCGACTCGGCCTCGCAGGACTTCATCTACAACAACGCGGCGCTGGAGATATTCGGCGTGCCGGTGGTCTACACGCCGTATTTCACCCATCCCGCACCCGACGTTCGCCGGCGCACCGGCCTGGTGTCGTTCGACGTCGGCCACAGCGCGCTGCGCGGATTCTACGGCGAGCCGCAATACTTCGTCGCCTTCGACGATACCTTCGATCTGTCGATCCGGCCGCGCCTCTACGTGACGCACCCGACACGGCCGTTGTTCGACTTCGAAGCGCGCAAGCGCGGCGACACCTTCGACGTTTCGCTGCGCCCGCGGTTCACCTATGACGCCGGCCGCCTGCGCTACCTGCTGCGCGGCACGCTGCATTGGGACATCGATGCCAACTGGCGCGCGGTGGCCGATGCCGATTACTCCAGCGACCGCGCTTTCCACGAGGATTTTGGTATCGGCCGCCAGATCTTCGCGCACTCGGTCGCGGCCATCGAGCGCTTCGCGCCGCAATCCTTCCTGCAAATCCGTGCCGCACACTACCAGGACCTGCATGCCGACACTTTCGCCGGCCAGGTGCCGACCGCCGGTTTCCACGCCTTCGCCAACCAGCGCATCCCGGTCCCCTTTGCGGGCGGCACCTTGGAAACGCGCACTCTGCTGCGCGAGATCACGCGCGAGTACGGACCGTCGACCAGCAGCGCGATCCAGACCGTGGAATGGCAACGCCGTGCGCTGCTGCGCGGCGGCCAGGTCGTGGGCTTCGGCGCGCAGCTCATGGGCCGGCTCGATCGCACCACGTCGGGGCCGGTGGACATCGTCGATCCGCTGTCCAACGGCCTGCCGACCAACGCTGCCAGCTGGGCATCGAGCGACGCGGCCGGCTGGCTCGAATGGTCGTATCCCTTCGTGGCACCGGTCGGCCGCGGCTCCTGGGTGATCGAGCCCAAGGCGCTGCTGATCGGCTCGGGCAAGATCGCCGGCACGCGGCCGGCACTCGACGAGGACTCGCGCAGCCTGGAGATGGATTTCAGCTCGATCTTCTCGCCGGACCGGCACACCGGTTTCGATCAGCGGGAAAGCGGCCTGCGCATCGTTTACGGCCTGCGCTCGACCCTGGGCTTTGCCACGGGCGAGCAGCTGACGATCGAGGCCGGCCAGCTGCGCTACCTCGTGGGTACCGACAATTTCGGCGGCCGTCTGCGCGCGCCCGGCGACAAGGCTTCCGACTGGGTGGTCGGCCTGCGCGCCGATGTCGGCTATCCGCTGTCGCTCGACATGTATGGACGCTTCGATGCGCGCGACTTCGGCGTGGTGCAGGCCTATGTCGCGCCGACCCTGCGCCATCAGATCTTTGGCCGCGAGGCCGCGCTCACGGTGGGCTACGCGCACGAGGGCCCGGACAGTCCGCTCGGCCGCTATCCCGGCCTGCCGCCGCCGCGCGATTCGGTGGTGGCGTCGCTGCGCACGCCGATTGGCCAGTACTGGACGATCGACCTGGGCGGCCGCTTCGACATCACGCGCCGCAACTTCACCGACTACCAGGCCGGCATCACCTACGAGGACGAATGCTTCCTCATCCGCGTCTTCGGCCAGCGCGGCATCTACTTCAGCGGCACCACCACCACCAATGCCGCGCGCGTGCTGGTGCAGGTGACCTTCAAGCAGCTCACCACGCTGAACTTCCAGACCAACTGAACCGTCTCTCCCTCTCCCCGCACGCGGGGCGAGGGAAGTAAGCCCTACGCGCCGACAACGAGGGTCGAGGCGAGCTGGCGCACGGTCTTGACCAGCGCCATGGCGACGATGCGCCCGGTCTTGCGATTCTCGGCGCTGACCGCGACGTCCTCCATGAAGCGGAAGCGGCCGAAGGCGCCGGCGGCCTCGACCTCGACGACGTGCGTGGCGATGGTCGGATCGGCGACGATCACCACGCGCGTGCGGTCGAGCCCGATGCCGGCCAGCGCCACGGCGGCGGAGATGTTGACGTTCTGCGGATAGAGCCGCGCACCCTCGCGCACCGGTCCGTCGAACACGACATGCGGCTGCTTCAGTGAATCGAGGTCGACCAAGTCCTGCGCCGCCGTGCCCTTCCACGCCGAGGGATCCTTGCGCACGGTCACCGTGACCGAATCGAGACCGCCGACCGCGGCAGCCGAGAGAATGTCGATGGCGCCGATGCCGGCGGAGGGCAGGATCAACCGCTTGCCGTTTTGCCGCGCCGCCGCCAGTACGCGATCGTACAGGGCGCTGTCGGTGAAGGCGCCGACCGAGGTCACCAGCAGGTCCATGCCGTTCTCCAGCACGCGCTCGGCATGGGCGCGCACGGCGTCGTGGCCGGCGCACTCGACCACGACGTCCATGCCGTAGTCGAAGAAGCGGTCGGGATCGTGGGTAATGTCGGGCCGGGTGGTCACTTCCTCGCGCGGCCGGCGCACCAGGGCGGCGCGCAACTCGACGCCCTCGATGCGCCCGGCGGCCATCGCCTCGCGCACGTGCAGGCCGATGGCGCCATATCCGATCAGTCCCAGACGCAGCATGGCTGCTCCTCCGCTCCCCCGTCGGCCTTTACCGCGCGGTGTCCCGCACGCTATCACGGCTCCTATGCGATCGTCGGCATTGGGCCTGATGGGCCTCGGCGTCATGGGCGCCAACCTCGCGCGCAACCTCGCCCGCAATGGCGCACGGTTGGCATTGTTCGACGCGGCAGCGGGTGTGGCCGCGCCGCTGGCCAAGGATATCGGCGATGGCGCGGTAGGCGCCGACGATATCGCCGGCCTGATCGCCGCCCTGCCGGCGCCGCGCAGCATCATGCTGATGGTACCGGCAGGCCATCCGGTCGATGACGCGCTCGAGGCGCTGCGGCCGCATCTGGGCAGCGGCGACATCGTCATCGACGGCGGCAACTCGTTCTATCGCGACACCCAGCGCCGACAGATCGAGTTCGCACGTCAGGGTGTCCATGTGCTGGGCTTCGGCGTCTCCGGCGGCGCGGAA
>JAFAZJ010000066.1 GCA_019239835.1 Alphaproteobacteria bacterium | reverse complement strand
AGCAGGTTGAAGCCGATGCCGCTGCCGAACGCCGGCTTGTAGTAGCCGTATTGGTCGTAGAGGTGGCCGGCGAACCAGTTGCCGAAGGCCATGCCGGCCTGTGCAGTCGAAAGCGTCAACGGGATGCGCCAGGAGGCCTGCGCGGCGGAGAAGAGATCACGCACGGCGACGGAGTAGGCGGGAATGATGCCGGCAAAGCCCAGGCCGAAGGCAGCGGCGACGAAGAACAGGCCAGCCTCGTCCTGGGTCAGCAGGAAGCCGCTCATGAACACCGCCTGCGACATCGAGCCGAACAGCACTGTACGCAGCCCGCCGATGCGGTCGGCAAGATAACCCCAGAGCTGGCGTGAGATGAAGGCGGCGGCCAGCATCACCGAAAGCATCGCCGCGCCGCGCGTGGCGATGATGCCGATATCGCTGCAGAAGGCCACGAGATGGGCCTGCGGGATCGACATCGGGATGCAGCAGCAGAAGCCGGCGACGCAAAGGATCACCTGCGCCACGTTGGGATGCAGGCCAGCAACGCGATAGTCGTTGGCGCTGCCCTTGCGCACAAGCGGTGGCAACGCGGCGTGCGGCAGCGGCTTGAGCAGGAACGAGGCCGGCAAGATCACCACCGCGACGATGACGGCGTAACCCAGCATCACGGTCTGCCAGCCATAGGTCGTGATGCCGTGCTCGAACAGCGACGGCCAGACGACGCCCGCGATGTACTGGCCGGAGGAGATCAGCGCGATCGCCGTGCCACGCCGGCGCTCGAACCAGCGGCTGACGTAGACCAGCAGCGGCGCGTAGATCGCGCCATTGCCCAACAGGCCCAGCATCAGCCCGTGGCCGACATAGAGCGCCCAGATCGGTCCGAGCGAACTGAGCGCCAGGCCGCAGGCGACCATCACGGCGCCGAAGATGAGGGTCACGCGCACGCCGACCTTGTCGGCCATGTAGCCCATGACGATGCCGCCGACCGCGGTGCCGAACCACGCCAGCGAGCCGGCCAGCGAGATGGTCGATCGGTCGGTGGCCAGCGCGTCCTGGATCGGCTTCAGGCCGACCACGATCAACAGCGGCGAGCCGAAGGAGATCGACAGGATGCCGAGCACGATCCACGCCGTACGCCACGCGGCGGGACCATCGATGCCCTCGGGTTTGCTAGCGGTGATCGTCACGCCGACTACGCGTCTCTTCCCCCTGATTGCGGCGGAGGGTAGGCATGACTAGGCGACGCCCGCAACCTTGGCGCGCTGTCGCACCAGGGCGAGCACGGTGTCGCAGGTTGGCGTCGGCAGGCCGGTGATGCGGCCCATCTCGACCACGGCGCCCAACAGCGCCTCGATCTCCATCGGCTTGCCGGCCTCGAGGTCCTGCAGCATCGAGGTCTTGTGCGCGCCGACCTCGTTGGCGCCCTCGATGCGTTTGTCGACGTCGATGGCGAACTTGATGCCGGTCTTCTCTGCCACAGCCTGCGCCTCGACCATCATGGCGCGGATCACTGAACGTGTACCGGGATCCGAGGTGATCAGATCGAGCGTTGCATGCGTGAGCGCCGAAACCGGATTGAGCGACAGGTTGCCCCACAGCTTGATCCAGATCTCATCGCGGATGCGCGGCCGTGCCGGCGCGCGCAGGCCGGCCTTGATCATTGCCTGTGACAGCGCCGTGATGCGCTCGCTCCTCGATCCATCCGGTTCGCCCAAGGTGAAACGGTTCGAATACGTGTGCTCGATCACGCCCGGCGATGTAATGGTCGCGGCAGGATAGACGATGCAGCCGATGGCGCGGCGCGGATGCAGGCGCTCCCACAGCGAGCCATCGGGGTCGACGCTCTTGAGACGCAGGTCGTCGTACTCGCCGCCGTGCTTGTAGAAGTACCACCACGGCACGCCGTTCATCGCTGTGACGATGGCGGTGTCGGGGCCCAGCAACTTCTCGATCTGCGGCAGCGCCGCCGAGAGTCCATGCGCCTTCAGGCTGACCACGACATAGTCCTGCGGGCCGGCGGCACCGGGATCGTCGGTGCAGGGCACTTTGACGTTGTGCGTCTGACCTTCGGAAATCAGCGTTAGCCCGTTGGCCTTCATCGCCGCAAGGTGTGGCCCGCGCGCGAAGAAGGTTACGTCGGTACCGGCCATCGCCATCTTCGCGCCGAGATAGCCGCCGATCGCACCGGCGCCGAAGATCAGCACGCGCATGTCAGGTGCCCAGCCCGAGCTTCTCCGCCAGACCGATGCGCTGCAGCTTGCCGGTCGCGCCCTTGGGGATCTCCTGCAGGAACACAACTTTCCTGGGCACCTTGAAGTCGGCGAGCTTCTTGGCGGCGAAGTCTCGGATCTCGCGCTCGGTGGCGTTCTGGCCTTCGCGCAGTACGACGGCGGCGGCGACTTCCTCGCCGAGCTTGTCGTGTGGCATGGCGAAGGTCACGACCTGCGCCACCGCGGGGTGGTCCATGATCGTCTCGTCGACCTCCAGCGGGCTCACCTTCTCGCCGCCTCGGTTGATCAACTCCTTCAGGCGGCCGGTGATGCGTAGATAGCCTTCGTCGTCCAACGTTCCCTGATCGCCGGTGCGGAACCAGCCATTGGTGAAGGCGCTGGCGTTGGCGGCCGGATTGGCCTCGTAACCGGCGGTGACGTTGGGCCCTTTGATCACGATCTCGCCCAGCGAGCCGCGCGGCACCAGGTTGCCCTCCGTGTCCATGATCGCGACCTCCGGGCCAGCGGCGAGGCCGACCGAGCCGGGCTTGCGCGAGCGCGGCGGCAGCGGGTTGGAGGCCATTTGGTGCGCCGCCTCGGTCATGCCATAGGCCTCGATCACCGGCGCATTGAAGGTCTTCTCGAGCGCGGCCATCACCTGCGGCGGCAGCGACGCCGAGGACGAGCGGATCAGGCGCAGCTTGGAGCGGCCGATGATCTCGCCGTTGCGGTCGGCGCGCGCCAGGATCGTCTGGTGCATGGTCGGCACCGCCGTGTACCAGCTCGGCTTTACCTCATCGAGCCAGGCGAAGAAGCGCAGCGCGTTGAAGCCCGGCGAGCAGTTGACCGACGCGCCGGCGGCGAGCGAGGAGAGCACCGCCGCCATCAGGCCATGGATATGGAACAGCGGCATGATGTTGAGGCAGATATCGGATGGCGTCAGCGACAGGGTCTGGGTGATGTGTCGAGCGGTGGCGCAGACGTTGCGCTGCGCCAGCGGTACGATCTTCGGCCGCGAGGTCGTTCCCGACGTGTGCAGCACCAGCGCGATGTCATCGGGCTCAGCCTTGCCGGGATGGGCCGGCTTGCCGGACATCGGTTTCTCCGGTTTGAGCGTGAAATAGCCCGCGCCCTTGCTGCGATCGGGCACGACCTCGACGATCGGCACGTCGAGCTTGGCCGCGACCGCGCGGGCCGGCGATTCCTCACCCTGCTGGATCAGCAGCGCCTTGGCCTTCAGGTCGATGAGATAGAACTCGAACTCATCGGCGCGGTAGGCAGGATTGAGCGGTGCGGTGGTGGCACACGACGCGACGGCGATGAAAGTCGTGGCCATCTCCGGGCCGTTGGGCAGCACGATGGCGACACGGTCGTTGCGGCCGATACCCATGGCGTTGAGGTCGGCCGTCGTCTTGGCGGCGAGATCGCGCAGCCCGGCAAATGTGAGCGGCTTGTTCTCGGGTGCGCCGATAGCCGGCGCCGAAGCGGCGCCGCGCGCCAGCAGGTCGAGAACCGTGTCAGCGGCCATGGGGGATCCCTCTTCTGTTTATGGCGGCTGTTTTAGCCTGTCGCATCGCACCGCTCCAGCGGACCGGTGTCACAGGAGTTTTGCCGTTCGGGGCGCCGGGTGCGGATCACTGGACCGCCGATCCCCGGTCGCTATATTCGGTCGACTATTACGAATGGAGCGCGAGATGGCATTTCCCGCTGTGCGGTCGGCACTTTTCGGCGCCCTCGTCTTCGGATTATGCGAGCCGGCGGCGGCCCAGGACAATGGCCTGGTGCTGTATGGCGCAGGCAGCCTGCGCGAGGCGATGTCGGAAATGGCGATGGTCTTCACGCGTGAGCGCGGCGTGCCGGTTCAGGCCCAGTTCGGGGCGTCAGGCCGCATGCGTGAACGCATCGAAGCCGGCGAGCGCGTCGATGTCTTCACATCGGCTGACACCGGTCATGCGACAAAGCTGGTCACGGACGGCCGCGCCAGCGTGATGGCCCTGTTCGCGCGGAA
>JAFAZJ010000229.1 GCA_019239835.1 Alphaproteobacteria bacterium | reverse complement strand
GGGGGCCACCGACCGGCACGTCGTCTACGGCATCTACGCCAAGTTCGGTGCCATCGTGGTCTTCGCCTCGATGGATACCTTGGTGAAGTGGCTGGGCAGCGGCTATCCGGTGGCACAGCTCCTGCTCTTCCGCAGCGCCCTCGCCTTTATCCCGCTGATGATCATGATGTCGATGAGCGTCGGCGTCTCGGCGTTGCGCACGCGCCAGCCCGGCTGGCAGGCGATCCGCGCAGCCTTCGGCCTGGCGGCGACCTTCGGCTTCTTCTGGGCCTTCCCGCGCGCGCCGCTGGTCGACATCTACGCGATCTCCTTCGCCGCCCCCTTCTTCATGGCGGCGCTGTCGATCCCGATCCTCGGCGAGCAGGTCGGTTGGCGCCGCTGGAGCGCGATTATCGTCGGTTTCATCGGCGTGGTGGTCATCCTCGATCCCGGCGCCGGCTTCGACTTCGTGTCCATGATCGCGCTGGGCGCGACGTTCATCTACGCCTTCAACATCGTCGTGCTGCGTCGCATCGCCCGCACCGACCGCGACGAATCCTCGATGTTCTACTATGGCACCGCCTGCCTCGCGATCTTCGGCGGCTTGTGCCTTTTCGACCCCGATACGCACTGGCGCAATCCCGTGGGCTGGGACTGGCTATGGCTGGCGGCGGTCGGGCTGATGGGCGGTGTCGGCCAGATCTTCTCGACGCGCGCGCTCAGGCTGGCGCCACCCTCGGTGCTGGCGCCCTTCGAGTACACGGCGATCATCTTCGCCTTCGCCTATGGCTGGATTTTCTTCCACGAGCTGCCGGCCAGCAGCGTCTGGTACGGCCTGCCACTGGTGATCGGCTCCGGCCTCTATATCCTCTACCGTGAGAGCGTGCGAGCGCGGCAGGCAGCGCGCGGTTAGCCCCGCTTGCTGCCGGCGTCGACCGCTTGCGGGCGCTTGCTGGCCAGGGCGGCGAGGCCGTTCCAGCCACCCAGCGAGAAGAAGTGGGCGTAGACCCAGCCCAGCCAGCCCTGGTCGCGCCAGACCTTCAGCACGGCGGCCGGCAGCTTCTTGAACTTCTCCTCGTCGATCACCTTGAAGCCGCCCAGGGCCAGGCGCTCGCCGTTGTTGAGCACCGCGTTGGCGCGGTTATCGACCAGCAGGTCGTTCTCGACCAGCGCGTCGACGAACTCCAGGGTCTGCTTGAAATTGGCCTGGTAGGCGCCGCAGAACTGCAGCGCGCCATTGACCAGTGGGGTCGGCTTGCCGGCGTCGTCGAACAGCTTGTGCGGGCCGTCGTCGACCAGCAAGCCGCTGCCCTCGTCGATCGCCAGGATCAGCTTGTCCTCGGGCGCCTCGATGAAAACGAAGGGGTAGCGCCGGACATAGGCCGGCACGTAGATGCCGTCGACCCAGCGGCCATCGGCCTCGACGAACAGGTTCTCGTCGACCCGCAGCCCCAGGACGACGGCCGGAAAAGCCTTGCCCGACCCTGTGAAAACAATGGGGTAGTGGCGCTGGGCCAGCGCGAACTCGATGCCATTGACCGGCACCGAATTGGAGGCGCGGGCGAAGCCGAACGTGGCGTTGTCCTTCAGCCGGCTGTTGCGGTGGGTATTGGCGTCCAGGGCCCGGGGCTGCTTGTAGAACAGCGGTAGGGCGGGCTGGGCGGCCGGGGCCGGTGCGTCGACCATTGGATTCCTTAGGATGCGAAGGGTGCCGCGACACTACCACAGGGCCCCCAACCTGCCCAAACCCTTACGCCGCATAAGGTTGACAGAATGTGCCAAGCCCCCACATTTAGGGGCAACACGTGTAGTCAGCGGCCCCCGGTGGCCGCCGGAGACTGAAGAGATGAGCGAATCCCTTGGCGTGGCCCTGACCGATAGCGCCGCCCGCCGCATTGCCTACCTCGCCTCGCGCGAGGCGCAGCCCTCGATGCTGCGCGTCGCCGTACTGGGCGGCGGCTGCTCGGGCTTCCAGTACAATTTCGACTTCGACACCAAGCGCAACGACGACGATCTGGTGATCGAGAAGAACGGCGCCACCGTGCTGATCGACAGCACGTCGCTAGAGTTCATCAAGGGCAGCGAGATCGACTACGTCGACGAGATGGTCGGCGCGTCGTTCCAGGTGCGCAATCCCAACGCCACCTCCTCCTGCGGCTGCGGCACCTCGTTCGCGGTCTAGCCTTCTCTCCGTCGTCCTGAGCGCAGCGAAGGACCTTCCCTCGACAGCTCCGGCGCGGTTGTTGGGTCAAGGCCCTTCGACTACGCTTCGCTCCGCTCAGGGCGACGGTGAAGCCTCCGCATGAAGATCGCGACCTGGAATATCAATTCGATCCGCAAACGGGTCGGCAATCTCGCGGACTGGCTGAAGCGCGCCCAGCCCGACATCGTCGTGCTGCAAGAGATCAAGTGCCAGGAGCCGCAATTCCCGCGGCTCGAGGTCGAGGGCGCCGGCTACAAATGCGAGATCATCGGCCAGAAGACGTTCAACGGTGTGGCCATGCTCTCGCGCGTGCCGCCGATCGAAGTCACCGCGCGCGCTTTGCCGGGTGACGATGCCGACGTACAGTCGCGCTATGTCGAGGCGAAGTTCATGACCTCGGCCGGACCGCTGCGGGTGGCCGGTATCTACCTGCCCAACGGCAATCCCTCGAACACCGACAAGTTCCCCTACAAGCTGGGCTTCATGCGCCGCCTGCGCGAGCGCGCGCGTATGCTCATGGCCGAGGAGGAGATGCTTGTCATGGGCGGCGACTACAACGTCTGCCCCACCGACAAGGACGTCTACGATCCGGTCGGTTGGGCCGACGACGCACTCTGCCGGCCGGAATCGCGCGGCGCCTTTCGCGCCATGCTGAACCTCGGCATGGTCGACGCCTACCGCACGCTCCATCCCACCGAGCATGCTTACAGCTTCTGGGACTACCAGGCCGGCGCGTGGAACAAGGACAACGGCCTGCGCATCGACCACTGGCTGCTCTCGCCGCTGGCCACCGACAAGCTGCGCGCCTGCGACATCGACAAGGCCGAGCGCGGCCGCGCCGAGCCGTCGGACCATGTGCCGGTGTGGTGCGAGCTCGACGCCGAGCTGTTGAGCGCCTGAACCCAGCTACTTGCCGCCGTCACCACCACCGTCGCCGCCCGAGTCGCCTCCAGAATCGCTCGACGAGTCGCTGCCGCCCACATCATCCAGCACCGACTCGATGCGCGTGGGCGTACCATCGTCGTAACCGCTGTCGCGCCGTTTCTTGCGGCTGTTGTAGCCGATCACGCCGAGCAGCAGCATGAAGCCAAATCCACCGAAGAGCGCGAGGGCGCCGATGCTCATGCCGCGCTCGCATCCTCGAGATACTGACCGGACTCGAAGCGCACATAGGCTTCGGCCTCGGTGAACGCCACGCCGGCCGGGTTCTCGCCGCGCGCCACGGCATCGAGCTGGCGGCGCAGCAGCATGCGCAGCATCGAGACGCCCTGGTCGCTCGACATCAGGTGCTCTTCCGAGTGGAAGGTGATGGCACCCTGCCCGACCTGCGCCTCGGTATCGCCAGGGAATTGCTGGTGCTCGGCCTCGCTGAGCTGGTCCCAGGTCTTTCCGTTGTACTTCGAGCGGAACTTCTTGAGCTCGCCCGCCTCGCGCACACGGCCGGCGACGTAGATGCGGTAATGCGTGTCGTCGATCGGCAGGGTCCAGCCGATCGACTCGACCATGCCGAAGCGCTCGCCGACCTGCGGATTGGCGACCACGCGCAAGGTCGGCAGCGCCGCCTCGGTCACGCGGCGGAAGAGGCGGCCATCCTGCAGGCGGCGCACCGAGGTTGCCTTCACGCTGATCGGCCCGTACTCGAACTTCACCTTGGGGAAGCCCATCATCATCTGCGCGAATTGCGCGCCGCTGAAGCTGCCGTGCAGGATCGGCACGTGATAGGGATCGACGACGTTCTCGTAATGCTGCAGCCAGTTGCATGGCGCGATCTGAATGCCGCCCGACCCGATGCTGGAATCGTCCGTCTCGACGAACTCACCCGGCCCCATCACCTCGAGCGCCTCGAAGCGCGGCAGCACCGGCTTGCGCTCGGGTGGCCCCATGTATGCGAAGACCAGGCCGTAGCGCTCCTCGACCGGATACCAGGGCTGGCGCACGCGCTGGCATTGAGCGCCGGTCGGGTTGGGCTCGCAGGGCATCTCCAGGCAATGGCCCTGCACATCGAACAGCCAGCCGTGATAGCAGCAGCGGATGCCGCGCTCCTCGACCTTGCCGTAGTACAGCGTCGTGCCGCGATGGCAGCAGCGCGGATGCACGAGGCCGGCCCGCCCCTGCCCGTCGCGAAACAGGATCAGATCCTCGCCCAGGACGCGCACCGCGCGCGGCACGGCGCCCGCATCCTCGGCCAGCCCGACCGCATGCCAGTAACGCCGCAACAGCTCGCCCATCGGCGTGCCGCGCCCGACCTCGGTGAGGCGCGCGTCGTAGGTTGGCGTCTTCAGGTCGTACGCGGTTCCCTGATCGGCGGTCATCGCTTCACTCCACTTTCGCGCCGGAAGCCTTGATCAGCTCGGCCCAGATCGGCGTCTCACGCGTCAGCACGGCGGCCAATTCCTCCGGTGTCGAGGCGACCGGCGTCTGGCCCTGCTGAATCATCTTTTCGCGCACGTCGGGCAACGCCACGGCGGCTGCGATCTCGTGCTGCAGGCGCGCGATGATCGGCGCGGGCGTGCCTGCCGGCGCGTAGGCACCGACGAACAGGCGGAGGTCGAAGCCAGTGTAGCCCTGCTCGGCGAAGGTCGAGAGCTCCGGCATCGCCGCACCGCGCGCTGCACCGGCGGCGGCGATCGGCTTCACGCGGTTGGCGCTGATCTGCGTCTTGGCGCTGGTCGGGCTGGCCCAGGTGACGTCGAGCGTACCGTTGCCGACATCCTGCAGCGCCGGCACGTCGCCGCGATAGGGCACGTGGCTCCACTGGCCGCCCAGCATCTTCTCGAACAGCAGGCCGTAGAGATGGCCCGACGAGCCGATGCCCCAGCTGCCATAGGTCACCGGCCGGCCCAGCCCCTTGGCCCAGGCGGCCATGCCCTTGATGTCGCTGAACGGCGCATCGGCCTTGGCGCAGACCAGGATCGAACCCAGCGACACCAGCGAGACCGGCGCGAGATCCTTGGCCGGATCGAACGGCAGCTTGGCGTAGAGGGAGGGGTTGTTGGTGTGCGTCGAGTTGGTGGTGATCAGGAAGGTGTAGCCGTCGGGCGCCGCCTTGGCGACGATCTCCGAGCCGAGGATGGTGTTGGCGCCGGGCTTGGGATCGACCAGCACCTGTTGGCCGAGCTTCGCGGTCAGCGGCTCGGCGATCACCCGCACCAGCGCATCGATCGCGCCGCCGGCGTTAAACGGCACCACGATGCGCACCGGCTTGGTCGGCCACGTATCCTGCGCCCGCGCCGGAAACGCACCGGCTGCCAGAGCAGCGCCCAGGACGGTTCGACGTCCAATACTCGACATAACTTTCCCCCGTTGGGCGTATGAGGCCGCAGCCACGTTCCCCTGAGCGGAATGGCGCGTCAACTGCGCAGGCTATAGTCGGACGACCGGCAGCGAGGGAGAGACGCGATGAAATCGGCGCTGTGCAAGGACCTTGGCATCGAGTTCCCGCTCTTCGCCTTCAGCCATTGCCGCGACGTGGTGGCGGCGGTCACCAATGCCGGCGGCATGGGCGTGCTCGGCGCCGTCGGCCACACGCCGCAGTCTCTCGACATCGAGCTGCGGTGGATCGACGAGAAGGTGAAGGGCAAACCCTACGGCGTCGATCTGCTGGTGCCCAACAAGATGGAAGCCAAGGAAGGCGGCGTTACCGCGGCCGAGCTGGAAGCACGCATTCCGCAAGAGCACCGCAAGCACATCGCCGGCCTGCTCGAACGCCACGGCATCGACACGGCCGGCCTGTGGGATGCGGCACCGCCGGGGTCCTACGGCGAGAACCTGCGCGAGTCCGGTGCCGCGGCGCTGCTGGACGTCGCCTTCGCGCACCCGATCGGGCTGGTGGTCAACGCGCTGGGCGTGCCACCGCCGACGATGTTCGAGCACGCCCGCGCCAAGGGCGTCCCCGTCGGCGCGTTGACCGGCTCCAAGGAGCATGCGTTGCGCCACGCCGCGGCGGGCGTCGACATCCTGGTCGTCGCCGGCACTGAAGCTGGCGGTCATTGCGGCGAGATCTCGACCCTGGTGCTGATCCCCGAGGTGCTGCAGGCGATGGAGCCGTATCCGAACATCCGGGTGCTGGCCGCTGGCGGTATCGCCACCGGACGTCAGATGGCTGCCTGCATGGCGATGGGCGCGCATGGTGCCTGGACCGCGTCGGTCTGGCTGACGACGGCGGAGGCCGAGACCAGCCCTACGGTGAAGCAGAAGATGCTGGCCGCTACCTCGCGCGACACCGTGCGCTCGCGCAGCCGCACTGGAAAATACACGCGCCAACTCCGCTCGCCGTGGACCGACGCTTGGCAGGCCGAAGGTGCGCCCGATCCGCTGCCCATGCCGCTGCAGGGGCTGGCGGTACGACGTGCCTTCGCCCGCATCGACCAATTGGCGGAGAGTGGCCATGCGGGCGCCAAGATGCTGGCCACCTACTATGTCGGCCAGGCGGTGGGCCTGATGAACACCGAGCAATCGGCGCGCAGCGTCGTCTACGACTTCATGCAGGACTATGCTGAAGCCGTAGAGCGCCTGTCCGGCACGGTCTCGGAATAGGCGAGACTGTCATCCCGAGCGTAGCGAGGGATCTTTCTGCAGCGTAAGGATCCCTCGCTTCGCTCGGGATGACAGGAGTGGTCAGATATCCGCGAAGACGTGGCTTTCCTTCTTCGCGCCAGGATGCGTCAGCGCGCCATCGACGGCGGGCCCCACCAGCTCGGCGTACTTCCACAGCGCGCCTGAGGTGTAGCCGTTCTTCTTCGGCTTCCACTTCTTCGCGCGCTTGCGCAGCTCCTTGCCTGACAGCTCGACGTCGAGGCGGCCCTTGACCGCGTCGATGACGATCATGTCGCCGTTCTTCAGCAGGCCAATCGGGCCACCGATTTGCGCTTCGGGGCCGACATGGCCAACGCAGAAGCCGCGCGTGCCGCCGGAGAAGCGGCCGTCGGTGATCAGCGCCACCTTCTCGCCCACGCCCAGGCCATAGAGCGCCGCCGTGGTCGACAGCATCTCACGCATGCCCGGGCCGCCCTTCGGGCCTTCGTAGCGGATGACGATGACCTCGCCTTCCTTGAACTTGCCCTTCACCACCGCGTCGAATGCTTCCTCTTCGCTATCGAAGCAGCGCGCAGGACCGCGGAAGACGAGACGCTGCATGCCCGCTACCTTCACGATCGCGCCGTCAGGGGCCAACGTGCCCTTCAGGCCGACCACGCCACCGGTCGGCGTGATGCAGTTCTTCACGCGATAGACGACGTCCTGGTCCTCGGGGAAAACGATGTTCTTATGGTTCTCCGCCAGGGTCTTGCCGGTGACGGTGAGGCAGTCACCATGCAACAGGCCGTTGTCGAGCAGCTCCTTGATCACCACGGGGATGCCGCCGATGCGGAACATGTCGAGCGCGACGTACTTGCCACCCGGCTTGAGGTCGGCGATGTACGGCGTCTTCTTGAAGATCTTCGCCACGTCGTGCAGGTCGAACTTGATGCCGCATTCATGCGCCATCGCCGGCAGGTGCAGCGCGGCGTTGGTCGAGCCGCCGGTCGCGGCGACGACGATCGCGGCATTCTCGAATGCCTCGCGAGTGGCGATGTCGCGTGGGCGAATGCCGAGCTTCAGCAGGTTCATGGCCGCCTCGCCCGAGGCCGTCGCGTACTCGTCGCGCGACTCGTAGGGCGCCGGCGAGCCTGCTGAACCTGGCAGCGCCAGACCAATCGCTTCGGAGACGCAGGCCATGGTGTTGGCGGTGAACTGGCCGCCGCACGAGCCGGCCGACGGACAGGCCGCGCACTCGAGCTCGTGCAGGTCCGAGTCCGAGAACTTGCCGGCGGCATGCATGCCGACGCCTTCGAAGACATCGACCACGGTGACGTCCTTGCCGCGGAACTTGCCGGGCAGGATCGAGCCGCCATACATGAACACCGACGGCACGTTGAGCCTGAGCATCGCCATCATCATG
>JAFAZJ010000222.1 GCA_019239835.1 Alphaproteobacteria bacterium | reverse complement strand
TACGTCTCGCCGGTTTTCATCTGGCACAAGGGCCGGATGTTCAATCGCTTCAATCGCAACTTCATCAACACGGCGCAGCGCTTCAACGAGGTGCCGCGGCTCACGCCGCTGCAGATCGAGGCGCTCGATTCGATCGCGACGTTGTGCGCCGATCCGGCCTTCCGCCTCGACATGGTGCTCGAGCGCGGTGACATGCAGTTCGTCAACAATTACTGCGTGCTGCATTCGCGTACGGCCTTCGAGGACTACGATGACGAGAACCGCAGACGTCATTTGCTGCGGCTCTGGCTGCGCACGCCGGCGTTCGCTGACTACCCGGCGGCGTTGCGCGATCGCTACGAGGACATGGACCGGTGGCAGGCGAGCCCGCGTCCGCCGTCCTACAACTTCGTCACCATGAAGGAAGTGACGACGCACTGACGTCGTCGGAGGACTGCACGTGTTGAGGCGCGCGTTGATCGCGGCCGCCGTGCTGCTGCTGTCGTGCGGCGGCGCGCTGGCCGAGTATCCGGACAAGCCGATCAGGCTCGTTGTGCCGTTTCCGCCCGGCGGGCCGACCGACCTGATCGCGCGTGTCGTGGCGGCCGGCATCGCCAATGAGCTGGGCCAGCAGGTCATCATCGACAACAAGGGCGGCGCCGGCGGCAACGTCGGCACGGAGCTCGTCGCCAAGTCAAAGCCGGATGGCTACACGCTGCTGTTCGGCACCGCGGCGACGCACGGCATCAACGTGTCGCTCTACAAGTCCCTGCCATACGATCCGGTGAAGGATTTCGAGGCGGTGGCGCTGGTCGGCCTGGCGCCGATGGCGTTGCTGGTGCCACCGGGTCAGCCGCGGACGCTCAAGGCGCTGATCGCCAAGCTGAAGGCGGAGCCCGGCAAGGCGAGCTATCCATCATCGGGCAACGGCACCACCAACCATCTCGCCGGCGAGATGTTCAAGACCCGCATCGGCGTCGATGTCTTGCACGTACCCTATCGGGGAACCGGCCCGGCGCTACAGGACATGCTCGCGGGGCGTCATTCCTTCATGTTCGCCACGTTGGGTCCGATTCTGGAGAACATCCGCGCCGGCCAGCTTTTTCCGCTCGGCCTGATGGCCGACAAGCGCAGCACCGTCATGCCCGATGTCCCGACCATGGCGGAGGCGGGCCTGCCCGACTTCGTCGGCGGCACCTGGAACGTCGTGGCCGCACCGGCCGGTACGCCGCAAGTGATCGTCGAGCGGCTGAATGCCGCCGTCTACAAGGCGCTGGCCGATCCGGAACTGGGCGAGCGTCTCAGGGCTCTGAACATGGAAGCCAGCGAGGCGCTCACGCCCGCCGCGACGAAGGCTTTCGTGCAGAGCGAGATCGCGAAATGGCGCGACATCGTCGTTCGCGCCGGCGCCACGGTCGATTGATCATAACGATGCCGGATAGGCATCGTCGTTCACGCTATGATGCATGCATTGGAACGCTGGAGTGATTGATGGCGCGTCTCGAGGATCTGATGCCGGCGATGGCCGAGCGCATCCGCGGGATGGAATGCCCGGTCTATCCATCCTCGCCGTTCGTGGTTGGCGGCAAGCTGTCGAGCCGGCGGGTCGCGATCGTCAGCTCGGCCGGCATCCACCGCCGCGGCGAGAAGCCGATGATGCCGGGCACCAACGAGTTCCGCGAACTGCCGCAATCGCTGCCATCAGGCGACATCGTCATGACGCATGTCTCCTCGAACTACGATCGCACCGGCTTCCAGCGCGACCTCAACACCGTCTATCCCGTCGATCGCCTGCGCGAGCTGGCGCAGGACGGCGTTGTCGGCGCGATGAGCGACACGCACTACGCGGTGATGGGCGCCAACGATCCGGGCCAATGGGATGCGCTGACCGATCAGCTCACCGACCGCCTGCGCAAGGACAGCATCGACGCGGTGCTGTTCAGTCCGGTTTGACCTGCCTGCACGCGCGCCGTGAGCGCGCTGGCACATCTCATCGAGCAGCGCGGCATCGCCACGACGACGATCGGGCTGATCCGCGTGCATATGGAGAGGATCCGCCCGCCACGCGGCTTGTGGGTGCCGTTCGAGCTCGGCCGGCCGCTGGGCGAGCCCGGCGACGCCGCTTTCCAGCGCCGGGTGGTGCTGGCCGCGCTGGCCCTGCTGGAGCGCAATGACGGACCCGTGATCCTCGAGGACTATGCCGAGGAAGCACCTGGACGCCTGCCGCAGGACGACTGGCGGCCAGCCGTCACGCTGCCTTCGGTCGCGATCCCCGGTGCGAATGCGTCGGCCGATGAATGGGCCGCCGCTTTGCGTGCCGAGTGGGCCCCCGTGCTGTCGGCTGCCAGCGGCCGGCCGCGTTCGACCGTGGGTGGCGGCCGGCTGGATCGTGATCGCTGGCCCGAGTTGCTCGCCGCCTTCGCTGCTGACACGCCGCCGACGGACTCGCCGGTCGCCGGTCTAAGGCCGGTGCAGGCGGCGCGTTACGTCGCCGATGATCTCAAGGCGCTCTACACCGAAGCGGCGATCGCGCCCGGTGAGCGGCCGAGCAGCCGCCAGGTGCTCGACTGGTTCTGGAACACGACCGTGGCCGCCGCGCTGCTGCGACGGGGCCGCGCCGCCTGCCTCGCGAGCGACAACAAGGTGCTCGGCCTGGTCGCCAACCAGTTCGTCCCGGCCGACCGCGTGTAGATCAGCGCGACGGCTTCGCCGCCAGCAGTATGTAGTTGACGTCGAGGTCGTGCGCGTCGATGCGCCAGCGGCCGGTGATCGGGCTGTAGATGAGGCCCGCCAGTTCTTCCACCGAGAGCCCAGCGGCGCGCAGGCCGCGCGCCACCTCCGACGGCTTGAGGAACTTGCGCCAGTCATGCGTGCCGCGCGGCAGCCAGCGCATCACGTACTCCGCGCCGACGATCGCCATGGCGAAAGCCTTGGTCGTGCGGTTCAAGGTCGAGAGGATCAGCACGCCGCCGGGCTTCACCAGTTCGGCGCAGCAGCTCAGGAAGAGATCTACATCGGCGACATGCTCGATGATCTCCAGCGCCAGAACGGCGTCGTAGCGTGTGGCCTGGTCGCGCAGCGCCTCGGCGGTCGTGGCGCGGTAGTCGATGGTCAGGCCCATGCGTTCGGCGTGTAGGCGGGCCACGCCGATATTGCGCTCCGCGGCGTCGATGCCGGTGACGCTGGCGCCCAGCCGCGCCATGGGCTCGCAGACCAGGCCACCACCGCAGCCGATGTCGAGGATGGCGAGATCGCGCAGCGGGCCGCGCCCGTCCGGGCCAAAGTCCAGGGGATCGCAGCCGAAATGGGCGGCGACGCGGTCGCGGATGAAGCCGATACGCGCGGGGTTGAGACGGTGCAGCGGCGCGAACTTGCCGCTCTCGTCCCACCATTCCTCGGCGATGCGCGAGAAACGTTCGATCTCGTCGGCATCGACGGTGCTGGCCATGGCTTGCCCCCTGTCGGTCCCGCCGTTAGATATACGCCGCCTGCGGTCACAAAGCGCGCGTCAGCGACAAATGACCGCTGGCGCGCCATCCGGTCTGCCGCTACTCGCTGTCGCCGGTTTGTCGGGGGCTCAGGATCAGCAGGGCAGGGGGAATGGCTCGCATCGTCGTCAAGTTCGGCGGCACGTCGGTCGGGGATATCGACCGGCTTGAGAACGTCGCGCGCATGGTTGCACTCGAGGTCGAGCGCGGCCATCAGGTCGCCGTGGTTGTCTCGGCCATGTCCGGCGTCACCAACCAGCTCGTCGGCTATGTCGACAAGATCATGCCGCTCTACGACGCGCGCGAGTACGACGTCGTCGTGTCGACCGGCGAGCAGGTCACCATCGGCCTGGTGGCGCTGGCGTTGCAGAAGCGCGGCGTGAAGGCCCGCTCCTTCACCTCCTGGCAGCTGCCGATCCGCACCAACGAGGCCTACGGCCGCGCGCGCATCCAGTCGATCGGCATCGAGGAGATCGAGCAGGCCATGGCTGAGGGCGCCGTTGCCGTCGTGCCGGGCTTCCAGGGTGTCAGCAGCGAGGGCCGCATCACCACCCTGGGCCGCGGCGGCTCGGATACCTCGGCGGTGGCGCTGGCGGCGGCGTTGAAGGCAGAGCGTTGCGACATCTACACCGATGTCGACGGTGTCTACACCACGGACCCGCGCATCACCGACAAGGCGCGCAAGCTGCCGATGGTGACCTACGAGGAAATGCTGGAGATGGCCTCGCTGGGCTCGAAGGTGCTGCAGACGCGCTCTGTCGAGCTGGCCGCGAACCATCGCGTGCGGGTCCAGGTGCTGGCCTCGTTCCGCAAGCTGAACGATGTGATTTCCTTCGACGTGCCGCCGGGCAGCGACATGCCGGGCACGCTCGTCGTCGATGAGGAAGAGATCATGGCAAAGGGTCTGGAACAATCCGTCGTCAGCGGCATCGCCTACGACACCGGCGAGGCCAAGGTCACGGTGGCCAATGTCGCCGACCGGCCCGGCGTCGCCGCGGCGCTGTTCGGGCCGCTGGCCGCGGCCAACATCAACGTCGACATGATCGTGCAGAACGTGTCCTCGGACGGCAAGTCGACCGACCTCACCTTCACCATTCCCAAGACCGATTTGGTGCGCGCCCAGCAGGAGCTGGAGAAACACAAGACGACATTGGGCTTCACCGAGCTGCGCACCGACGCCAATGTCTGCAAGCTCTCGGTGATCGGCATCGGCATGCGCAGCCATGCTGGCGTGGCCCTGACCATGTTCGAGACCCTGGCCAAGCGCGGCATCAACATCGAGGTGATCTCGACCTCGGAGATCAAGATCAGCGTGCTGATCGCCGCCGAATACGCCGAGCTCGCGGTGCGGGCTCTGCACACCGCCTACGGCCTGGACGCGGCATAAGAATTTCTTCCGCACGGATCAGGACTTTCGACACAAACCGAAGGCCTTGGGCGCTGGACCTCGCGCGCGAAAGCGGCGATAACCGCCTTATGTCCGCCGCGCGCGTCCTTACCACCATGCCGATCGCCGCCTGTGCGGCGATGCAGGCGTGGCGCGCGGTCATCGAGGCCCATCCGGACGCGCAAAAACCCGTTCCGATCAAGCGAGCCGATCCCGGAGCGGTCTGACCATGGAGCGTACGACGCCAGTGGCCGGGCCGCGGTTGATCCTCAGGCGGCTCCGGGACGTGATGGCGCGCGTGGGCACCGCCCAGGAGCGCCTCGATCAAGTCGTGCGCATCGTCGCCGGCGAGATGGTGGCCGAGGTCTGCTCGATCTACGTCCTGCGCGCCGGCGATATCCTCGAGCTGTTCGCCACCCAGGGCCTCAACCCCGACGCGGTGCATCGCACGCGCCTGCGGCTGGGCGAAGGCATCGTCGGCGACATCGCTGCCAATGAACGGCCGCTGTCGCTGGCCGACGCGCAGACCCATCCCAACTTCGCCTACCGGCCGGAGACCGGCGAAGAGATCTATCACTCGATGGCCGGCGTGCCGATCCTGCGCGGCGAGAAGGTGCTTGGCGTACTGGCGGTACAGAACCGTACCTTGCGCCAGTATGACGAGGAGGAGATCGAGACCCTCGAAAACGTCGCCATGGTGCTGGCCGAGCTGGTGGCGTCGGGCGAGCTGGTCAATCCCGAGGAGATCAAGCCGATCGACGGCACCGGCCTGTTGCCGGTACGCCTCGACGGCGTCTCGTTGAATGGCGGCGTCGCCATCGGCAAGGCCGTGCTGCACGAGCCGCGTATCTTCATCACCAAGGTCATCGCCGAGGATACGGCGATCGAGCAGAAGCGCTTCGTCGAGGCGCTGGGCGGCGTGCGCGACGATCTCGATCGCATGCTCGAATCCGACCATCTCGGCCATGGCGAGCATCGCGAGGTGCTCGAGACCTTCCGCATGTTCGCGGATGATCGCGGCTGGGTGGAGCGCATCCGCGAAGCGATCGGCACCGGCCTCACCGCCGAGGCCGGCGTGCAGCGCGCCTTCGACGACATGCGCGTGCGCTTCGGCGAGATCAGCGATCCCTATATCCAGGAGCGGCTCGCCGATCTCTCCGACCTGACACGCCGTTTGTTGCTGCGCCTGATGGGTCGCACCACGGTGCTCGATGCCGCCAGCCTGCCCGACGACGCGGTGATCGTGGCGCGCGATCTCGGGCCGGCCGATCTGCTCGAATACGACCGCAGCAAGCTGCGCGGCGTGGTGCTTGAGGAAGGCTCCGCGCTCAGCCACGTCGCCATCATCGCGCGTGCGCTCGACCTGCCGGTGGTCGGCCGCGTCGAGGACATCACTGGCCGCGTCGAGCCGGGCGACGCGGTCGTCGTCGATGGCGACACGGCGCAGGTCTTCATCCGTCCGGCCGAAGAGATCCAGCAGCAGGTCGCCGATACCCTGTTGGCGATCGAGCAGCGGCGGCGGCAATACGCTGCGCTGCGCGATTTGCCGGCGGCGACGCGCGATGGCGTGAAGGTCTCGCTGCGGGTGAACGCCGGCCTGCTGATCGACCTGCAGCACCTGATCACGACGGGCGCCGACGGCGTCGGTCTGTACCGCACCGAGATCACCTTCATGGTGCGCTCGGAATTTCCCGACGTCGAAGAGCAGGCCCAGCTCTATCGCCGCGTGATCGACCAGGCCGACGGCAAGCCGGTGGCGTTCCGCACGCTCGACGTCGGCGGCGACAAGGTGCTGCCCTATGTCGAATCGTTCGGCGACGAGAACCCGGCGATGGGCTGGCGCGCGATCCGCATCGGGCTCGATCGGCCGGCCATGCTGCGCCGCCAGCTGCGCGCCATCATCATG
>JAFAZJ010000188.1 GCA_019239835.1 Alphaproteobacteria bacterium | reverse complement strand
GCGGGTGTAGCTCAATGGTAGAGCAGAAGCTTCCCAAGCTTACGACGAGGGTTCGATTCCCTTCACCCGCTCCAATCCTTCACACGCGCTGACGGCCCACCGCCCGGCGATCGGGCGATGGGCCGTCGTGTGTGGCGCGCCGGATGGGCGCTGATCCCTACGCCGGTTGCTGCGCCGGGCGGGCGCGCGAGGCGAAGGGCGGGAAGGCCAGCGCGATCGCCGCCGCACCCAGGCCCAGGCCGAACGAGCCGAGATAGAGCCAGCCGTAACTGGCATAGGTGTCGAAGATCCAGCCGCCGGCCAGGGGACCCAACGCCATGCCCAGGCTTGAGAGCGCCGTGGCGCCACCGAACACGCGGCCCATCAGGTGCATCGGGAAATATTCGCGGGCGATCACCGCGTAGAGCGGCATCACGCCGCCATAGGCGAAGCCGAAGACCACGGCGACGGCATAGAACTCGCCGAGCTGGCGGGTGAAGAAATAGGCGCCGGCCATCACCGCCTGGATCAGGAGCCCGATCACCAGCACGCGCTTGGCGCCGAAGCGGTCGGCGGCGAGGCCCAGCACCAGGCGGCCGGCGAGACCGGCCAGCCCCTCGGCGCTGTAGATCGTCACCGCCGACATCGCCGGCAGGCCACAGGCGATGGCGTAGCTCACGGTGTGGAAGATCGGGCCCGAGTGCGTGGCGCAGCACATGAAGAAGGTCAGGCCCAGCACGATGAATTGCGGCGAGCGCATCGCGCGGCCCACGGTCATGCCGGGATCGGCGGCGCCACCGGCGCCTGCCGCGGCCGCCTGGCTCTGCGGTGGTGCGGCGCGCACCAGCAGCGAGGTCGGCACCAGCACGCCCCAGGCGAGGATGGCGATCCACATCTGCGCCGTGCGCCAGTCATAGGCCTGGATCAGCCAGCTGGCGAACGGCGAGATGGTCATCGGCGCCATGCCCATGCCGGCCGAGACCAGCGACACGGCGAGCGCGCGATGCTTCTCGAACCAGCCGGTCACCGTCACCATCATCGGCGCGAAGACCGCGGCCGCGCCGGCGCCGACCACCACGCCGTAGATGATCTGGAACTCCAGCAGCGAGGTCGAGCGGCTGGCGAGG
This sequence comes from Alphaproteobacteria bacterium, assembly GCA_019239835.1. Classification (GTDB taxonomy): domain Bacteria; phylum Pseudomonadota; class Alphaproteobacteria; order Reyranellales; family Reyranellaceae; genus JAFAZJ01. Next base: position 5,505 of record JAFAZJ010000188.1, on the reverse strand, counting down.
AACAGGCCCAGCCCGAGCAGGATCGCGCCCGACAGCACGACAAGCCGCGGCCCGAAGCGATCGAGCAGCGCGCCCCAGAGGAAGGCCGAGACGCCCATGGTGATGAAGTCGAGCGTCATCGCGGTCGAGATGCCGGTGCGCGACCAGCCGGTCGCCGCCGACATCGGTTGCAGGAACACCGCGAGCGAGAACAGCGTGCCGATGGCGACACAGCCCATCAATCCGCCCGCCGCGACGATCACCCAGCCGTAATAGACACGCATGGGCCACTCCTTCGAATCTGCCTGTAGTTAACCATATGGTTTATTACTGTCAACCCGGTAGCGCCGCGCCGCCAGTCCCGTCGATAAGACGAACGAGATCCGCCAAAGGATTCGCCCGCCGTCCTGCGGAATGGCCGCGAGCCGATGGTTGCGGTCCGTGGGGGCGTCAGCCTGTAATCGGGCAACGGAATTAAAGGACGCGCGCATGGTTGGTCCGCTGACAGGCATCAAGGTGATCGAGGTCGGGCAGGCCTATGCCGGTCCCCTGGCGGGCGCGATCCTCGCCGACATGGGCGCCGACGTGATCAAGGTCGAGAAGCCCGATGGCGGTGACGATGCGCGGCTGTGGGGCCCACCCTTCGTCGATGGCGACAGCGTGATGTTCCGCGCCAACAACCGCGGCAAGCGTTCGGTGACGCTCGACATCAAGTCGGTCGCCGATGTCGCGAAGCTCAAGGCGCTGGTCAAGGACGCCGATATCCTGATCCAGAATCTGCGGCCGGGTATCGTCGACGAGCTGGGCGTTGGGCCTGAGGCGCTGCGCGCCGTGAACCCACGGCTGATCTATTGCTCGATCTGGGCCTTCGGCCATCAGGGGCCGCTGAAGATGGCGCCGGGCTTCGACCCGCTGCTGCAGGCCTATGGCGGCGTGATGACGCTCACCGGCCGGCCGGAGGATCCACCGACCTTCTGCGCGCCGGCGATCAACGATGCGGCCACCGGCATGTGGTGCGTGATCGGCGCGTTGGCGGCGCTGCAGCAGCGCCACGTCACCGGCCAGGGCTGCGTCATCGACACCTCGCTGTTCGAGACGGCGACGAGCTGGGTGGCGGGCGCGCTGCACAGCTACTGGATCTCGGGCCAGCTGCCGCAGCGCCACGGCACCGGCAGTCCGATCATCGTGCCCTATCAGGCGTTCGAGACCGCCGACAAGCCGATCGTGATCGCCGCCGGCAACGACCGGCTGTTCGTGAAGTTCGCCGAGGCCGTCGGCAAGCCCGAGTGGGCCGCCGATCCGCGCTTCGAGAACAACCGCAAGCGCGCGGAAGTGCGCGTTGAGCTGGTGGCGCTGATCCAGGCGATCATTCGCACCAGGCCGCGCGCGCACTGGATCGCGCTCTTCGCCAAGGCCGGCGTGCCGTGCCAGCCGGTCAACGATATCGGCGATCTTGCCGGCAGCGAGCAGCTTGCGGCGATGGACATGAAGCGCAAGCTGCCGGCGACAGGCATGGAAGTGGTCGGCCTGCCGATCAGCTTCGATCGCCAGCGCCCGGCGCCGACACGCGACTCGCCGAAGCTCGGCGAGCACAACGACGAGGTCTTCGGAACATGACCCTGATCGCCGAGCACGTCGCCAAGTCGCCGCGGCACACGACATTCTATCTCGCCGCCGGCCCGGCCAATGGCGTCCCGGTGATCTTCGTGCACGGCTGGCCCGAGCTGTCGATCTCCTGGCGGCATCAATTGCCGGTGCTGGGCGGCCTCGGCTTCCGCGCCATGGCCCCCGACATGCGCGGCTATGGCCGATCGAGCGTCTACGGCGCGCAGGGCGACTACGCGCAGGAGCACATCGTTGCCGACATGATCGAGCTCGCCGATTCGCTCGGCATCAAGAAAGCCGTGTGGGTCGGCCACGACTGGGGCAGCCCCGTCGTATGGAACATCGCCAGCCACCATCCCGACCGTTGCCTGGCGGTCGCCAATCTCTGCGTGCCCTACCACGCGCTGGAGTATGGCCTCGACTACGCGGTCCAGTTTGTCGACCGAAATGTCTATCCGGAAGCGACCTATCCCGCCGGCCAGTGGGAATACATGCGCTACTACGAAGCCAACTTCGCCGACGCGACGAAGGGCTTCGATTCGAATCCGTACAACGTCGTGAAGATGCTGTTCCGCAAGGGCGACCCGGCGGGACAGGGCAAGCCGTCACGGACCGCGGAGGTGCGACGCAACGGCGGCTGGTTCCGCGGCGGCGTCGTGCCCGATTTTCCGCGCGATGCCGATGTCGTCAGCGAAGAGGATCTACGCATCTACGCCGCGGCGCTGCAGCGCAACGGCTTCTTCGGTCCCGATGCCTGGTACGTGAACCATGCCGCCAACGCGGCTTACGCGGCGAAGGCGCTGAACGGCGGCTATCTCGACATGCCGGTGCTCTTCCTCCCCGCGCGCTACGACTACACCTGCGAGAGCGTGACCTCGCGCCTGCCCGAGCCGATGCGCCAGTACTGCCGCAACCTCACCGAGTCGATCGTCGATTCCGGCCACTGGATGGCGCAGGAGAAGCCGGTCGACGTGAACCGCGCGCTGACGCACTGGCTGGCGACCAAGGTTCCCGGCGGCTGGCCGGGCTGACTGAGCTCAGCGCGGCATCGCCGAGATCGGATCGGCGCGCGACCAGTGACGGGCGCAGCGGATCGCCATGTCGAGATTGGCATGGTGGATCGTCACGCCGGGGATGGCAGGAAGCGAGCGAAACGTGCACATGTCCTGCTTCTCGGGCTTGAAGGGCTTCATCGTGGCGCCAATCTGCGCCGCCGTGTTGCGCAGGCGCAGGCATTGCTCGTCCTTGTTCCAGCCGGTGTTGCCGGAGATGTAGCGCAGCTGGTCGCCCATCAACTGGCCCTTGTCGATCCCGCCCAGCGCCTTCGCGCCGCCGGCCCGCTTGCACAAGGCCGCATAGGCCAGCTTGACGTACTCCAGATAGAAGTCCTGGCGATCCTTGCCGACGGTGTCGGGTGCGGCGCCGTGCCAGGCGTGACCCATCACCGGCTTATACATGTGACCGGTGCTGATCTCGCGATGGGCGAAACTGTCGCCCAGCGAGTGCAGCGCCAACGAAAACGGCAGGAGCTCCCTCTCGTTGCGCGGGTCCAGGCCGTCGAGCAACGAGACGCGTTTGGCGGTTTCCTTGGCCCAGACATCGCCGCTGAGCGCGTGCAGGCCGATCTGGATATCGCGCAGGGTCGCCAGGTCCTTGAGCGTCGATTCCTGGGACTGCGTGCGCAGATCGCTGAACACGGTCCCGCCGATCGCCACCAGCGGCGTCGACAGCTTGGCGTCGTCCGAGACCAGCGCATAGCCCGCGACCGCCGCGTCGAGCTCGCAGCACATGTCGGGGAGCTGGCCGTAGACGGCGATGCGATAGGCCAGCTCGCCCTCGATGCCCGCGGCGAGCGCCAGCAGATAGATCGTGTAGTAGTGACCGGGTTCCTCCCAGCAGGCCGGTCGTGCGCGATCGAGCGGCACGACGCAGCGATAGGGCAATCCGCGTGTCACCGCATCTGCGGCACGGCACGCCTCGGCCTCCGCCGCTGCATGGTCATCCGAACCGCGCGGCAGCCGCTGCTGGGCGATATGCGCCAGCTCGTGCGCCAGCAGCCAGTCGCCTTCAGGCGTGCCGGCCGCCGGCGCGTCATCCCGCAGGAAGATCGTGTCATGCATCGCACAGGCGACGCTGCCGAGGGCGCGGTTCAGCCGGTCAGCCTCTCGGTCGTGACGGATTGCGACGGTATCGAATGCCGTGCCGAGCAACGCTTCGAAGCGCCGGCACATTGAAGCGGGCAGGCGTGACACGCCGGCCGAACGGAAGATTGTCGGGTTCATGGCAGCCTCGCATAGGGGAGAACTACGCGTGCTACGCCACGACCTAATTTTACCAGATGCTCGTTGACCGCTACGTGACCGCCCGTGTTCTGGATCAGAACACCGAGCCGTCGGGCGACCACTCGCCCTTGCGGTCTTCGATCTCGACGACCCAGACGTCGGGATCGCGGCCGACCTGGCGGTCGATGTAGGCGTCGGCGTCGGGTTCCGGCACCGGCTGCGGGCCGGTGCCTTTGGCCCAGCCCTGCTCGCCGTCAAACGTACTGGTCTGGGTGAAGACGGTGACGCCGGCGTCGAAGCGGTTGACCTTCACCAGCACCGTGCCGGCATCGGGATCGCCGCGGCGAACGACCACGGCGGGGATCATGCGTCGGTCGCAGAGCCTGATCTGGGCCGAGACCCACAGGCTCGTGGTCAAGCCCATCGCCATCAGTGCAACGCCGCGTCCAGACCGTCGAACACCGGCCGCGCCGCGCGCCAGTGATAGCCCACGACGTGCACGCCGGCCGGTCCCACCGCCTCGACCAGCGAGGCGCGCGCCATGTCCGGCACGATCAGGATCGCCGCGGCGCCGTTGTTGCCGACCCGGCGCAGCAATAGACGGCCGACGGCGCGCTCGATGCGGTCGGTCGCTGGGTCGGTCGCGATCTCCAGCAGCGGCGGTGCGGCGCGTCGCGGCGTGAACAGCGGGTCGCCGCCGCCGTCCTGCGCCAGGCCGCGGCGCTGTAGTTCCTCGGCCAGGGCCTCGAGCACCAGCGGCCGGTCGCAGGCGGCACTCATCGCGTGGCCCGCGTCGGTGATGGCCGGCGCCGGGGTGGCGACGTCGAGCGCGGCGGGGGCGCCGTCGCCTGCCTTGAAACGCTGGACGGTGAGGACGAAGCGGCTCACCTGGCGCGCGAGCCGCGGGCCTTCGAGCGGGCCGATCACCAGCAGCTCGGTGGTCGAGCCGTCGGGCCAGCGCGCCGCTTGCCAGTTGCCAGCGGCGGCGAAGTCGCGGAACGCCTGCTTGCGCTGGCCGGCGCGCGCGCCGCCGATCTTGCCGCTATGGGCGAGATAGAGTGCATCGTCCTCGTCGCGCAGGATGGCGCCGGCGATGCGGCGGTCGGCACCGGCGAAGGGCAGGTTGATCTCGCAGGTGATGGTCTCGGTGCGTGTCGGTGTGTCCGGCGCATGGCCGAAGACGAGCCAATGCCGGTTGCGCAGCAAGGTCGCATCGTGGCGCCACCAGAAGGCGTGCTCACGCAACCAGGCGATGTCGCCCTTGGCCTTGCCGCCGCCGTGCCAGGTGATGGTGACGCCGCGTACCGGCAGGCCCGCGAGCCGTCGGCGCAGCACACGGACGGCCCGCGCGATGCGACGTCGGTCGGCCAGCACGTGGAGCATGTCCAGACATATACCGAAGCCGCGTGGCAGAGGCGAATCGCGCCTTGCTCCTGCCCGCGCCATCCGGCATGAGACGCGCCACCATGGCTCCCCCGCCACTCCTTGCGCTGAACGACGCGCGCTATCGCATCGGCGATCAAATCATCCTCGACGGCGCCTCGCTGGGCGTCGGCCGCGGCGAGCGGCTATGCCTGGTCGGCCGCAATGGTGCGGGCAAGTCGACCCTGCTGCGCCTGCTGGCCGGCGAGATCCAGCC
>JAFAZJ010000084.1 GCA_019239835.1 Alphaproteobacteria bacterium | reverse complement strand
TCCCCGCAGCCGCTGCCACAGCCGACGTAGCTCTGGGGGAACTACTCGACGATACGCAGCTGCAGCTCGCTGGCACCGGCCAGGCTCTGGGCCGCGGCGGTCTTGAACGCCGCGATCAGGTCGTCGACCGTGGTGGTCGTGTAGGTGTAGGTCAGGTCGCCCTGGTCGGGGCTGGCGCAGTTGATGCGGCGGTTGTTGTTGTCGGTGCCCGAGACGTTGTAGCCCACGGTGTAGATCTTCACGCCGGTCGCCTTGATCGCCGTGCACAGCGCCTCGAACTGCGCGTTGGCCGTGCCGTTGGCCGACTCGTAGTACGAGTTGAAGTCGAAATCCGAGAGGATGACGATCGCCTTGTAGGTCTTGTCGGTGTCGTAGGCGGTGGGCGCGTTGCCGCCGGTGAAGACCGTGTTCCACTTCGGCGACAGCATGTACCAGGCCCAGGCCAGCCCGAGATGCGCCGCGGTCGTGCCGTTCGAGGTCAGCGCGTTGATCTCGTCCTTCAGCGCGCTGGTGGCGCTCGACAGCGGCTGGATGGTGTTGGCAGAACCCGGCGTCTGCGACGTCATCGCCTGCACGAAGGTGTCGTAGTCGCCCAGCGCGCTCGAGTGCTTGGTCTTGAAGTCGCCGAAATACTTGGCGGTCGAGCTCGGCAGGTCGTCCTTGAACTTGTAGCTGCCGGGGCGCTCGACGACGCCGGTCCAGCCGCCCGACACGCTCTTGTTTGTCGCCGCGCGGAAGTAGTCGCTGCCGATGTTGACCGAGGAGGAGAACGGCGCCAGCGCCACGCGCGAGGTGAACTTCGACTGGTTGGCCTGGACGATGGTATCGACCAGCTGGCTGGCCGCGGTCTGCTGCGCCTCCATCTTGGTGATGCCGCGCGTTTCGGTGCCGCTGGCCATCGACGAGGAGACGTCGAGCACCATCGCGACCTCGAGATTCTTGTTCTGCACCGGCGGCGCGAAGGCCACCGCGCGGCTGCTCACCGTGCGCGCGGAGGCGCCCAGGATGTAGCGGCTGAAGAGCGAGGGCAGGTTGCGGGTGACGACAACCTCGACCGCGCCCTTCTTGCCGGCATAGGCGCCCGAGGTCGGCGGCGAATTCACCACCATGCTGTCGCCGCCGGTGCCGGTGTAGCCGTTGCGGGCCGCGTCACGCTGGGCGACGGCCTTCGCCGTCGCCACGTCGAGGCCAGTCGCCGTCGCGCGCGCGCCACCGAGGGCGGCCGAATCGGCGATCTGGCGCACGCGGTTGGCCTCGACGTACCAGGCGCCGGTGTCGACACCCATGCCCACGCCGGTGATCACGACGGGCAGCGACAGCGCGATCATGATCGAGGTGCCGCCGTAATTGTCGCGAAGCAGATCGTGGAGGACGCGCGCCGGACGCGCGAGGATAGACCGCCAACGCGGCCGCAGGCTTGCGAACATCACCTTTTCCCCATACGTGGCCGGCTTTTGGCGCCGGCTCTGGAAAATCAATTCGTCAAAATACCGTTAATGGACGTCTAAATGCCCAAATCGCCCGAAGGTGTCAAATTGAACCATAAGCTATTGATTTTACGGCACTATGGCGACCGTGATTAAATCGTCAAACAGGTCATATGGGTAGGATTTATTCAGAGATATGAAGGATTTGGCGACGACTTCTCGATTGATAGGCGAGAGTCATGCTCCGCGGTCAGGTTCACCACCAATATCGGCGTCGAGGCCGCTCCTGCATCAGCAGGGTCACGACCATGGCGGTGAGCGCCGACAGCGCCGCGACGCCGCCCATCACCGACAGCGGATGGGCGCGCACGGCCTCCCGCGCGACCTCGGCCTTGTCGTGGGCGAGATCGCGGGCGCGCTGCCAGGCCGCCGTGGCGCCGCTGGCGAGCTCGGCACTGGAGGTTCGCGCGATGTCTTCGGCCAGCGTCCGCGCCAAGCCGAGGATGTGCCGGCCTTTCTCGGCCACGGCGATGGCGTTGGCGCCGCCCTCGCGCAGCGTGTCCTCGATGGCGCGTTCGAGTGCCTCGAGCTGATGCGCAATCGATCCGTTGCCGTTGCCATTGCCGTTGGAAGTGGGCTCGCTCGCCATCGTGGCTCTCCGGTTCAGGGCGGAGTCAGCAGCCACGCTGTGGCGCTGACGAAGAACACCAGAAGGAACACCACCACGCCCAGCGTGAGGCGATCGCTGGTGCGGCGCGGGAAGCTCAGGCCCAGCGGCGCGCGCCGCGGTGGCGGCGCGGGACTACCGGAAAAAATCTTCATGGGGCAGCTTCGGCCGGCGGCGTGGCGGGGGAGGCGGTGGCGCGGGGCAATCGCTGAGCTTGGTGAGGACGGCGATGCGCCAGCCGCGGTCGCTCACCAGGCAGCCGTCGTGCCAGTCGCCGCGATGCTCCTCGCCATCGGCGCTGCGAAAGACGCCTGGTCCGTTGGGCAGGCCGGCACGGAACGCACCGGTGAAGGTGTCGCCGTTGCTCCAGACCAGGGTGCGGCTGTCCTCGCCGATGACGCCAAAACCCTGCGCCTGCGCGGCCTCGACCGTCGCGCCAACGCCGAGGGCGGCAAGCAACGGAACGGCATGGACGGCGCGACGCATGGTCTCAGAACTCCGCAAGCGCCGTGGCAACGGACGCACCGAGGCGGAAGTTCCAGCTATCCAATTAAGCCACAGGCGATTTTCCGAATGAGGCGAGGGGCTTGGCAAAGGCCCCTCAGTCGCCGCCGGCCGCGGCGATTTTCTTCAGCTAAAACTTGTTGCTAATGAACAGTTTTGATATAATGGTTTAAGTATATTCAGAGCCCCGGATATTACCCATGGATTTTGACGGTTTCCTGGTCCAGATGCGAATTGAAGTGGAAGCAGTGGAACGGGCAACCGCGACCCTGTGGGAGTTGGCGTCTGCTTGCGACATGGGCGAGACGCCCGGCAGCCTGTTGGCCGCCACAGCCGCCGATGAGCGGCACCGCTGACGGAGGCCGGCGGCCGCTGGCCACCGGCACCAAATCGCTGATTTCCTGACCTATTTGAGCTTGTTGGAGACGTTGACCATCGAGCCGCTGAGCTTGGTGCCCACCGTCGTGAAGGCGGAGATCGCCGCGACCGAGATCAGGGCCGCGATCAGGCCGTATTCGATGGCCGTGGCGCCTGACTCGTCGCTGAGAATGCGGAAAAGCAATTTCATTGGACAATCTCACGCTGGTGCAAGAACCAACATACCGCCTGAAACTAACCGATCTTGTGATTTTGATCAAATGTTATCTGCTATATTTCTGACATAACGAGATTTTTCTGCATTTATTAGTGTAGAACATTAATTTGGGTACTTTGTTGCTGACCGGCGCGGCATACCCTGCGGCCGGCATGCCGACGCGACGGAAATACTCGAGTCGCTGACAGCACTGATCACTCACGCCCTTGTTGCTTGTCTTCCACAGCGCGCGGCCAATATCCGGTGCATGGGGTGGCACTCATGGTCGGAGTCCGAACATGCGTGCCTGGTACGGTAAGGGTCGCTACTGGTTCGTCGTCGCCGCCTCTGAAAGCGCGAGCACGGCGTGGGGTTGGCACGGCTTCAAGGCGCGCTGGGAACCGCTGGGCCGTGAATTCCTGAGCTGGTCCGAAAGCGACTTCGCCGATGCCATCGAATTCGCCGCCGTGCCCGCCGAGCTGATCGAGGCGCTCGCCGAGACGATCGATCGCATCTCGCGCACGGCGGGTGATGAGCGGTTCGGCGACGAGCAGGAGATGTTCAGCGCGTTGCACTGAGCGTTGCCGGCCGAGCGCGCTTCGTGGAAAGCTGCGCACCGGCCGATGTCGAGCACCATATCCTCATCCTCCCAAACCACCGTTCTCGTGGTCGAGGACGAGCCGTTGTTGCGCCTTGTGCTGGCCGAGGTGCTGGAGCGGCTGGGCTACGCCGTGCTCGAGGCGCCCGATGGCGAGGCGGCACAGGCGATCCTCGGGCGAGGGCCTGGCGTCGACGTACTCTTCACCGACATCATGCTGGGCCGCGGCATCAACGGCGTCGAGCTCGCCGCCTGGACCCGCGCGCATCATCCCGCCACGCGCATCGCCTACACCACGGGCGCGTGGGACGTCTCGACGCTCACCGACGCGCCGGTGCTGCGCAAGCCATACGCCTACAAGGATCTCGACAGCGCGTTGCGCACCTTGCTCGACGCTGCGCGCTGAATTTTTTTGCTCGTTACGTGCGACGTGCAAATTCCCGCATAAAGGGTGCGACGAATCGTGCCCACACGTGAATTCACTGGTAAAAATTTTTGAGTGATGACTTACTACATTCACGAGGCCGAGCAGTAAAGCAATCCCGCAATATCGGGCAGGTCTCGGGGGTACTGGGGAACGACTATGGCCACTCTGGACACACGTCCGGAAGCGATCGCTTCGTGCATCGACTTCCTGGAAGAAGAACTCTTCGAAATGGGTGAAGACGCACGCATGGCCGAGAAGGCGCTGATGCGTCATCCGACCTGCGAGCGCTACAAGCTGCGCCTGGCGGAGATCTATGCCCTGACCGGCGACATCGCCTCGACCCTGCAGTCGCTGCGCGCGCAAGCGCCGCGCTCGGGCACCGCCGCGACGCTGCACTGAGCGCGACCGCGGTCTGCATGACCGCGGCGATGTGATCGTTTGGGGATAGCCGAGCACGACGTGGGCGACGCGCTGCGTCGTGCCCGTTATCCTCGCCGCATGGATGCGTGGCTTACCCGGATGCGCGCACGGGCGGCCGACGAGCTGGAGCAGCTCCGGCGCCGGCCGTGGCGCGCCGCGCTGGTCGGCGTGGCGCTGGCCGCGCTCGCGGTGCTGGCACGGCTGGCGATGGGCAGCCGCATCGACCTGCCCTACGTCACCATGTTTCCGGCTGTCGTGATCTCGGCCTATGTCGGCGGCTGGCGCCTGGGCGCGGTGGTGGCGGCGCTATGCGCGATCGCCGCGGCGTGGCTGTTCATGCCGTTCGGCGGCACCATCGGCCGGTTGCCGCCGATCGATGTCGCCGGCCTGACCGCCTTCCTGGTGACCTCGGCGATTCTGATCTTCGTCGGCGACTTCGCCGCGCGGCTGTCGCTGGAGAATCTGCGCTTGGCGCGCCAGCGCCAGACCCTGCTGGCCGAGCTGCAGCACCGCATCAAGAATCACCTGCAGCTGATGGGCGCGATGCTCGCCTTCCACGCCCGCGCCGCCGCCAACGATCGCATCAAGGCGCGGCTGGAAGAGGCGGGCCAGCGCCTGCAGGTGATCGCCGCGTCCTACGACAATCTCTACGAGCCGGGCGCGCGCATCGACATGCGCGACCACCTGCGCAAGCTCTGCGACTTCGTCGAGAAGGGCCTGGCCGCCGAGGCGCGCATCGCGCTCGAGGCCGCCGATGTGCGCTGGTCGCTCGACACCGTGATCCCGCTGTCGCTGATCGCCAACGAGCTGCTCACCAACGCGGTCAAGCATTTGCCCGAGGGCAAGACGCTCGATGTCGAGGTCAAGCTCGAGCGCGCCGGCGAGCACATGCGGCTAAGCGTAGCGAGCAACGCCAGCACCTTGCCCGAGGACTTCAAGGTCGAGGCCTCGGGCCTGGGCCTGCGCTTGGCCGGCGTGCTGGCCAAGCAGCTCGGTGGCAGCTTGAGCGCGCCGCAACCGCCGCGCGCGCTTTTCATCGTCGACTTCCCCGAGCCGCGCCCCGAGGCGGTGTAGCCTTCAGCGCACGCCGAAGCGCGCCATGTCCTCGGCGACGGTGGGCCGGATTGATTTCGCCGCGGCGATGTCGGCCGCGCCGCCGTCGGTGTCGCCCCTGCGCTGGCGGATGATGCCGCGGCCGTACAGAGCCAGCGGCAGGCGTGGATCGAAGCGCAGCGCGGCGTCGTAGTCGGCGATCGCCGAGTCGAGGCGGCCGGCCTTGAGATGGATGAAACCGCGCGAGCTGAGCGTGCCGGAGCGGCCCGGCTGCAGCCGCAGTGCTTCGGTGCAATCGGCCAGCGCCTGCTCCAGGCGGTCGATGACGGCGGCCGACCAGCAGCGACCACCCAGCGCGTCGGCATGGTCCGGCTGCAGGACGAGCGCCCGGTCGAAGTCCTCGATCGCCCGCGCGTGCTGGTGTATCGCCGTGTAGACGACGCCGCGATTGTAGAAGGTTCCTGGCGCCCACGGATCGAGGCGGATCGACTCGTCGTAGTCCTGGATCGCCCGCTCGTTCTGGCGCATGCGCCGATGGATGATGCCGCGCGCGCCATAGGCCTTGGCATGCGATGGGTCGAGGCGCAGCGCCTGGTCGAGATCCGCGAGCGCCGGCGGGTAGCGCTGCAGGCGTATGAGCGCGATGCCGCGATTGTAGTAGGCGCTCGCCAGGCTGCGGTTGCTCGCGTCGCCGGCGTCGATGATCGCGGTGCAGCCGGCGATGGCTTGTTCGGAGTCGTTACCCGAGCAGCGCAGCCAGTTGCCATCACGCGTCTGCGCCGCTGCCGGTCCCGCCAGGACCAGCAGTGCCAGCGCCACACGCGCGGTCCGCATCGCCACCATGCCGTACGCACTTTGCCGCATCCGGCCGCATTCTAGCACGGATGGGTGGTGGCGCGGGCAGGTTATGCCCGCATGGCGCCGTTGGGCCGGATGCCGATGGCGTGCAGCACGGCGCCCAGCTTGCTGCGCGCCGGCTGCTCGTCGAAATCGCCGCGCAGGGCCTTCAGCGCATAGCGCTCGTGGTTGATTTCCTCGGCGGTGCGCACGCCCAGCCGGCGCAGTACCGCCATCGGCGGGCACCAGCCCTGGGTGGCGTGCTGGAACAGGAAGGCGCTTGCCAGTGCCGGCAGCAGCAACCAGCGGCGGTCGACCGTGGTCGCCAGCGCCACGCCGGTGAAGGCTAGTGCCGCGGCCTTGGCCTCCAGCGTGCGCTCGATGTCCCATTCGCGATCGAGCGCGTAGAGCCGCGCGTCGATCTCGTCGAGGTGATCGGCGTAGTAGGCCAGTCGCTCCGCCATCTCCGTACGGATGCGATCTTCGGAAGGAGTCATGGCTTCACCCGAAATGCGACAAGCCGGGCGAGGCAATGCCCACGCCCGGCTTGCTCGGACGCGACTAGTAGGAGCGCCAGTTGCCGTACGAGTCGTAGTAGCCGCCGCGATAGCTGGTGGCGCGGCGCTGCTCGACGCGGTCGTCGCGGCCGTTGCGGTCGCGGTCGACCCAGCCCGGCGGGTTGTTGGGATTGCGGTAGCTGCCCTGGGTACGATCGTCGACACCGTCGCGGTTGCGGTCGACCCAGCCCGGCGGGTTGCTGGCCGAGGAGCTGTAGTACGGATCGTTGGTGGCGGTGCAGGCGGCCAGCGCGGCAGCGGCGAGGGAAGCGAGCAGGACTGGACGGAACATCGAGCGTCTCCTGAGCACGTTGTGGCCGACGGATTTCGGCTGTTGCGCCAGTGAAACGCGGATCGCCGCCTCAACGTTGCCTGAAGCCTGACGCAAACGGCGCGCGTCAGAGCAGCCTGTCGAGCCAGCCGGTGGTGCGGATCGCCGCCCACACGGTGACCGCGGTCAGCGCCAGCGACACCAGCGTGCCGGCCAGCGCCACGATCAACAGCCCGCCATCCTCCTCGAGATGGGCGATCGCCAGCAGCATGATGGCGATGGCCGGCGGGATTTGGCTGAACGGGAAGGGCCACAGCATGGTGATGGCCAGCAGCAGGATGATGGCGCCGACGGCACGCCGCATCACCTCGAACAGCTCGGGCCAGCGCGGCCGGATCACCGACTCGAGCTTTTGCAGCGGCCAGCGCAGGCGGTGGCCGATGCGGCGGACCTTCTCGCCCGACAGGCGGCGGCGGGCGATGAAGCCGGGCAGCATCGGCGTGTCGCGGGCGCGCATCAGCTGCCAGGCGGGAAACAGCAGCAGCACGCCGACCACCGGCGAGGCGCCGGGCAGGATGCCGATCATCGCCAGCACCAGCAGCACGATGCCGAAGGAGCGTTCGTGCAGATTATCGATCAGCCAGCCGGCGCTGACCTCCCTCGGCGCGCGGCCGAACAGCTCGTCGAGCACGTCGGAGGTGGGAAGGTAGGCATCGGCGCGGATCATGATGACGGAACAACGCGCCGCACCGATGGCGGTGCCGCAACCGGTCGGGCAGGGCGGACGTTCAGGGCTCGATGTGATCGGGGAATGATTGCCAGCTTCGTCGATTTGTCATCGTGCCGCGATAGAGAGTGTGGCCCGCGTGGAGGTCCTCATGCCGGTGGATGCCGAGGAGTGGCGTTGCCTCTGTGAGACGGAGCACGACTTGCAGCTCGCCTACGCCCGCGCGCTGCGGCAGGCCGGCGGCCGCATGGCCGAGCGCGAGCCTGCGGTGCAGGCGGCCGAGCAGCGCTGGAGCGAGCACCAGGAGACGATGCGCCGCTACCTGCGCGGCAATCCGGAGCTCGCCGCGGCGCTTTGAGGTGGCGTGGACGGGGGCGTCTCGATTTGCGGGCGCGTCACGTGCGCCCATGCCCAGGTGAACTCGGCGCCGAGCAGGAAGATCTCAGCCGAATAGAAGATCCACAGCAGCAGCACGATCAGCGCGCCGGCGGCGCCGAAGCTCGAGGCGATGTCGCTCTGCCCGATGTAGAGCGCGATCAGGTACTTGCCGCCCTCGAACAGCGCCGTGGTGATCACCGCGCCCATCAGCACCTCGCGCCAGGCGATGTGCACGTCGGGCAGCACCTTGTACATGGCGGCGAACAGCGCCGTGGTCAGGCCGATCGACAACACGAAGTCGGTGGCGCCCAGTACGATCTCCAGGGCGGGAAACAGCGTGCGGACGTAATCCGACATCGCCGCCAGCACCGCGCTGGTCGCCAGCGACACGATCAGCACGAAGCCCAGCGCGACCACCAGGCCGAGGCTGGCCAGCCGCGCGCGCATCAGGCGCGAGAGCCCGCTCTTGTGCGGCCCCTTGGTCTCCCAGATCACGTTGAGGCTCGACTGGACCTCGCTGAAGACGCCGGAGATCGCCAGCACGATGCCGACCAGCCCGATCGCCGTGGCCCACAGGCCGTGCAGCTTGTTGTCGGCGCTGCGCACCATCTCCTGCAGCGCCTCGGCCGTCTTGATGCCCATCAAGCCACCGAGTTGCTGCACCACCGCGCCCTGCGCCGCGTCGCGGCCGAACGCCAGGCCGGCCACCGCGATCACCACCAGCAGCACCGGGGCGATCGAGAACAGCGTGAAATAGGCGATCGCGGCGCCACGGCTCCAGGCGTTGTCATCGATGAAGGCCTCGCCCGCCACGCGCGCGATACACCATAGCCTGTCGAGACCTGCAATCATGGCCGCGCAACGCGGCGTTGGCGGATGAGGTTGCGCTCTCTGTCATCCCTCGCTTCGCTCGGGATGACAGGTCTGTCGGTCCCTCAATCAATGCAGGTGCCAGGCTTCCGGCTGACGCAGCCATTCGGCGTCGGCTTCTTCCTCCGGCATCGACTCGAGCGTGCGGATGTCGAAGCTGGCGCGCGACTGGGGCGACGTGTCGGGTTCGTCGTCGACAGTGGATTCGGGAAACGGCTTGGGGTCGTCGGTGTGCATGGCCTTCTCGCTTGCACGGTGCTTGTGCCCAGAACGGCGCGCTGGTTCGCGCGTTGCGTCGCACGTGATGACTTCGTGTTCGTTTGCGGCAACGTGATGGCGATGTGGACGTTAGGCCGCCGCAGCGCACGACGCTGTGAACGACGGAGAACTCAAGCGATGCGCACATCGATCATCGCCGGCGCCGTGGCGCTGGCCTGCCTTGCCTCGCCTGCCTTTGCCGCCACCGAGGCCGAGTGCAACGACATGTTCAAGAAGGCGGACACCAACAGCGACGGCGTGCTGAGCGACGCCGAGGCCAGCCGCTACCTCGCTATGATGCGCGTCGGCAACGTCACCGAGCCGACCGACAAGCGCATCACCACGGCGAGCTTCATGGAGAACTGCCGCAAGGACGTCTTCAAGTCGGCGGCGAGCGATCCCAATGCGCCGCTGAAAGGCGCCAATTCCTTCACCGAAGGTCAGGCGCGCGACCGGGCGATGGCGCGCGGCTACACCGACGTCACCGGCCTGAAGAAGGACGACGACGGCATCTGGCGCGGCACGGCGAGCCTGGACGGCAAGAGCGTCGGCGTCGCCATCGACTTCAAGGGCAACGTCGTCTCCGACGCCGGCGGCGCGGGCATGGCGCCCGCCACCGCGCCGATGCCGACCACGCCCGCCAACCCGGCGCCGGCCACCAACACGCCGACGTCACCGACCACCCCGGCGCCCAAGCGCTGACACCAGGAGTTCCAGTCATGCAGACCATCAGCCACGTCTATGATTCCTACGGCCAGGCCAGCGCCGTGGTGAAGGACCTCGAATCGGCGGGCATTCCGTCGACCGACATCAGCATGATCGCCAACAAATACGTCAGCCAGCGCTACGCCGACGTCAACGACGCCTCGGCCACCAGTGCCGGTGCCGGCATCGGTGCCGGCATCGGCGGCGCCGCGGGCCTGCTCGCGGGGCTTGGCCTCATGGCCATTCCCGGCCTGGGCCCGGTGGTCGCGGCCGGCTGGCTGGCCTCGACCGCAGTCGGCGCGGTCGCCGGCGGCGCGGCAGGCGCGGGCGTCGGCGGCATCGTCGATGCGATCAAGGACTCGGGCGTGCCGGAAGAGCACGCGCACGTCTATGCCGAGACGATCCGGCGCGGCGGCACCATGGTGACCGCGCGCGTCGCCGACAGCCAAATCGCCGCCGCCAACGCGATCTTCGCGCGCCACGAGCCGATCGATTACGGCGCGCGCGCCACCGAGTACCGCAAGGGCGGCTGGACGCGCTTCGATCCCAAGGCCGATCCGTACCGGCCGAACCAGACCGAGATCGATCGCATCCGCAGCCGCGGTTATCTCGACGCGGCGTAGCGACACCGCACTTCAGTCCATGACCAGCGTAAGGAGGTATCCATGAACAAGGCGCAACGCGACGACCTGCTGCAGCAGATGCTCGAGACCGAGATGGGCGGCGTGAAGATCTACACCACCGCCCTGCAATGCGTGCTGAATGCCGATCTCAAGGAGGAGTGGGAGAAGTACCTCGATCAGACCAAGAACCACGTCAGCATCGTGCAGAAGCTGATGTCGGAACTGGGCGTCGAGCCGAAGGAGACGCCGTCGCGCAAGGTGGTGCGTCACATCGGCGAGGCGCTGGTGCAGGCGATGACCATGGCCAGGCAGAGCGATGCGCCCAAGCAGGCGGCTGAGATCGTCGCTTGCGAGTGCGTGTCGCTGGCCGAGACCAAGGACCACGGCAACTGGGAGCTGCTCACCAAGTATGGCGAGGCGGCCAAGGGCGATGAGAAAAAAGCGATCGAGGCCGCGATCGACGAGGTCGAGGACCAGGAGGACGAGCACCTCTATCACAGCAAAGGCTGGGGCCGGGAACTGGCCATTGCCGCGCTGGGCATGAAGGCCGTGCTGCCGCCGCCGGAGGAGCAGAAGGACGTCAAGACCGCGATCGGCGCGGCACGCGCCAAGGCCGCTCGCAAGGAGATGATGTAGCTGACGATCCCCCGATCCTGGGGATGATCCGGGGGATCGCGGGGACAGGTCGGTGAATATGGCAGCGCTTCGCCAGTGATCACGCGAACGCGGCGAGCACGCAAGATGGCAGGACGGCGGCGCCACGGTGCCGCCGTCTTTTTGTGTGAAACGGCCGGCTGGGCAGTCCACCACGCCGCTGTAGAAATTGTTGCAGCGGCGCAACACCAGCGCAGGACTCGACGCGCATGCACACGCGACACGCAACACGCGTTCCGATGTGGCCGTTCTGCCGACGCTTGAGGGGTGGTTCCATGTTGGTAGTTGGTCACAATTGTCCCGGCTGCGGACTCGATACGCCCTCAGTGGCGTGCGAGGCGTGCGGCGCGGACGTCGTCTGGGATCGCGAGAGCGGGTCGCATTGCAGTGCCTGCGGTCGGTCGGCCGCGACCTTCGCCTGTCCCGAATGCGGCCTGCGCGCGGAGCTCGACAAGCGCCCGCCTGAGCCGATGCGTGATACGCCGCCGCTGCAATCGCGTGTGTCGCTGCCGCAGGAGCGCGCACCATCGCCCGCCTTGCTGGCGCGCTTCGGCACGACGCTGACATCGGCGCAGGTGATGCGCACGGTGGCCGTCGTCACGATGCTGGGCGTGCAAGGGTTCGCGTTCGCGCTGCTGGTCGGCGGCTCGAACGGTCCTGCGCTGCACGGCGATGTCGCAGCGGCGCGTGTGGCTGCCGCGCCCGTGCCGGATCGGTTGGCGCGCGGTGTGGTGCAGCTGTCGCTCGATGCCCAGCCGGTCCCGCTGCCGCCGCTGCCGCCGGGCATGGAGCCGCCGCCGCCGCTGCCGGAGCCGCGCCTGGAGGTGTCGCCGCCGCCGGCTGTCGTCACCCGCGTCGATACCAGCCCGCGGCCGGCGCCGCGCAATGAGGGCTGGCTGAAACGCGTGCTGCGGTCGGGTCGTGCCTATTCGCCGGCCAGCGACCGTTTCCCCGCCGACACCGCCGGCATCGGCCGCTGACACCCGTTCAGACGGCTGTGAAGGATTGTGAAGGATTTTCCGGGTATCGCCGTCACGCGCGCGGACGGTCCATATGGAAAAATCCTTCACAATCCTTCACACCCCTGGAATCAGCCTATTTAACGGGCACTACGCCGCCGCGTGGAGGTCCGCTGCCCGGGCCGGCAGGCTGAGGCGGAAGAGGGCGCCGCCTTGGGGTCGATTGGCGGCGCTGATCGTGCCGTGCATTTCCCGCAGGATCTCGCTGCTGATCGACAGGCCGAGCCCGGTGCCCTTGCCCTTGGGCTTGGTGGTGAAGAACGATTCGAAGAGCCTGGGCAGCACGTGCTCGGGGATGCCCGGGCCGCTGTCGCCGATCTCGATCACCAGCGTGGTGTCGGCGGCGTCGTGACGGGCGCGGATATCGACGCGCTCCTGGACGATCTTGCCCCCATCCTTCGCCCGCGCCTCGTTGATCGCATCGCGTGCGTTGATCAGCAGGTTGATCACCACCTGCTGCAGGCGGTTGGCATGGCCGTGCACCTGCGGCAGGCCGGCGGGCAGGTCGAGGTCGACGGTGATGCGCGCCAGGCGCATCTGCTCGCTGACCAGGTCGGCGGCGCCGGCGATCGCCTCGGTGACGTCGAAGGGCTGCGCCACGTCATCGCCCTTGCGCGCGAAGCCTTGCAGGCGGCGCACGATGGCGGCGGCGCGCTGCGCCTGGTTGCGCACCCGCGCGACATGGCGCAGCGCATCCTCGGCGAAGCCTTCGGGATCGTCCTTGTGCAGGCCGTCCTCGAGATCGGCAGCCAGCGCATCGACGCCGAACTGCACCACGGTGAGCGGCTGGTTGATCTCGTGCGCGATGCCGGTGGCCATCTCGCCCAAGGTGGCCAGGCGCGCGGCATCGAGCGCGCGCACCTCGGCCGAGCGGCGATCGGTCTCGTCGACGCCCAGGAACAGGCTGTAGTTGATGTCGCGGTCGTCGTCGTGCACGTGGCTGGCGCTGACGCGCACGACGCGGCGCTGGCCGCCGGACTGCAGCACCTGGTCGAAGGCAAAGCTCGCGTGCTGCCCGCCGGCGAGCCAGGCGGCAAGCGCCATCGCGTCGGCGCCGCAATCGACGACGTCGACGTAGCGCTGGCCGATCACGTGCTCGAGCGGCTTGCCCACCGCCTCCATGAAGCTGCGGTTGGCCAGCACGATGCGCTGACGCGAGTTCACCAGCGCGATCAGCGCGCCGCTCGACTCGACGATCGAGCGCAGCTTCAGCATGTCGTCGCGCTGCGCCTGTTCCATCTGTACCTGGGCGTCGATGTCGCGCACCACGCCGATCATCTGATAGTGGCCGTTGGCATCGGGCTTGCCGGTGGTCTTGAAGCGCAGGTCGAGCCAGTGCCCGGTGGGCACGCGGCCGCCGGCGCGGATGCGCAGCGCCTGGATCGCATCGGGGTTGCGACGCGCGGTGCGCAGCGCCTGGATGATCGTCGGCACGTCGTCGGGATGGAACAGCTCGATCGGCGAGACGCCGATGATCTTCTCGGGCGCCAGACCCAGCACGCGCTCGGCCGCCGGGCTGACATAGGAGACGCCCTTGGCATCGGTGGTGAAGACCGCGTCGAGCATCGACTCGACGACGTGGCGATGGCGCGCCTCGCTGGCCTCGAGCTGCTGCTCGCGGCGCTTCAGCGCGGTGATGTCGACGCGGCAGGTGGCGACGTAGCCGCTCGGCGTATGGATCTCGTTGGATTCGATGAAGCGTCCATCGGGCGTCGCCTGCACGTTGCCGGGCGCCTGGACGCGGAAACGCTCGGTGAGCAGCTGGCGGATCTCCTCACGATCGCCGCGCTCGATCGGCCGCCACTGCACCAGGCGCTCGATGATGTCCGCGTAGTGCAGGCCGATGAGGTCCGGTGTGTAAATCTCCGGATTGACCTCGGCCAGGCGGCTGTTGAAGAGCACCAGGCGGCCGTCGCGGTCGTAGAGACCCAGGCCCATGGGGATCGCTTCGATCGTCTCGATCAGCTGCTGGCGCGACTCCTGCGCCTGGCGTTGCGCCTGCTCCGCCGCCTCCCAGCGCCGCCGGCTCGCCGCCGTGGTGATCGCCAGCGCATAGAGCAGGATCAGGGCGGCCAAGGCGGCCAGCGGCGTGGCCAGCGTTGTCGGCAGCGGCAGGGTTTGCGTGGCATCGCCCACGGCCAGCACGAGCAGCAGCATCGCGACGGCCGCGAGGCATACGCCGGGCCGGCCAATCGCGCCCAGATAGTCGCCAGTGGAGCGCAGCGGGGTCGCTTTCATTTCAACACAAGGAGGTAACTTTGTTCGCGCCGCCGGCCAACCGGGGATTAGTCCATTCTGGCGACCGACGACCGTCTGGCGCGCAGGGTGCGCCGCAGTTCCTCGGCATAGGGCAGTACGCCGAAAAGACCGACCGCGACCAGCACCGCGGCGAGGTACCAGGCGGGCAGCGGCGGTTGCTTGAAAGCCAGCGCGAACGAGGCGCCGCCGCCCCACAGGGCGCGGAACTCGTTCCAGTGCAGCACGATGACCAAGAATGTCGCCGCCACCGGCAGCGCCTCGAGCCCACCGTGCACATGCTGCTCCGCCGGCGAGACGACGCGCGTGGCGTTGGCGTAGCGCACGTCGATCACGGCGATGGCCTGGTGCGCCACCACCGCCACCAGCATCAGCAGCATGATCGCGGCATTGACCTGCAGGAACAGCACCGCCAGCAGCGGGATGCCGACGACGGTGAATTGCGCGATGTGCAGGAACGACTCGCGCACGCCGGCATTGCGCTCGATCTGCGCGCGTCGGTGACATTGCCAGTCGGCCAGCCCGAAGGCCAACCAGGCCGGCACGACGATGTAGAGCAGGGCGGAAACGAGGAGAGAATCGGTCGACATCAGGGCGCGCCTTGTCGGGGAGACAAGGCGGCGGCGCGGCGAAGGTTCCTCAGCTCGCCAGCCAGACCGTCATGCCGAGAAACGCCGCCATCAAGCCGAGCACCGCCACCAACGCGATGCGATCATGTCGGGCCGCTGCTTCTCGTCTTGTCATTGCCGTGCGCATCACACTCACCTGCTGCGGATCAATCCCTTCTGCCGGAAAAAACGGGCAACCTCAGGGCAGTGTTCCGTCGAGGGCTGTGAGCGATCCGGGACCAATCCGGCGCAGCGGCTCGAAATGCGGATCCTCGATGTGCAGGAGATGCTGCGCCTCGGCCATCGTGCGCACGATCTTCGGCGGCGTGAAGCCGGCCAGCTCCTGATGGGTGGCATAGAGCCTGACCAGGCCGAACGGCTCGCCGGCGGCCACCACGTAGACGCGCATGGCGTCCAGCATGACCGGTGGCCGACAGGCCAGCGCGACCACGCACTGGGTTGGCACGTGGACCCGGCAGATCTGACTGAGATCGACGATGCTGGCCGCCGGCGACTGCTGCTCGACGAACGCCCGCGCCATCAGGTCGAGTTCGCTGAGATCGTCGCCTGTAAACATGCCGGCGTAGCGAACCAGGATGACTTGATGACGGGCATCGAAGAGCACCGTGAGCATGCGGGCTAGCCTTTGTGGCCGCTATTTCACAGCCCACAACGCGGGAAAGGCGGACTCGTTCCGGGGCGGAAAATGCGGCCCCGCGACGCTTGGGGGATGGGGAGATTGTCGCGGGGCGCGCGAGGTTTGCGTAACCCTTGCTCAGGTCACATCGGCCGAACGGCTCACCGCTGCCCGCGTTGCGCGTGTTTCTCCTCCAGTGGCGCAATTGACGATGGACTCACGCGATGATCGCGACGGCTCGTGTCGAACCCTGCGCTAGGATGGCGGGCACGGGCGAGGGGAGGGTCGCGATGATCACCAGGCGCTACATGCAGGCCTACATGCTGCTGGCCGCCATCGGGCTTTTCGGCGTCCTGGTCGTGCTCTACGGCACGCGCAATCCGCACATCGAGGCGCTGGTCGTCGGCGTGGCCGTGGCGCTGATCGTGCCGGTGCCGCTGATCTGGCTGCTGCAGAAGCTCGGCTATCCGATCGGCAAGGCCGTGCACTGCGCACGCTGTGACGCCGAGTTGCCGGCCGTACGTCGGCCGGCGAATATCAGGCAGGCCATGCTGGGTGGCTACACCTGCACGAAATGCGGCGCCGAGCTCGACGCGCGCGGCCGCGAGCGCGCGGCGTCCTAGCGCCCGGGATAGTTCGGCGGCGTCGAATGATCGGCGTCGTCGTGCGCCCGCTCGCGCCGGTTACGCCACGGCCGATAGGTGGCGATACCGATCCCGCCGGCCAGGGCGAAGGCGACCAACGCGATCGCCACGAAGACCAGATAGGCATGGTCGCCGGCGGCACTCATCGCGAACCTCCTGATCCGGCCAACGCGCAGTGAAAGTGACGGTTGCGGCCGCGACAACCGCGCGCGGCAGCAGCGACGCCATCCGTGCTACAGTTCGCGGAAATCAGGGGTTGCGGGGAGCAAGAATCGTGGCCGCGGAGTTCTACAGCGCCGCCATCGAGATTTCCGCTCGAATGGACGAGGTGCTGGCGCGCATCGCCTTCCTCGAGGAGGAGTTGGTCGACATGGGCAACGGCACGGCCGAGGCCGAGATCGACCTGCGCCGCCGGCCCACCGATCCGGCTGCCCGCGCGCGGCTGGAAGTGATCTACATGATCGCGCGCGACATCAACAAGACCATCGAGCAATTGCGCCGCGCGCTGCCGCCGGAAATGCGCCAGATGCGGATCCGCCGCGCGCAGTAGGGGCTCAGGCAACAAACCCCCGTTGGGGCCGTTGCAGGAGCATGAAAGGCGACTTCGGACCCGAGCAGCTCGAGGCGATCGACCGACAGATCGCGCAGGGCGAGCGCGCCATCGACATGCAGCGCCGCGTGCTGGCGACCCTGCAGCGGCTGGGCAAGCCCACCGAGCAGGCCGAACGCCTGCTGGCCAACAGCGCGCTGATCCAGCGCCGCTTCATCCGCGATCGCGAGCTGATCGCCGCAACCGTGCAGCGCCGCGAGGCCCAGGCGCATCGCGCCGCCCAGCACAAGGCGCGCCGGCGCGCCTGAGCCTTCGCGCGACGTCGCTCACGTCACCATCGTCGCCAGCATCGCCACCACGGCGGCCGCCATCGCCAGGCACGAGAGCCAGCCGAGCCACAGCAGCGCGCCCTTCACGGTGAAGTCGCCCATGATCGCGCGGCGGCGGCTGGCCAGCATCAGGATCACCATGACCGGCACGGCGACCACGCCGTTGATCACCGCGCTCCAGTACAGCGCCTTCATCGGGTTGATCGGCGTGAAGTTCAGCGCCACGCCCAGCGCCGTAGCGATCGCGATCGTGGCGTAGAACGCTCTCGCCTCGCTGGGCTGGCGCGCGAGGCCGACGCGCCAGCGCTGTGCCTCGCCAATCGCATAGGCCGCAGATCCTGCCAGCACGGGAATCGCCAGCAGGCCGGTGCCGATGATGCCCAAGGCGAAGACCAGCTCGGCGTATCGGCCGGCTACCGGCTTGAGCGCCTCGGCCGCCTGCGCGGATGTCTCGATGGTCTCGACGCGGCCGTGCAGCGCGGCGGCCGCGGTGATGAGAATGCAAAGGGCGATGACGTTGGAGAAGCCCATGCCGACGATGGTATCGAGGCGAATGCGCTCGAGCGCCGCCGGCGCCTGTGCGGGCGCGCGCTTGAGCGGCTCGCGGCGCGGCAGCACGCGGATGTCCTCGGCTTCCTCCGAGGCCTGCCAGAAGAAGAGGTAGGGACTGATCGTCGTGCCGAGGATGGCGACGATGGTGGTGAGCGTGTCGCGGTCGAGCGTGACGTGCGGCCAGGCGATGCTCTTGAGTGCCGCTTGCCAGTCGACGTCGACCATGAACAGGGTCGCGACATAGGCGAACAGCACGATGGTCAGGTACTTCATCACCTTCACGTAGCGCGCGTATTGCATGAAGACCTGCAGCACGATGCTGAGTGCGCCGAAGCCTATCAGCCAGACGATGTCCGAGCCGCCGGCGACCAGCTTGGTGGCATCGGCCATGGCGCCGAGGTCGGCGCCGATGTTGATGGCATTGGCGATGAACAGCGGCACGATGATCGCCGGTAACAGCGCGCGCGGATAGTGCTGGCGCAGCACGCCGGCGAGGCCGTGGCCGGTGGTGCGGCCCAGCCGGCCGCAGATGATCTGGATTGCCGCCATCAGCGGCCAGGTGAGCAGCAGCGTCCAGCCGAGCCCGTAGCCGAACTGCGCGCCGGCCTGGCTGTAGGTGGCGATGCCGCTGGGATCGTCGTCCGATGCGCCGGTGATCAGCCCGGGCCCCAGCACCTGCAACAGCCGTGGCTTGCTGGAGCCTACGGTTTGGCTTTGAGCTTCGCTGTCTTCGATTGCATCCGGCATGGCCCGTCGCCAACGCTTATGGCGCATACGCGTTGCATAGGCTGGCGATGACTGCCGATCAGCGCACGACGATGGTGCCGGTCATGCCGGCCTCGCGATGGCCGGGGATCAGGCACGAGAAATCGAACGTGCCGGCCTGGGTGAACTGCCAGACCAGCGTGGCTGTCGCTTTCGGCTTCAGGCGTCGCGCGTTGGGGTCTTCGTGCGCCATATCGGGATGCTGCTTCATCGCTTCGCCGTGGCGAAGATTCTCCTCCAGCGTGGCGAGCACGAATTCGTGGTCGATCTCGCCGTTGTTGCGCAGCTGGAAACGAACCTGCTCGCCCCTGCGGATCTCCAGGCGGTCGGGCACGAACAGCATGCGACCGTCGATTTCGCGCATGACGACCTGCACCACACGCGCCGGCTTGGCCGGATCACCCGGCATGCCCCAGGCGGTCTCGGCGCTGTGCTTGTGTCCCGGATCGGCAAAGGCGGGGCCGGCCATGAGCACGGCGAGAAGCGAACAGGCGAGCGACTTCATCATGGTTTGCCTATATAGGGAGCGATCACGGGAACCGGCAACGGACGTCAGCGTTACGTCCCACTGAAGAACGGGGAGGAGTCGCGATGCGTACCGCGTTGTCGCTCGTTTGGGCGATGCCCGAACGTGGGAACGGATCCGACGGGCCCGTAGCTGGCAATTCCGAGAAGAAAGGCAACGGCCATCCCGCGCCATCGACGGTGCTGGTGGTCGAGGACGAGGTCCTCGTGCGCATGGCCGTGGCCGACTACCTGCGCCATTGCGGCTACCGCGTGCTCGAGGCCAAGACGGGCGAGGAAGCGCAGGCCATCCTGCGCGCCGGCGAGTTGGTGGAGATCCTGTTCTCCGACGTCGATCTCGGCGCGGGCATCAACGGCCTCGACCTCGCCCGCTGGGTACGCGAGCACTTCCGCGACATCCGCATCATCCTGACGTCGGGCGTGATGCGCATGACCGACTCCATGCGCAATTTGTGCGACTCGCCGCTGCTCAACAAACCCTACGGCTACGACGATCTCGCCGCCAACATCAAGGCGGTGCTCGGCGCGCTGGGCCAGCGCAGCGGCGGCTGATCAGCCGCCACGATCGCCCGCCAGCTCGCGCGGGCGGATGGCGGTGAAGATCGCCAGCGCGGCCGCCATCAGCACGGCGACGACGAGGAAGGCGAGGCCCCAGGCCATGGGCGACATGCCGCCGCAAATGTCGAGCGTCCAGCCGATCGCCAGCGGGCCGACGAAGCCGCCGCCATAACCCAGCATCGAATGCACCGCCAGCGTGGCGCCGCGCCGCGATGGTTCCGCCGTGCCCGCCGCGCCGGCGGTGAGCGATGAGGAGTCGAGCCAGATCACCACGCCGTAGACCAGCAGCAGCGCCACGGCGATCCAGTAGCCCAGCGATCCCAGGAAGCCGAGACCGGCGGCGAAGACGATCGACAGCAGCATGGCAGCCGAGACGAGACGGCGACGGCCGAAGCGGATCGAGGCCTCGTTGCCGATCACGCTCGACGTGGTCCCCAGCAAGGCCAGCGCGGTAACCACGACGGTGGGCGAGATCATCTGCGCCGCCGCGCCGGTGAAGGCGGAGACCCAGGCGAGGAAGGCCACTCCCCAGCCGCGCAACGCATTCATTTCCAGCGTGTGCACGCAATAGGCCAGGGCATAGGCCATGGCCGAGCGATTGCGCAGCACCGGGCGGAAGTCGAACAACGCCGGCCTGGCCGCCAACGGGCTCGGCGGCGGTGCGCGGCCGGGCACCAGCGTCGCGACCGCGAGCCAGGCGATCGCCGCCGTGCTGCCGGCGACGATGAACGCGGCGCGCCAGCCGAACTGAAGCGCGATGAGGTCGCCGAGCAGAAAGGAGAGCGCGCCCGACACGCCGATGCTGGCGGCGTGGCCGGTGACGGCGCGCGACATCATCTTGGCGTCGACCTGGTCGGCCAGCAGCTTCAGCCCGGTCATGTAGGTGCCGGCCCAGCCCATGCCGGCCAGCGCCCGCAACGCCAGCGCCGACCAGAAGCCCTCGGCCAGCAGCCCGAACAGCAGATGGCCTGCGATAGTGCAGGCGACGCCGAAGAGATAGACGCGCTTGGCATCGATGCGGTCGGTCAAGGTCACCAGCACGGGCACCGAGACCATGTAGGCGGCATAGAACGCCGACGTGATCCAGCCCGCCTCGCTGTTGCTGAGCGACCAGCGCGTCATCATCTGCGGCAGGAGCGCCGGCCAGAAATAGGCGCCGATCTGCACCAGCACTTGCGCCGCGCAGACGATCGCGACCATGCGGGCGGGGGAGGGAGACATATTATCAGCCGTCGCCCTGAGCGTAACGCAGCGAAGTCGAAGAGCCTTGCGTCAATGCGCACGCCTTTGCTGTGGAGGGAAGGTCCTTCGACTTCGCTGCGCTCCGCTCAGGACGACAGAGGTGGTTCAACCGCAGCACTTCACCGGCGCGGGTGCGCAGCATCCGCTCGCCTGCGTCGACGGGCCCGGACCGCTGCACACGCCGGTCTCCGGCAGCACCAGCTCGACCTTGCGCGCCGCGTCGTGATCGCCGGCGATCTCAGCGACGATCGAGCGCACCTGCTCGTAGCCGGTAAGCATCAGGAAGGTGGGCGCGCGGCCATAGGACTTCATGCCGGCGAAATAGAAACCTGGCTCGGGCTGACGCAGCTCGCGCGCGCCGTGCGGGCGCACCGTGCCACAGCTATGCAGGTTGGGATCGATCAGAGGGGCCAGCTCAGGCGGGCACTCCAGCGCCGGGTCGAGCGACAGGCGCAGCTCGCGCAGGAAGTCGAGCTCGGGCCGGAAGCCGGTACACACGATCAGCGTGTCGACGATGACCTGGCGGGCGCAACACGATGCGCCGGTACCGATGCGCAGCCTGCTGTCGATTTCGCTCAGCTCGGCGATCCGAAAGCCACGCTCCAGAGCAATCCGGCCGCTGTCGATGAGGGCGGCGAACGCCGTGCCCAGCGCGCCACGCGCCGCAAGTTGATCGTTGGCGCCGCCGCCGAAGGCCTTCGAGGGGTCGTTGCCGCGCAGCAGCCAGATAGCCTTCGTGCCCGGCGCCTGCTCGGCAAGTCGCGCGAGATCGATCAGCGTGCCGATCGCGGAATGGCCCGCGCCGGCGACCGCTACCGTCTTGCCGGCGTAGCGCGCACGATCGGTGCCGAGCACGTCGGGCATGCCGTAGGCGAGGCGTGAACGGACCTGTTCCTCGCCGATCGCCGCGCGACCATCGGCGCCGGCCGGATTGGGCGCGAACCATGTGCCTGACGCGTCGATCACCGCGTCCGCCTTCAGAGATTCCGGTCCCTTGCCGTTCTGGTAGCGGATCTCGAAAGAAGCTTTGTCGCGGCCGGCGCTCTTGACCTTGTCGAATCCGGCACGGCCGACGCTGGTGACCGTGCTGTTGGTGCGGATGTAATCCTTGAGCGCCGTACGCGTGGCGAGCGGCTCGAGATACTGCGCCACCAATTCTCCGCCGGTGGGATAGTCACTGGCATCGGGCGCGTTCCAGCCACGGGCCGACAGCAATCGGGCCGCTGCCTTGTCGACGTTGTATTCCCATGGCGAGAACATGCGCACGTGGCCCCACTGCCGGACTGCATGACCCACTGCCGGGCCGCGCTCCAACACCACGGGTTTAAGCCCGCGCTCCAGCGCATGCGCGGCAGCGGCGAGGCCAACCGGACCGGCACCCAGGATGGCGATGGTCTTCATCATGCAGCCCTCGTTCTGGATACCAGCGCGCAAGCCGACACCGACGTACCTTCCGCGCAGCATTGCTCGACCAGATAATCGACCAGGCCTCGCATCACGTCGTAGTCGGCACGGCAGATCAGCGTCGTGCCTTCGCGCGTCTGGCTCAGCAGCCCGACGGTGAGCAGCGCCTTGAGGTGATGCGAGAGCGTCGAGGCTGCGATGTCGAGCCGGTCCTGCAGCTTGCCGACGGCCATGCCTTCGGCGCCGGCGCGCACCAAGGTACGAAAGATCTTCAAGCGGGTGGGGTTGCCCAGCGCTTCCAGCCGGGCAGCGGCATCGTCGAGCTTCATGCTTTCGAGCATAGGACACCGCGTCGCGGAGTCAACGGTATTTCCAGAAATATCGAAATATGATTGGATGGCTCCCGTCAGGGGAGAAGCCATGGATATCGTGATCTATCACAACCCCGATTGCGGCACGTCGCGCAACACGCTGGCATTGATCCGCGAGGCGGGGATCGAGCCGCATGTCGTGGAATATCTCAAGACGCCGCCGAGCCGCGTCATGCTGCTTGGCCTGCTCGAGCGCATGGCGATCACGCCACGCGCGCTGCTGCGCGAGAAGGGTACGCCGTATCATGGGCTGGGGCTGGGCGACGAAACTCTCGCCGATGCGGCGCTGATCGACGCGATGATGGCCCATCCCATACTGATCAATCGGCCGATCGTGGTGAGCCCGCTGGGCGTGAAGCTGTGTCGGCCGTCCGACGCGGTGCGCTCGCTGCTGCCATGACGACATCGCGTTCGCTTGCCGCGCCGCTGCTGGCGGAGTTCGTCGGCACGGCGCTCCTGCTGGCGGCGGTGGTCGGTTCCGGCATCATGGCCGAGCGCCTGTCGGGCGGGAATGTCGGCGTGGCGCTGCTCGCCAACGCCATCGCCACCGGCGGCGCGCTTTATGCGCTGATCATCATGCTGGGACCAGTATCAGGGGCGCATTTCAACCCCGCCGTGACGGTGGCACTGGCCGTCGCCGGGCTCGCCGAGCGACGCTGTGTCCTGCCGTACGCTCTGGTCCAGATCGTGGGCGGCATCGTCGGCGTCTGGCTGGCACATCTGATGTTCGACCTGCCGATCCTGCAGGCCTCGACCAAGCTGCGCAGCGGGATAGGGCAGTGGGCGGGCGAGATCACCGCGACCTTCGGCCTTGCGCTGCTGATCCTGATCGGCGCGCGGCGGGGGTCGGCGGCACTGCCGGCAGCAGTGGCCTGCTACATCGTCGGCGCCTACTGGTTCACGTCCTCGACGTCCTTCGCTAATCCTGCCGTCACCATCGCACGCGCTCTATCCGACACTTTCGCCGGCATTGCACCCGCACACGCCCCGGGCTTCATCATCGCACAGCTCGTCGGCACCGGCGTGGCCCTGCTGGTCGCCCGGCGTTTGCGCGACGCTTGAGGCAAGCGCATTGGCTGGGACGCAGGCATTTCCCGGAATCTTGCGACCGCCGTAGAGGCGGAAGTCGGTGATGAGCGACACGTGCGGTAGAATCGGCCATGGCCTGGCCACGCCCCCTTTCTGCCCACCCTGTTGCACGGTGTCTCGGCTCGCGTCTTGCAAATCCGCGTGCGTTGTGGCGATCACAAACCGTAGAAATCGGGACATCCGCGACCAAACCACGGCAAACCACAGAAATCGATGCAGGGTGCCGCGATGACCACGCTCTATCTCGTCTGCGGCAAGATCGGCGCCGGCAAGTCGACGCTGGCGAAGCAACTCGCGTCGCGGCCGGGGACGTTGCTGATCAGCGAGGATCACTGGACCTCGCATCTCTTCGGCGATCAGCTCAAGACCATGGACGACTATCGCCGCCTGTCGGCGCGGCTGCGCACGGCGATGACGCCGCACATTGTGGCGGTCTTGCGCGCCGGACTCTCGGTGGTGCTCGACTTTCCCGCCAACACACCCGTGCAGCGCGGCTGGATGCGCGGGTTGATCGACGAAGCCCAGGTAGCGCACGAGCTGCACCTGCTCGACGTGCCCGACGCGATTTGCCTGCAACGCCTGCGCCGGCGCAACGCCAGCGGCGAGCATCCCTTCCAGGTGAGCGACGTGGAGTTCGCGCAGTTCACGCGGCACTTCGTGCTGCCGTCGCCCGACGAGGGCTTCAACGTCGTGGTTCACACGGCCTAAGCGGCCGGCTTCGGAATGCGCACCAGCAGCAGCGCCACGAGTGCGCCCAGCATCAGCGCGGTGGAGAACACCAGCACGCCCGCCCCGTAGCGCTCGATGAGGAACGCGAAGAGCAGGGGCGCGCCGGCTTGCAGGATGCGCGCCGGCGCACCGATGATGCCTAGGCGATAGCCATAGCTCTGCGGCCCGAACAGCGCGAGCGGCACCGTGCCGCGCGCAATGGTGATGATGCCGTTGCCCAGGCCGTGCAGGATGGCGAAGGCGCCGGCAATGAAGCCGCCGCCGGCGAAGGCCACCACCAGCGCGCCGAGCGGATGGGTGATGGTCGCCAGCCGTGCGGAAACCAGCGGGTGGAATCGCGCCAGCACGCTGGCCTCGAAGATGCGCGCGGCCACCTGCGCCGGTCCGATCAGGGCGGAGGCGGCGATGGCGGCGGCAGGCGAGGCGCCGGCAGCCTCGAGAATCCGCGGGAAATGCGCCGCCATGCCCGCGGTTACCACCCAGCTCAACGCGAAAGCGGTGGCGAGCAGCACCAGGGTGCGGTCAATCGGTACCGGCTGGTCCTGCGTCTTGCCGTCCGTAGCGGTGATGCGTGGCCTGGGCAGCAGGAAGAGGTTCATCGGCAGGCCGAACACGACGTGTACCGCGGCCCAGGCGAGGCACGTCTCGCGCCAGCCCAAGGTGGCCATGCCCCAGGCGGTGAGCGGCCAGCCCACGGTGCTGGCAAAGCCGGCGATTAGCGTGATGCCGGTGATCGGCTTGCGCGCGTTGGTGCCGTAGATGCGGCCCAGCGTGGCGAAGGCGGCATCGTAGAGGCCCATCGACATGCCCAGCCCCAGCGCCAGCCAGGCCAGGCCCAGAAGCACTGGTCCCTTGGCGAGCGCCAGCAGCACCAAACCGATCGCGAAGGTGACGTTGGAGATCGCCAGCACGCCACGGCCGCCCACCGCGTCGATCCGCCTGCCGACTTGCGGACCGAGAAAAGCGGAGATCAGCAGCGAGGCCGAGAAGGCGGCAAAGAACCATTGCGTCGACACGCCGGTGTCGCGCGCGATGACATCGCCCAGCACGGCCGCCAGGTAATAGCTCGAAGCCCAGGCCAGGGTCTGTGTCGTGCCGAGAACGATGACCGTCGGCAGCGTTCGATCGGACATGAAACTGTCATGCCACGTGCGGCGCGCCGCGAGAAGATGAACAGACGCGACGCTTGTTGACAGATACACGAAAGCGCCGGCAGCGTGTGCCGGCGCTTTCTTCACTCCTGTCATCGCGAGCGTAAGCGAGGGATTTAGGCTGGCTGCATAGATTCCTCGTTCCGCTCGGGATGACAGAGCGTCGTTTGCTACAGGTAGCCCGAGTTGCGGATGCGGTCGACCTGCGTCTCGCTCATGCGGGCGGGGTCGTGGCGATGGTCCCAGCCCTCCTCGCGGTAGGCATCGCCGCGCAGCGACGGATCAATCGGTCCATGCCGCTCCATGATGGCGCAGGCCATGTCCCACTGCGAGTCAGGCACGCGCGCCGTCACCAGCGTGCCACCGCGGCGCACCGCCTCGGTGTAGACGTGCGCATCCTCGGATGGGATGCCGGTTTCGCTGAGCGCACCGACCAGGCCGCCGGCCGCGGCGCCGGCCGCGCCGCCGGCCACTGCGCCGACGGCTGTCGCTGCCAGCCAGCCGGCCGCGACCACTGGGCCGAGGCCCGGAATCGCCAGCAGGCCGAGCCCCGCGAGCAGACCAGCGGTACCGCCGGCGGCGGCGCCGATGCCCGCGCCCGCGCCGGTTGGCGAGCCGGGCAATTCCTTCACCTCGGCGTGGCCGCGCGCGATGTCCTTGTTGGCGACGATGCTGATGTCGACCGTGGGAATGCCCGCGGCCTCGAGGTCTCGCACCGTGTCGTTGGCGGCGCTGTATGAGTCATAGACGTGGCTGATGGTCTTCATGACCTTCTCCTGCGTCAGCGGGTGGGGGCGGTCGGCGCCGGCGGCGTCGCGCTTGCCGGCTCGTTGGAGGGCGTCGCGGCCGACGGCGCGGGCGCGGTCCTCGTCATCGGTGCCGCGGCAGGCGCGCCACCGGCGTCGCTCACCACGTTGCCCTTGTAGTCGATGGCGATGCCGACCTGCTTGCCGTCCATGTTGGCAGAGCCGCGCCAGATGCCGGCATCATCCTTCTTGAGCTCGGAGACGTCGGTGTAGCCGCGCGCCAGCGCACGATCCTTGGCCTGGCCCTCGGTGAAGGAGTTGGCGCCCTTCAGCGGCGCGCCGGCATCGTTGGTCGCGGTCTTGAAGACGTCGCGCTTGCAGTTGTCCATGAATACCGTCTGGTCGATGCGCCCGTCGGCGGGGATGCGCACCTGGGCCATGCGCATGCCGGCGAGGTAACGGCCGGTTTCAGCATCGCTCAGCACGCCGTCGCCATTGGCGTCGGCCTTCTTCCACAGATCGGTGCACTCGGACTCGCTCATGGCGAGCGCCGGCGCGGCCGACAGGCACGCCAGCGCGAGCACGGCGGCGATAGGGCTCCGCATGTTGAATCTCCTCGACAATTCGACATCGGCGCAGTGGGGCGCGCCGTGTTCGGTCAACGTCGGGAATTGAAGATGGGTTGCGCCGCGCGCAGCCGCAAAATGGCCCCGCACGCGGGGGGAGAGGGGCGGCGGGGCCATCTTGTCCGGGCGGTGTCCAGTCAGCCGAAAAGACCGCCCGACGATAGCAACGCGCCAACCAGGCTGTTGGTTGCATGGATACGGAAGGGAAGGGGCAAGTGCCCGCCGCCTTGTGCTAGGGGGCTACCCAGCGGCGGGACACCCGCTACCGTCGAACAGGTCAGCGCCCGACGACAACTGCGCGATTCAATGAGCGCTGGGCCGGCAGGTTCCCTGAGTGAGCCGTGTGCCCCCGATTCGCAACAGCCAGACTAGTGGCGGTTCATGACAGGCGCTGTTGCGCGGGGAACATGGCAACCGTCAAAACCGACCGGCGTTGCAGCGAACGGTTATCTGCCGCCGGGGCTCGTCATGCCATTGCGCGGCGCCGGTCGATGGGGCTTGCTGGGAAACGTGAACATCGCGGATCGCGCACCGGGTTTCCTTGCCGAGGGCGGCGACATGGGCCGCCTCATGCGCAGCCACGACTTCAGCGATTCACCGCTCGGGCCGCCGCAATACTGGCCACCGTCCTTGCGCTCGATCGTGGCGCTGATGCTGAGCTCGAAGTTCCCGATGTTCGTCGCCTGGGGCGCGCAGCTCGGCTTTCTCTATAACGATGCCTATGCCGAGATTCTGGGCGCCAAGCATCCCAAGGCGCTGGGCAGCCGCTTCAAGGACATCTGGGGCGAGATCTGGCCCGACATCTGGCCGCTGATCGAAAGCGCCATGGCCGGCCAGGCGACCTATCGCGAGGACCTGCCGCTGGTGATGAACCGCAAAGGCTTCGACGAGCAGACCTGGTTCACCTTCTCCTACTCGCCGGTGCGCGACGAGACCGGTGAGATCGTCGGCATGTTCTGCGCCTGCACCGAGACCACCGGCAAGATCCTCGCCCAGCGCCGCGCCGCCATGCTTAACGCCACGCTCGAGCAGCGCATCCGCGAAGCGCTGGCCGAACGCAAGCTGCTGGCCGACATCGTCGAGAACACCGACGCGCTCGTGCAGGTCGCCGACATGGAGTTCCGCTGGCTGGCGATCAACCGCGCCGCGGTCGAGGAGTTCCAGCGCATCTTCGGCGTGCGCCCCTATGTCGGCGCCAGCATGCTGGAGATGCTGGCGCACCGTCCGCAGCAGCGTGATGCGGTCGAGGCGGTGTGGGCGCGGGCGTTGAAGGGCGGCGAACGCTTCACCGAGATCGGCACTTTCGGCGACGAGGCGCTGCGCCAGCGCACCTACGAGATGCGCTTCGACGTGCTGCGCGACGGCGAGGGCCGGCAGATCGGCGCCTACCAGTTTGTCTACGACGTCACCGAGCGGCTGCGCGAGCAGGCGCGCCTGCGCGAGGCGGAAGAGGCGATGCGCCAGGCGCAGAAGATGGAGACGATCGGCCAGCTCACCGGCGGCGTGGCGCACGACTTCAACAATCTGCTCACGCCGATCGTCGGCGCGCTCGACCTGACGCGCCGGCGCCTGCCGCAGGAGGACGAGCGCTCGCGCAAGCTGATCGACGGCGCGCTGCAGGCGGCCGATCGCGCGCGCATCCTGGTG
Source organism: Alphaproteobacteria bacterium (assembly GCA_019239835.1). Taxonomy (GTDB): domain Bacteria; phylum Pseudomonadota; class Alphaproteobacteria; order Reyranellales; family Reyranellaceae; genus JAFAZJ01. The sequence goes on along the minus strand of JAFAZJ010000084.1, from coordinate 11,196 downwards.
CAGCGCCTGCTGGCGTTCTCGCGTCGCCAGCATTTGCGGCCGCGCGCCGTCGATATCGCGGCGCTGGTCGAGGGCATGCGCGACCTGATGGGCCGCCTGCTGGGCTCGACCGTCGAGATCGAAGTCGAGGTCGGCGACGGATTGTTCGCGGCGCACGTCGATCCCAACCAGCTCGAGCTGGCGCTGCTCAACCTCGCGGTCAACGCGCGCGATGCGATGAACGGTCAGGGCGTGCTGCGCATCGCCGTGATGGCGGAGGAGGCCGGCGATGGCCGGCCTCTCGCGCCGGGGCGCTATGTGCGGCTGAGCGTCACCGACAACGGCTGCGGTATGGACGGGGACACGCTGCAGCACGCTGTCGAGCCGTTCTTCACGACCAAAGGCGCGGTCGGCACCGGGCTCGGGCTGTCCTCGGTGCAGGGCCTCGCCGAGCAGTCGGGTGGACGGCTGGAGCTCGAGAGCGCGCCAGGCGATGGCACGACGGTGATGCTGTGGCTGCCCGAATCGAGCGAGAAGCCGGAGGAAGTCGGCGTGCCCGCGCTCGTCGAGCCGGTGCGGCTCGACGTCGAGCGCAGCGTGCTGCTGGTCGACGATGAAGCGCTGGTGCGCATCGGCACCGCCGCGATGCTGCGCGAAGCGGGCTTCGTGGTGCACGAGGCAGGCTCGGTCAACGAGGCGCTGTCGCTGCTCGATGGCCAGGCGCGGGTCGACGCCGTGGTCACCGACTACGCCATGCCCGGCCTGACTGGCGGCGATCTCGCACGCCGTCTGCTGGAGGAACGGCCCGGCCTGCCTGTCCTGTTGATCACCGGCTATGCGACATTGAGCGACGCCGAGGCCATGGGCCTGCCGCGCCTCGCCAAGCCTTTCCGTTCCGGCGAGCTGGCCGGCGCGGTGAGTGCGCTATTCAAGGTGTGAGAAAATAAGGCTTCGGCAACGACGGTATGCGTCAATCGTTGCCACCTGCCGGCGTTGCGCGCGCGGCGTGAATCGGGCTTTCTGCGGCATGACGATCGCGGGAGTCGGGTAATGTGCAGGTTGATCGTCAGCATGGTCCTGGCATTGCTGTGCACAACGTCGCTCGCCGCGGCGCAGGATCGCGACGAGAACTGGCGCGTCTGCGCCAACAAGGATCGTGCGCCGCCTGATGTGCCGATCCGTGCCTGCACGGCGATCATCGAGTCGAAGCAGGAGAAGGACAGCGACCTTGCCTCGGCCTACTACAATCGCGCCATCGCACGCGACGAGAAGAAGATGCACGACCAGGCCATCGCCGATTACAGCGAGGCGATCCGGCTCGATCCCAGCGACGCACGCCACTTCTACAATCGCGGCAACAGCTACAGCGCCAAGCGCGACTATGCGCACGCCATCGCCGACTACGGCGAGGCGATCCGCCTCAAGCCCGACGACGCCAATGCCTGGGTCAGTCGCGCCAACCAGTACCAGCGACAGGGCCAGTTCGACAAAGCGTTGGCCGACTATACGGAGGCGCTCAAGGTCGACCCGCAGCATGTCAACGCGCTCGGCAGCCGCTGCTGGAGCAATGTGCGGCTCGATCGCCTGCAGGCGGCACTGGCCGATTGCGACGCCGCACTCAAGCTGCGGCCCGATCACGCCGACGCGCTCGACAGCCGCGGCTTCGTGAATCTGCGCCTGGGCCGTCTCGATGCGGCGATCGCCGACTACGATGCGGCGCTGAAGCTCGATGCGAAGCTCGCCACTTCGCTCTATGGTCGCGGTGTCGCCAGGCAGCGCAAGGGCGACGCCGCTGGCGGCGGCGCCGACATCGCCGCCGCTACCAAGATCAACGCCGCCATCGCGCGCGAGATGGCGCGCTACGGCCTGAAGTAGGCACCCGCGCCATGATCGAGTGGACGATCGACGAGCAGCAGCATCTGGTCAAAGCCCGCGTTGTCGGCAACGCCACGCCCGAGCATTTCGAGGCCTATCTGAGCGCGATCACCGCCGCCAATGCAGCGCCCTATCGCAAGCTGTTCAGCATCGTGGGCTCATCGAGTGTCGCGTCGGGCGATATCCCGGCCTTTGCGGCGCTGGTGCTGAAGTCTGGCCGCAACACCAGTAAGATCGGGCCGGTGGCCATCGTCGTGGCCAGCCGCGAGACCAACCTGCTGGCCGACTGGTTCAGGAGCCTCGCATCGCTGGAGCGCCCGGTGCGCATCTTCCAGCACGAAAGCACGGCGATGGCATGGCTCGATGGCATCGCGCCACCGCCATCAGTGTAGAACGACGTCCTAGGCGGCGGGTTGCTTCTGCGGCTTGCGCTGCTGCGCGAGGAATGCGCGCATGCGGTCCTGCTGGCGCGTCCAGCGCTTCTTGTAGAGTGCAGCGGTAACGAGATCGTTCTCGTCGCGGGCGAGGGAGTATTTGCGCTGCAGCGTCTGGTTGGCGCGCACCAACTCGTCCCATTCATGTTCTCGGCTCAACGGCGCGGGCATTGCCGGCCTCCTGTGCGAGTGGTGCTATCAGCGCACGGCTGGCCTGCGCTGTCACCGGCGCGCTGCCGTACAGTCTGTGCACGAGCGCTTGCTCGGTTTTGTTTGCAGTCGACAGGAGAATATTCAGACGCAGCCGGTCGTCATGCCGCCGCCACGATTGGGCCGCAGGCGCGCGACCGGGCCATTGGGCTTGGCGAAGCGCAGCAGCTCGAGCACCGACTCATCGTCCAGCGTCTCGCCGTAGCTCGCCACCACGGCCAGGAGGTGCGGCCGCGCGCCCAGAATCTCCAGCACTTCGTAGGCGCGCGATGTGAGTTCCGCCGGGGGCAGGTCACAGAGTTGCACCGCGGTGTCGTAGTCGCAGCCATGGTGCTGCAGCAGGCCGCGCAGTTCCTGGGCGATGGCTTGCTGGGTAGGCGAGAGCGGGGCGGCTGCCTCGTGCATAAGGCCTCAACGCTGATCCAGGGGCGCCGGTGCCTTGTTGCTGTGCAACGTCGGCCGGGTTCGGGTGTTTTGTCCTCGAAGCCGTGGAGGAGTGTCGATGGCAGGCAACGGACAGCAACACGCACCCATGTCGGAGCAGCTTGCGAAGCTGCAGACGGCGATCGAGGATGCCAGCAAGGAAGGCGGCGACAAGGCCACGGCCATAGCTGACAAGGGCCGCCAAATACTTGCCCTGGCGCGGGAATTGGCCGGCGACATCGCCGGCGTCACGCGCGAGACGGTGAGCACCCGCGCCAGCCGGGCGTATCGCAAGATCCACGACGAGGCGCAGTACGATGTCGAGCTGGCGCGCGAGACGGTGCGCGAGCACCCGCTGATGGCCGTCGCCGGCGTCGCCGCGGTCAGCGCCCTGGTCGCCGCCTGCGTCACGTCAGCGTTGTCGCGACGGCACTAGCCAAACGGCGGTATCCGCAGCGAAGCCGCCAAATTGGATCATTCGTCAATGGCTGGCGCGGCCAGCCCCGGTTATCAGGAAGCTTTCCAACCGGGGCGACCGCCTGATGCCAGCCGGCAAATTGACGATTCTTCTGGTCGAAGACGACACTGATATTCTCGACGAAATCGCTGGATTTTTGCGGCGGCGGCAATTTGAAGTGGTGACGGCGCCCGATTTCGGCAGCGGCCGGCAGGCGCTCGCCGACGAAGGCCGCTACCCCGACGTCCTCGTTACCGACGTTCATCTGCCCGATGGCGATGGGCTGGACCTGCTCGACCACGTCAATCGTCGGACTCCGCCGCCGCCTCGGCCTCGCGTGATCGTGATGACCGGCCACCTCGACGCGCAGAAGGTCGGCCAGGCCCAGCGCGACGGCGCCGAGCGCGTGCTGCTGAAACCCTTCAGCCTCGGCACGCTGCTGGAGCAGCTGCGGGCAGGCCACGCATGAGTCCGGCCGGCGCACACCCGCGGCCGCGCCAGGAGTTTTTTGGCGCCATTGGTCGCAAGGGTGCCGCGCTGGCCGCAGTTGCCGCCCTGCTGCTGGTGCTGGCCTTCACCGCCGCCATCGCCGCCGTCATGATGCTCAGCCGTGACCGCAAATCCGACGACGGCGCGACCGCCGAGCTGGTCAGCCTACTGAGCGAAAGCGAGCGGGTGTCGATGGCCCTGCTGGGCGCATTCGGCACGGTCGATGGTGCCGCACGCATGATCGAGGTGCGCGACCTATGGACGAAAGCGGCGGATCGCATCACCGACATCTGCGTGGCGCGTGCGCGGCGCGCTCTGACCGCCCCGGATCAGCTCTGTGACCGGTTGACGGATTGGCGTCGCCTGATCGATCGCGATCTGCTGCCCGCCGCGCCGCTGGCAGCGGCCGACCGCGACCGCGTCACGACCAATCTGCTGCAATTTGTCGCCTTCCTGGGGAAATATGAAGACGACTTCAACAACCAGGCCGCGGGCGTCCTGCAGGAGGCTGAAGTACAGCGCTCCATGCTGATCACGCTGGTCGCCGGCACGGGCGGCGCCATGGCCTCGAGCTTCGTGCTGTTCTACGTCGTGGCCGGAGCCGCCGCCGCCAACCGCCGCCGCTGGCTGGCCGCCGAGCGCTCCGAGAAGGCGGCCATCGACACCCGCCAGCAGCTGCTCGAGGCGATCGAGGCGCTGCCGTTGGGCTTCGGCCTCTATGGGCCCGATGGCCGCATGATCATGTTCAACCGTCACCTGGCGGCGCTCAATCCGACGAGCTACACGCCCGACATCATCGGCCTGCACTACGAGCAGATTCTCGATCGGCTGATGGCCCGGCGCCCCGAGGGCGATCGCCAGCAGGTGCACGCGCGTCTGCTGGCGCGCTTCCGCGAGCAGTGTCCGGGCACGGTGCAGGCGATGCCCGACGGCCGCTACTTCGATTCCTACGAAGTGCATACGCCCAACGGCTATGTCGCCTCGTGCCGCGTCGACGTCACGGCGCTGAAGCAGCGCGAGGTGCAGCTCGAGGCCAGCGAGGCGCGCTACCGCCAGGTCGTCGACTCGATGATCGACGCGGTGTTTACCTCGGGCTCCCGCGGCCTGACCTATCTCAGCAACGCGGCGGTGTCGGTGCTCGGCCTGCCGGCCGAGCAGATCGTCGGCCTGATGCCGGACGAGATGTTCGACGCCGATGACATGCCGCGCCTGCATGACTGCCTGCGCGCGCTCAGGCGCGAGCCCGGCGCGGTGCAGACCTTGAAGATGCGTACCGGCGGCAAGCTCGTGCGAGGCCGCTGGCTCGAGCTGCGCTTCACCGCCTCGGGCCCGGCCGACGCGAACGGCTACTACCCGTTGATCGGCGTGATGCGCGACATCGATGCCCAGGTGCAGATGGAGCAGGCGCAGCGCGACGATATGATGAAATTGCGTTCGATCGTCGAATCCAGCGGCGCGCTGATCGCGCTGGTCGACCGCCGCCAACGCGTCGTGCTGGCCAACCGCACCTTCCTCGACGCCGCGGGCAAGTCGCTCGTCGAGGTGGTGGGTCGCCGTTACGAGGAGGTCGTCGATTGCGGCGACGGCGAGGCGCTCGCCGCGTGGCTCGCCGGCGAACAGCGCGAGGCCTTCGCCTTCGACCAGGTGCTGAGCGCCGGTGGCGGTGCGCGCCGCGTCGTGCGCGTGGCCGCCAGCCACGTCTACGACGACGATGGCCACGTCAATTACAGCCTGTTGCTGGGCGTCGACGAGACCGAGCGCCGTTCGGCCGAAGTGCGCGCGCATGACGCCGCGCGCCTGGCGACCCTGGGCGAGATGGCCACCGGCATCGCCCACGAGATCAACCAGCCGCTCACCGTCGTGCAGTTCGCCGCCGACGCCATCGCCGCCGATCTCGAGGACAATCTGCATCGCGACGACGCGGAGGGCTACGCCGAGGCCGCGCTGCGCCACATCACGCGCGTGCGCAACCAGGCGCAGCGCGCCGCTGCCATCGTGCGCCGGCTGCAGGGCTTCGCGCGCAAGGGCGACGACGTCGCGCATGCCTTCGACATCGCCGAGGCGATCACCGGCGCCGCCGATTTGGTCGCCGAGCAGATGCGGCTGGCGCGCATCAACGTCGCGCTCGACCTGGCGGCGGGCCTGCCGCAGGTGCACGGCCTCGTCAACCGCCTGCAGCAGGTGGTGATCAACATGATGATCAACGCGCGCGATGCGATCCACGAGGACCGCGCCAAGAGTCCCGGACCGGTGCGTCAGGACCGCATCGAGCTGCGCGCCTTCCACGATACCGATACCGATCGCGTGGTGGTCGAGATCGGCGACAGCGGGCCGGGCATTCCCGCGCATGTGCTGCCGCGCCTGTTCGAATCCTTCTTCACCACCAAGCCCAAGGGCAAGGGCACGGGGCTTGGCCTGTCGATCAGCAGCGAGATCATGAACGAGATGAAGGGCACGATCGCGGCGGAGAACCGGCCGCAGGGCGGCGCGCTCTTCCGCCTCAGCTTCCCGCGCGCCGACCGCGAACTGTCGGTCGCCGCGTGAGGCACTCTGTCATTCCGAGCGCAGCGAGGAATCTTTCAACGGCGTAAAGATTCCTCGCTGCGCTCGGAATGACAGATGGCTCTCACGGCCGTGGCTTCAAACCCTCGAGCCACTCGGCCGCCAGCTGACGGCTGGGAAAGATCGCGATCGGCCGGACGCTGGATGCCGTGCCGTCGTCGAACTGCATCACCAGCTCCAACGCGCGTGCCGAGTCGATGATGAAGGCGGCCGGACCGAGCGCCTCGTCGTCGGCGACGGCGTTGGTCTGCCGGGCGAGGTCGCGGATTTGCGCCGCGCTGATGTCGACCGAGGCGTGCGACAGATCGTGGAGCTTGGCGTAGCCCGCCCATCCGCCTCGGCGCATATCCTCAATGAATTTCGCCCAATCGTCGGCGGACACCTGTCCCGACCATGTCGCGTCTACTGTCCGGCTCTCGTTCGATACAGTCCATACGATGGGCATGCCCGGATTTCCGACGGGTTGAACGACGTGATTGTTGGGAACTGGGGTGAGGGGTACGCGGACACGCGGCGCTTGATAGCCCTGATCTTTCGATCCTTCATGTGAAATTTCTAATAAGCGTTTTCAGTGAATTCTGCCGCATTGGAGGCGGGCGGCAGAGGTTGTTCTCCCTGTGGTAGTCACGCCTTTGCATAATGCCGCGCCTGATGGATACTGACCGGGCCGAGACCTTGGTGTAGGCTGCCACAAAAAAGCGGCCACCCCTGGTTGGTGTTGGGGAGTTCGGCAATGGTCGGGGATACGCCCGCAGATTTTTTATCGCTCGACACCGAGAATTCGATCAATCGGCGTGTGTTCGAGACCTCGCTCGACCTGATCATGGTCACGGATCGGCGCGGCCGCATCCTGCGTATCAGCCCCAGTGTGCGTACCTTGCTCGGCTACGATCGGGCCGAAATCGAGGGCCATGTCGCCAGCGACTTCATCCATCCCGACGATCTCGATCCCACGCGCGGCGAGATGCGGGTGGCGCGCAAGGGCCACGCCACGCGCTACTTCGATTGCCGCTACATGCACCGCGACGGCTACGCGGTGGCGCTGAACTGGACCGGCGTGTGGTCGGAGGCCGACCAGCACCATTTCTTCATCGGCCGCGACATGACCGAGATGAACCGCATCGCCGCCGCGCTGCGCCAGGCGCAGAAGATGGAAGCGGTGGGCCAGCTCACCGGCGGGCTGGCGCACGACTTCAACAACATCCTGATGGTCGTCCTGGGTAACATCGACGCCATCGAGGAGGAAACCGGCCTCAGCGAGAAAGTGCGGACGATGCTGTCGGAGATCGGCCGCGCCGGGCTGCGCGCTGCCGACCTGACGCGACAGCTGCTGGCCTTCTCGCGCCAGCAGCCGCTGCAGCCGGAGATCACCAATCTCAATGCGCTGGTCGCCTCGCTGGGCAAGCTGCTGCGCCGCACGCTCGGCGAGCAGATCATCATCGACGAGCGGCTGAGCGCGACGCTCGCGCCCGCAGTGGTCGATCGCGCGCAGTTCGAATCGGCGTTGCTCAATCTCTGTGTCAATGCGCGCGACGCCATGCCGAATGGTGGCCGGCTGATGATCGAGACCAGCACCGTCGAGCTCGACGAGGACTACGCGACGGACAACCCCGAAGCCAAGCCCGGCCGCTACGCCATGCTGGCGGTGACCGACACCGGCTCCGGCATGTCCAAGCAGGTGCTCGATCACGTCTTCGAGCCGTTCTTCACCACCAAGGAGGTCGGCAAGGGCACCGGGCTCGGCCTGAGCATGGTCTACGGCTTCATCAAGCAGTCGCAGGGCCACATCAAGATCTACAGCGAGGTCGGGCAGGGCACGTCGGTGAAGATCTACCTGCCCGTAGCCGTCGGCCAGCACGCCGAGGCCACGCCGGTCGTCGGTCAGGCGATGCCACGCGGCAACGAGCGCGTGCTGCTGGTCGAGGACGACGTGCAGGTGCGCACGAGCGTCAGGCGGCAGCTCGACAGCCTGGGCTATCGCGTGACCGAGGTCGACAACGGCGACGCCGCGCTCGGCCTGCTGGCGCAGAGCGGGGCATTCGCCTTCGACCTCGTGCTGAGCGACGTGGTGATGCCAGGCAAGGCCAACGGCATCCAGCTCGCCGAAGCGATCGGGCAGCGCCGCCCCGATGTGCGCGTCATCCTGATGTCGGGCTACACCGAGAATGCGATGCTGCAGGCGGGCGGGCTGGGCGATGGGATGCGGCTTCTGATCAAGCCGTTCCGCAAGGTCGAGCTCGCCCAGGCCTTGCGCGAAGCACTGCACGCGGGGGAGGTCGCCGGATAGCGCATCGCGCTCACCTCGAGTGTGCGTGTCGCGCCTGCAACCCGGCGCCTTGACACGCGTTCTGAGCGTTCGATCACGGAACGCTCAAATGTCCCTAATAACCACTCCGAGGCGCCCCCTCGCGCCCTGTACCGTGATCGCGCTGGAAGTGATCGCAGCGGCTGGCAGCCCTTGGTTGCGCCTGTCCGATTTCGAGCTGTCGATGCACCAGCGCGGTTGCGATTCGCGCGAGGTGGCCCGCGCGCTGGGCTCGCTGTCGCGGCGTGGCTGGGCGTCGATCGTCGGCTCCTCGCTCAACGTGACCGACGCGGGCCAGCAGGCAGCGGCGCGCGGCGCCCCGCGCCCGGCACCATCACGCCGGCGTCGGCGGCGCGAACGCATGCCGCCGGGGCTGTTGTAGCGGGACCTGGTCCGTCGCCCGGAAGTGCATGGACAGGCTGGTGCCGACGCTGGGGGCGTTGCCCTAGTGCGGCTTGAGCGCCGCGAGCTTGTCGCGGAACCAGGCGCGATGGTGGCGGCTGGTCCAGTCGACGATGGCATCTGCGCGGTCGGCGAGTTCGCTAGGCTCGAGGTCGGGCCGCTCGGCGCCCAGCGCATCGATCGCGCCGTGCAGCGCCAGCGCCTGGCCATCGCGGCGATAGCGCGCGAGATAGGCCTTGATCACACGCCGCGCCAGGCCGCGATGCACCGCGCCGCGCAGCCAATCTTCCATCGCCAGCGGATCGAAGCGTCCCGTGCTGGCTTGCGACGCGGGCGCAACGACAGGAGTTACCGGGAAGACCTGCGGCCATTCCGGTGGGCAGCGCCAGTCAACCGCGCTGCCGACCAGCCAATCCTCGAAGCGCGCGCGATCGCCGGGATCGTAGAAGGCGAAGACCAGCGCACTCTCGTCCTGCCAATGCCGCCGGCTGCCGCAATCGCGCGCGGCATGCAGCAGCCAGGCGAAGCGCCAGCCGAAGCCGCCCTCGGGAATCGGCAGGGCGACCTTGTTGGGCCACGAGCGTTCCAGCTCGGTCAGGGCGAAGGCCATACCCCAATCTAGGCGCAAGCTCGACGGATTGGGAGGGTCTCAGACCAGATCGCGCGGCACGACGCGGTCCCAGCGGCGGCGCAGGACCTGTTCGTCACCCTCCCAGGCCTCGAGCGTCGCGGCCAGCAGGAAGGCATCGCGCGTACAGGTCATGCGGGTTGAGGTGTCGATGCGCACGCGCCAGCCGTCGCGCGCGATGGTGTCGCGCCGCCGCATCTCGATCATCGCGCTCAGCGGATCGCCGTCATCGAGTTTCGATTTGAAGTCGTAGTGCGAGCCGAGCTGGAGACCCAGGCGATCGATGCGCACGACGCCCGGACTGACCTTGGTGGTGCGTTCGGGCGCCGCCATCTCCGGCGGTGGCAAGGGCGGCACGTTCTGCTCGCGCACAGGACGCACCGGCAGCGCGAGCGTGCCACCCAGCACCGTCACGGTCGCGATCTGGGGCGCCGGCCAGACCATCGGCCAGTAGCTGGTCGACAGCGCCAGTCGCATGCGGTGACCGGTGGGGAAGCGCGCGGCGGCATCGTTAAGCTGGATGCGCACGCGATAGCGCTCGCCCGGGATCAGCGGCGTCGGCGACGCATGGCTGTCGCGATGCGTGAGGTTGAGCACGCCGAAGCTCACGCGCAACGACTCCCCGGTGGGGTGTACGTCGCACAGGCGCGCGATGAGTTGCGCGATCGGCCGGTCGGAGACGATGTCGAGCGTGATGACCGGCGCGCCCAGGATCTCGACGCTCTCGTCGAGCGCCGGCGTGTCGAAGATCAGCGAGAGCGCGTCGTCCTCGCGCTGGTCGTCGGCCTGATCCTGGCCGCGGCCGAACGGACACCATTCGCCACCGTGCTTTCCCATTGTCAGCGGCGAACAGACCGATCGCGCCGTCAACGATGCGGCGCGTTGCGACAGTCCAGCGTCGGTGAGGAACAGTTGCCGCGTCGTCACGTCGGGTGGCGGCCATGACGGCTCGACGATCCATCGGCCTGGCAGCTTTTCGTGCCAGGCGGCGGGCTTCACGCTATCGCACATCCAGGTGCGCAGCATGGGCTCGTTCATCACGCCGTTGTCGATGCCCTTCAGCCAGCGATCCCACCAGCGCACCGTCTCCTGCAGAAAGCCGATCTGCGGGCCGGGCAGCGCGAAGTGCGGATAGGCATGCGCCCAAGGACCGATCAGGCCCTTGCGCGGCGCATCGAGATGCTGGAGCAGGCGCGGCACGGCGTTGGTGTAGCCATCGGTCCAGCCACCCACGACGTAGGTCGGGCAGGTGATCGCGCCGTAGTCCTCGCACACCGAACCGTGCTGCCAGTAGGCATCGCGATGCTGGTGCGAGAGCCAGCGCTCGAGAAACACCGGCAGGTTCTGCATGCGCTCGAGCCACATCGCGCGCCAGCGTTCACCGACAAGTTCGGGATAAGGCGGCCGCGCCATCTCGCCGAAGAAGAATCCC
>JAFAZJ010000013.1 GCA_019239835.1 Alphaproteobacteria bacterium | reverse complement strand
GGTCCGGCGCCTCGGTCGAGCGGCTGGCGTTGACCCTGATCTCCGGCTGCCGCAGCACCAGGGTCCAACCCAGATCGAAGCCGTCCAGGGTCGCGGCGAGTGTGGCGCCATCGACCGCGACGCTGGTGTGCACGGCGTGGCGATCGACGTCGAGGCGCGCGCCCGACAGGGTGAGCTTCGGCCATGGAAAGACCTGGGCCCTGACCGGGCCGGTCAGCGTGATGTCGCCCTGGGTGAAGGCGCTGAGCCAGGCCGCGACCGACGCGCGCCGCTCGGGGTCATTCGTCGCATGCCAGGAGACGAGCGGCAGCAACGCCGCCAGCATCACCATCAGCACCAGCGGCACGCCAACCAAAACTACCAGAAACGATCTGATCGATCGCATCCGTCCCCCGCGCGCCCACCCCTGGGCACGGCAAGCCCCCTGTAGAGACTACGCCCTGTCGGCCCACCATCCGTCAAGCGGGACCGACTTCAGGAGCGTGCGACTCGTCGCGTCGTGGCGCGTTCGAAGGCGATGCGTTCGAAAAAGCGCCGTGTTTCGGCGGTGGCGCCCTCGCCGGCGACGGCGCGCACGCCCATCAGGTCGAGCTTGCGGCCGGTGCGCAGATCGACCAGCGCCGGCTCGACGCGATGGCCGTTGGCGGCGTCCTCCAGCTCCATCGGCCGGCCGTCCTCGGCGGCGGCGCCGAAGCGGTCGCCCCATTCCTTCAGCCCGATGATGATGGGAAACAGCGCCGCGCCCTTTTCGCTCAAGCGATACTCATAGCGCAGCGGCCGCTGCTGGTAGGCGACGCGGCGGAACACGCCGGCCTCGACCAGGCGCTTGAGCCGGGCGGTGAGCACGTTGCGCGCGATGCCGAGATTGGCCTGGAAGTCGTCGAAGCGGCGCACGCCGTAGAGCGCATCGCGCACGATCAGGAAGGTCCACGGCTCGCCGACGATGTCGAGCGCCGCGGCGATCGAGCAGTTCATATGGCCGTAGGACGTTCTGCGCATGGCGCGAGTATAGGGCCGTGCGCACGCCACGCAATCGCAGGGAAATACGCTTCCGCCGCGCGGAAACTCAGGCCCAGTCCGGCGTGTAGAGCTCGACGCGACCCGGCACGCCGCGCAGGCGGTGTGGCCCGAGCGGCCGCAGCGCGCGCGGGCAGAGGTCCTTGAACTCCGCCGAGGCGATGGTCGAAACGCCGAGCACCTTGGTCATGCTCTCCATGCGCGAGCAGCGATTAACCGCCGGTCCGATCACCGTGAAGTCGAGCCGGTCGCGCGTGCCGACATTGCCGAAGGTCACCATGCCGACGTGCAGGCCAACGCCGAAGCGGATCGCCTCGCGCCCGGCCTCGGTGCGGCCGTAGTTGATCTCGGCGAACTCGGCATGCGCCTCGCGCGCCGCGTCGAACGCGCCGCCGGTGATATCGGGCAGGAAGCCCGCGTCGATCACCGGGAAGATCGCCATGACGCCGTCGCCGATGAATTTCAGGATCTCGCCGCCGTGGCGCGTCAGCGCATTGCCCACGGTCTCGAAATAGCTGTTGAGCAGCTCCAGAAGCTCGGCTGCCGGCAGCCGCTCGTTGAGCCCGGTGAAGCCGCGCAGATCGGAGAACCACAGCACGGCGTTGATCTGCTCGCCGTCGCCGCGACGGATCAGGCCGTCGAGGATGCGCCGGCCGGTCTCGCGGCCGAGATAGGTTTCCAGCAGGGTGGTGGAGACCCGGAAATGCAGGTGAGCTTCGAGCACCGGTGCCAGGTGATTGCACAGCGCGGTGAACTTGGCGAGATCGGACTCGCTGAAGCCTTCGACGCGGTCGGTCGAGAAGGTCAGCGCCGGCCAGCGGCCATGGGCCACCGCGACGGAGAGCGCGTAGTAGTCGACACCGCCTTCTGCCGCGACCTCGTGCAGCACGGGATGGTTCTGCGTCGTCAGCTGGTCGAGCCGGTAGCGCACCGGCCGGCCGGTGACGAGCAGCTCGTGCAGCGGGCTGCCGATGAAGGCCGGCGAGCTCTCGATGCCGTGCGGCCTGCCCTGCTCGTAAGCCGGCTGGTCGCGGCGCCACACCGTGCCCATGGCGCGCAATTGCGGGTGGATGGTCTGCAGGCCGATGGTCATGCGCCACAACGGCGCGCCGGCGTCGAGCAGGCGCGCGCCCAGCGCATCGACCAGCGGCACTACATCAGGCAGCAGCCGGCCTTCGCGCGCCAGCCAGTCGATGACCGGCGCGAGATCCCAGTCCGGCAGGCGGCCGGAATCAGGCACCCAGCACCGCCTGGACCTCCTCGCTCGACGTGCGATAGCGCACGGTGGTCGAGAGATCGGCGATCTTCTCGATGTTGGCGGCGACGTCGTCGACCGTGGCCTGCGGCCCGAGGCGCATGCCCGGCCCCTCGCGATACTCGATGCGCGAGAAGTAACCGGCGCCGGCCGCCCAGATGTCGCCGCTGTGCTGGCATTGCTCGCTGCACAGATAGGCGACCATCGGCGAGACGAATTCCGGCTTCATCTTCGCCAGAACCTCGGGCGTCATCAGGTCCTCGGTCATGCGCGTGCCGGCAACCGGCGCCAAGGCATTGACCATGATGTTGTACTTCGCGCCTTCCAGGCGCAGCGCGTTGACGAAGCCCACCAGCGCCAGCTTGGCGCCGGCATAGTTGGTCTGGCCGAAATTGCCGTAGATGCCGGAGTTCGACGAGGTCACAACGACGCGGCCATAGGCCTTCTGGCGCAGGATCGGCCAGGCGGCGTGGGTGACGTATGCCGTGCCGAGGAAATGCACCTGCACGACGAAGTCGAAATCCTCCATCGTCATGTTGGGGAACGACTTGTCGCGCAGGATGCCGGCATTGTTGACGACGATGTCGAGCGTGCCGAAGGCATCGACCGCGGTCTGCACGATATTCTTGGCACCCGCCTTGTCGGCGACGCTGTCGTAGTTCGCCACCGCCTGCCCGCCGGCCGCCTTGATCTCGGCCACCACCTTGTCCGCCGCTGCATGGCTGTCGCCCCGCCCATCGCGCGCGCCACCCGGATCGTTGACCACCACCTGGGCGCCGCGGCTGGCCAGCAGCAGCGCATGCGCGCGGCCCAGGCCGTTGCCGGCACCGGTGACGATGGCGACACGGTTGTCGAAACGGATGGTCATGACGGTCCCTCGGGTCTTCGTTCTGCTTGGCGCCGGCTATGTAGCACAGGAATCGTGGCCCCAGACCGGGGCCCGCATGGCTGCTGCGCCGTTCCGGGCTTCGTGACGCAGTTGTGACAGGCCCCCCAGCCCATAGAATGCTTGCAGTGAACAGGAGGACAGTACCCATGACGATCATCGGACGCCGGCGGTTTGTGACCGCCTCGGCCACTGCTGCCATTGCCGCGCCCTGGGTGGCGCGGGCGCAGACGGCCAAGCAGCTGAAGATCTCGCACCAGTTTCCCAGCGG
>JAFAZJ010000256.1 GCA_019239835.1 Alphaproteobacteria bacterium | reverse complement strand
CCGCTGGGCAACGATATTCTCGCCGGCATCACCCGCGGCACCGTGGCCAAGGTCGCCTCGGCACTGCAGCTGAAGATGATCGAGCGGCCCTTCACCGTCGCCGAGGCACAGGGCGCGCGCGAAGCCTTCATGACCAGCGCGACTTCCTTCGTCACGCCGATCGTGAAGATCGACGGCAAGGCGGTGGGCGAGGGCAAGCCCGGCGATACCGCGCGCCGGCTGCGCGCGGAATACTTCCGCGCTGTGTCGGAGGCACCGCCCTTCCTGTGAGCGACGTGCCGCTACCGCCGCCGCGCGCAGTGATCTTCGACTGGGACAACACCCTGGTCGACACCTGGCCAACCATTACGCGCTGCTACAATTCCGTCTTCACCGCCTTCGGCATGACGCATTGGACCGAGGAGGAGACTCGGGCGCGCGCTCACGGTTCGCTGCGCGATGCCTTCCCGGTGCTGTTCGGCACGCGCTGGGAGGAGGCGCGCGAGGTGTTTTACGGCACCTTCAGCGCCTGCCATCTCGAGGCATTGCGGCCGGTCGATGGTGCGGCCGAGCTGCTGCGCGATCTGGTCGCACGCGGGGTCTATCTTGCCGTCGTCAGCAACAAGACAGGTGCCGCCCTGCGGGCTGAGGTCCGCCATCTCGGCTGGGATCCAATCTTCGCCAAAGTGGTGGGCGCCACCGATGCGGCGCGCGACAAGCCGGCGCCCGATCCGGTCACCATTGCGTTATCGGGTGCCGCATTGCGGCCCGAGGATGCGGTGTGGTTCGTCGGCGATACTGTCGTCGATCTGCAATGTGCGCACGCTACAGGCTGCATCCCGGTTCTCGTGCGGGCGCAGGAGCCGGCACCTGACGAGTTTCTGGCGTATCCGCCCCGGCTTTATGCCCGTAACTGCCGTGCCCTGGGGGCGTTGATGTAAGGGGTTTCCGGGACTATATCTGCCTTGAGTAGGCGGCACGTGGCTTGCGTGTGTTCTCGTGTCGCGGTGATCCCGGACGCCATGGCGGCGGACGGCAACAGCCACCAAAGGGGGCCAAGAACGTGTCGGAGAAAGCACAGAATGTTCAGGACGTTTTCCTGAACCACATCCGCAAGACCAAGACGCCAGTCACGATCTTCCTCGTCAACGGCGTGAAGCTCCAGGGCATCGTCACCTGGTTCGACAATTTCTCGGTCCTGCTGCGTCGCGACGGTCATTCGCAGCTTGTCTACAAGCACGCGATCTCGACCATCATGCCGGTGACTCCGGTCCAGCTTTTCGAGAATGAGAAGACACCCGCAGCCGCCACCGCGGATCATTGATCCGGCTGAAATTCCCGACGAGACAGCGGCCGACGGCGCGGACAAGCCGCGTCGTCGACGTGCTGCGCCCAAGCCCCAGGAAACCTCGGCCGGCCCGACGCTCGCCGCAGTGATCTGTCCGCTGGCGCACGAGCGCGCTGCCAACGGCGATGAGCCGGCAGCGCGCGGCGCTGACGCCGTGCTCGACGAGGCTGTCGGTCTTGCTAGCGCCATCGATCTCGACGTGCGCATCGCCGAAACCTTGTCGCTGCGTCAGCCCGTGCCGGCGACCCTGCTGGGCAGTGGCGCGGTGAAGCGCCTGAAGGAGGCGATCGAGGCGCAGGAGATCAAGGTCGCGATCGTCGACGCGAAGCTCTCGCCCGTGCAGCAGCGCAATCTCGAGCGGGCGTGGAACTGCAAGGTCATCGACCGCACGGGCCTGATCCTCGAGATCTTCGGCGCGCGCGCGCGCACGCATGAAGGCCGTTTGCAGGTCGAGCTGGCGTCGCTCGATTATCAGCGCAGCCGCTTGGTACGGTCCTGGACCCACCTCGAGCGTCAGCGCGGCGGCTTCGGCTTCCTCGGCGGCCCCGGCGAATCGCAGCTCGAGCTCGATCGCCGCATGATCGAGGCGCGCATCATCCACATCAAGAAGGACCTCGAGAAGGTGCGCCAGACGCGCGCCCTGCATCGTGTGGGCCGCAAGCGCGGCGCGATCCCGACCGTGGCGCTGGTGGGCTACACCAACGCCGGCAAGTCGACCCTGTTCAACCGCATCGCCGGCGCCGACGTCTTCGCCAAGAACCTGCTGTTCGCCACGCTCGATCCGACGATGCGCTCGATCCGCCTGCCCAATGGGCAGCGTGCGGTTCTCTCCGACACGGTGGGCTTCATCGCCGATCTGCCGACCAGCCTGGTGGCGGCCTTCCGCGCCACCCTGGAGGAGGTCGTCGAAGCCGACCTGATCGTGCACGTCCGTGACGTCGCGCATGAGGACAGCGAGCGCCAGCGCCACGACGTCGAGACCGTGCTGCGCGAGCTGGGCCTTGAGGAGCGCATGGCCGAGGGTGACGTGATCGAGGCGCTCAACAAGATCGACCTGATGCCGATGGCCGAGCGGACGCGGCTGGAGACGGTGTCGTCGACCGGCCATGCGCGCAGCTCGGTGTTCCCGATCTCGGCGGTGACGGGCGAGGGGGTGGCTGCATTGCTCGACGCCATCGGCGAGCGTCTGTCGGCAGCCGATTCGGCGATCGAGGTCGAGCTGCCGCTGGCCGACGGCGCCACCATCGCCTGGCTTTATCGCCACGGCGACGTGCGCGCGCGCCACGAGGTCGACGACCGCGCCGTGTTCACCGTCGCGATGGATGCCGAGACCCGCGCCCGGCTGGCGCACCGCCTGGGCCGCGACTTGACGTAAGCCGGGCCGGTTCCTAAAACCGCGCCCGAAGCCGTATCCAGCCACCGGGGAAATGTCATGAACCTCAAGCCCTTGCACGACCGCGTCCTGATCCAGCCGACGAACGCCGATACCAAGACCAAGGGCGGCATCATCATTCCCGATACCGCGCAGGAGAAGCCGCAGCAGGGCAAGGTGATCGCCGCCGGCAAGGGCGCGCGCCTCGATGACGGCCGCCTGCAACCGCTCGACGTGAAGGTCGGGGACGTGGTGATGTACGGCAAGTGGTCGGGCACCGAGGTCAAGCTCGGCGGTGTCGACTACGTTATCCTCAAGGAAAGCGACATCATGGGCGTGGTCGGCTGAACAGCCGGCGCGGCCTGACATGAGCCTGCGCGACGACGATCTCGATCGCGTCGCCGAGCTGATGCGCGAAAGCGCGACGGCGGAGTTGCTGTCGCGCTTTCGTCGTCTGCAGGCCAGCGACATCCGCGAGAAGCGACCGGGCGACATCGTCACCGTCGCCGACGTCGAGTCGGAACGGCGGTTGGCCGCCGGCCTGTCGAAGATCCTGCGTGGCGCGCCCGTCGTGGGCGAGGAGGCGGTGGCGGCCGAGCCCGGTCTGCTGGCGCATATCGCCGAGGCCGAGACGGCTTGGATCGTCGATCCGCTCGACGGCACCGCGAACTTCTCGCGCGGCGACGAGCGCTTCGCCATGATCGTGGCGCTGGTCGAGCGCGGCGAGACCATCGCCGGCTGGATCTACGAGCCAGTCACCGGGCGCATCGCCACCGCCACGCGCGGCGGCGGGGCATTGCTCGACGGCGTGAAGGTCGAGCTGCCCGCGACCAGCCCATTGCTGCAGGCGCATGGCTATGTCGGCTGGAAGATCAGGCGCGAGGTCGAGCAGAACATGCGCGGCGGCGCCAAACGCCAGTTCGGCGGCCTGACCAGCCTGAACTGCGCCGGCAAGGAGTATCTGGAGATTCTCGCCGGCCGGGCGCACTTCTCGCTCTATCGCCGCACGCGGGCCTGGGACCATGCCGCCGGAACGTTGATGGTGCGCGAGGCCGGTGGGCTGGCCAATCGCCATGACGGCAAGCCCTATCAGCCGACGCAGCCAGACAGTGCCGGCATCCTCACCGCGTCGGACGAAAGACGCTGGGTGGAGCTTTACGAGCTTCTGCTCGGCGGGCCGGCGCCGTTGCTCGACATCGCCTGACGCCCGGCAAAGAGCTGGGCGGCGATCTCGGCGACTTCCAGGGCATCGAATGGCTTGGGCAGCCGCGGCACGTCGCGGAACTGCGCCGGGATCAGCATCGCCTCGCCATAGCCGGTGATGAAGAGGAACGGTACCTGACGCGCGTGCAGCGCCGCGGCGACGGGGAAGCAGAACTCGCCGGCGAGGTTGATATCGAGGACGGCACCGTCGAGCAGCTCGGTCTCGGCCAGGCGCAACGCCTCCTCGACGCGCGCCGCCGGTCCGATAACGGTGGAGCCACGCTCCTCGAAGATCTCGCGCACGGCCTCGGCGACGAGGTAATTGTCCTCGACAATCAGCACCGTGAGCCCGTCAAGCTCCTGCGGCATCGATGGCATCGTGCCCTCCCGGGCATCAGCCTACGCGCCCTGGATATTGCCCTTCGCCGGAAACTCGAATGTCCAACGCACGCCACTCGGTGCAGGCTCCATAGTGGCAGCGCCCTGCAGCTCGAATTCCACACTGCGTTTGACGAAGGCGGCGCCAAATCCCTCGGCCAAGGGCGCCAATACCGGCGGACCGTCGATTTCCGCCCAGACGATGCGCACGTTGCCCGTGCCGTCGATCGGCCGCCACGTCAGATCGACCCGCCCGCTGGAGCTGGAAAGGCTGCCGTACTTCGCCGCATTTGTAACCAACTCGTAGAACACCAGGCCGAGATTGGTTGCGGCATTGGGCGTCAGGACCAGGGCGGGACCCCGGATGGCGACGTCGGCACCGTCGCTGCGCACGTGGCCCTGAAGGGTCGCCTCCACCAGACGTCGCAAGTCCGCGCCGGTCCAGTTGGTGCGTGACAACAGGTCATGGGTCAGCGCCATGGCGCGCAGGCGGCCGATGAAGGCGGACGAGAACTCCTGCAGCGAGTCGGCGCCGCGGATCATGCGCGAGGCCAACGAGCTGATCGTGGTGATGATGTTCTTCACCCGGTGCTGCAGCTCATAGAGCAGCACCTGCTGATGGGCCTCGGCCGCCTTGCGCTCTGAGATGTCAGTGATGGCGACGATTCCGCCGCGCGCCTGGCCGACATCGTTGAAGAGCGGTGTGGCCGACATCATGACGTCCACCCGCTTGCCATCCGCCCGCTGCAGATGCCCCTCGAAGCTCGGCACCGACTGGCCGGCATGTGCGGCGCGATGCAGCGGCAGCTCGGTCTCGTTCAGCTCGCGCTCGCCCTGGAAAACGCGCGGGGTGGTCGACATCGGACGCGGGCCGTCAGCCTCGGACGTCTTGACGCTCTCGCCCATCAGCTGCGCGCCGTAGCGGTTGATGCGTACCTTGTCGGTCTCGTTGTCCTCCAGGATCATGATGCCGACCGGCAACAGGTCGAGCAGGGTCTCCAGGCTCTGCACCCGGTTGCGCAGATCGGTGGTGAGCACGCCGATGCGCGCCTCCGCCGCGCTGATGCGGGTGACGTCGACGAAGGTGATGACCACGCCGGCGATCACGTTGTCGACCGTGCGGTAGGGCATCATGCGCATCACGTAGCGCGCGTCGTTGTGGTTGCTCTGGACCTGCTGCTCGATGGTCGACAGCGTGCGCAGCACGCGCTCGGCATCCTCCTGCACCGTGTCGGAGTGGAAGCGCGCGCGCACATGGGTGATCGGCCGCCCGGTGTCGCTCTCGACCAGGCGGAAGACGTCCTTGGCCGCCGGCGTGAAGCTCTTCACCGCGAGATTGCGGTCGAGGAACACGGTGGCGATCTGCGTGCTCTCCAGCAGGTTGGAGATGTCGCTGTTGGCCCGGCCGAGCTCCTCGACGCGCGCATTGAGCTCGGCGTTGACGGTCTGCAGCTCCTCGTTGATCGACTGCAATTCCTCCTTCGAGGTTTCGAGCTCCTCGTTAGCCGATTGCAGCTCCTCGTTCATCGAGGAGAGTTCCTCGTTGCCGGACTTCAATTCCTCGTTCGAGGATTCGAGCTCTTCGGTCGTGGTCTGCAGCCGCTCCTTGGTGGCGCGCAGCTCCAGCTCGAGCTGGCGCAGGCTGGCGTTTTCCAGCTCCTCGACGTTCTCGGCGGTGTCCGGCTCGGTCAGCCCCTTGATGCCGCCGATGTCCTGGAAGACCACCATGTAGAGCGGCTCCGCCGTCGGGCCCGCGGGCCGCAGCGGATGCACGACCAGGTCAAGTGCCTGGCGTCCGCCATTGGTGCCCACCGTCACGTTGCGCTGGATCACCACCTGGTTGGAGCTGGCCGCCTTGTGCACGGCGGCGCGCAGATCAGGCCGCAGGCCGGTGCGCGCCATACTGAAGACGTCCATGCGCGGCACGCCGGGCGCCAGCTCGAGATATTTGCCGGTGCGCGCCGAGCCGTGCAGCAGCTCGCCGTCGGCATTGATCACGACATACGCCGGCGCGTAGCGATCCAGCAGCTGGCGCTCGGCCAGACTTTGGACCGGCTCATGCTCGGCGGTCGCGCGCTCGGGCGCGATCAGGCGTCGCCCTCGCGCATTCGGTGCGGTCAGCGGGAATTCTGGCAGGCGGCGATCGAGTTGCGGGCGGCGCTTGAAGACGCGATGCGCCTTGTCGACGGTCGAGAACAGTCGCGAATGGCGTGTCACGTTCTCCGACGTGCCGAGGAGCAGGAAGCCGTTGTGGTTGAGCGCGTAGTGGAACAGGGGGATCAGCCGGTTCTGAAGGTCGGGCGTCAGGTAGATCAGCAGGTTGCGGCACGACACCAGGTCGAGCTTGGAGAACGGCGCGTCGCGCAGCAGGTTGTGCGAGGAGAACAGGCAGATTTCGCGCAAGTCGCTGGCAATGCGGTAGGTGCCGTCCTCGCGCACGAAATAGCGCTCCAGCCGCTTGGGTGGGACGTCGCGGGCGATGGTTGAGGGATAGCGCCCGATGCGCGCGATCTGGAGCGCTTCCTCGTCGATGTCGCTGGCGAAGATCTGCAGCCGCGGCGCACCCTGGCCCTTGGGCATATGCTCGCGCAGCAGGATGGCGATCGAATAGGCCTCCTCGCCGGTCGAGCAGCCCGGCACCCAGACGCGCACGGAATCTTCCGGCCCCTTGCCGGCAAAGAGCTGCGGGATCACCTCGCGCTCCAGCGCCTCGAAGGCCTGCGGATCGCGGAAGAAGTTGGTGACGCCGATCAGCAGGTCTTGCAGCAGCAGGTCGAGCTCCTGCGGCTCGCGCCGCAGACGCTCGATGAAATCCGGCACGTCGTCGACCTGCAGCACCTGCATGCGCCGCTGCACGCGGCGTGCCACAGTCTTGTCCTTGTAGCCGCTGAAATCGTGGCCGGTGCGGGTACGCAGCAGCGTGGTGATCTGCGCCAGGTGGCTGGCCGTATCGCGGCTCACGCCGTCGGCGCCCTTGCGCCCCCCCATGGCGTTGAGGTGACGGAAATAATCGTAGAGCTTGTCCGCGATCTTCTCGACCGGGAGCACGAAGTCGACCATGCCGGTGCGCACGGCGCTGCGCATCATGCCATCGTACTCGGCGCCCTCTTGCGCGACGGTGAGACCGCCGCCTTCCTTGATCGCCCGCAGGCCGATGGTGCCGTCGCTGCCCGTGCCGGAGAGGATGACGCAGGCGCAGCTCTCGCCACGCGCCAGGGCAAGCGACTGGAAGAAGGCGTCGATCGGCGTGCGCTGGCCATCGCGCGCCACGGTCGGCCCGAGATGCAGGTGATCGTCCGTCAGCGTGAGTGTCGTGTTCGGTGGAATGACGTAAATGCGGTCCGGCTCGACCATCATCCCGTCGGCGGCCTGCACGACAGGGATCGGGGCCATGCGTCCCAGCAGGGTCGACAGGATACTGGCATGGGTCGGATCGAGATGTTGCACCACGACGAAGGCGACGCCGCCATCCTTGCGCAGATTGGGAAGGAGGGCTTCCAAGGCTGCGATGCCGCCTGCTGACGCGCCGACTCCGACCACCGGCAAACCGTCGGGACGAGGCTCCTCTGGCGGCTGGTCCGGTTCGTCTTCGCTAGGTTTCCTGCTCATGCTGTGACGAGTCCCGTTGCTCCCTATTGGTTAGCACTTCGCCCTCAAACCCGCCATTGCGCATCAACGACTGAACGACCTGCGCATCCTCCTCATAGGCCGCGGCGCGTGTATCGAGCTGGTCGGCCAGCCGCGCCCGCCCGTGCCGGCGCTCGTGGCCGGCCATGCGCCGCGCCAGCGCTGCGCGCTCGTGGTGCGAGCGCAGCAGGGTGCCGAGCAGCCGGTCGACCTCCTCGTGCTGCGAGGCCAGCACGTCGTCGGCGATATAGGCATGCCCGACATGGCAGCGGTAGCGCAGCAGGCCGCCGTCGTCGATTTCCCACAAGGCGCCGTGGCATTCCGGGCAGGTGAAGCGCGATGGCGCGCCCATCATGTCCTCGACCTTCATGTTACCCAACTCCTGGGCTGCGATAGCGGCTTCCACTCGGATGGCGAGGGGGATGTCGGGCGTCGGACCGGCCGGATCGCGGGTCAACTTGCCGAGCAACGCCGCCATGTCTCCGATCGCCACGACATGGTCGACCTCGACATGACGCAGGGCGCTTCTCGGCATGTTGGGGACCAGGGCGTCGTTCGGATCCTGCACCACCGCCAGCCCGCCGCAGCGTTTGATCGCCAGCAGGCCGGCGGTGCCGTCGGCCAACGAGCCGGACAGCACCACGCCGATGACGCGGCCGCCAAAGCTCGCCGCGGCCGAGCGGAAGAGGGGATCGACGGCCGGCCGGGCGCGGTTTTCGCGCGGTCCACGGCGCAGCATGATGTGGCCGTCGTGCAGCATCAAATGCCGGTCGGGGACCGCGACATAGACCTTGCCGCGCTCGACCGTCATGCCGCTTTCGGCAGGCACGACGGGGAGCGGTCCCGCACGGTCGAGAATGTGGGCGAGGTGACTGGTGCCGCCCATGTGCAGCACGATGAATACCGATGCCGGTAGATCGCCCGGCAGGTCCTTGATCAGCCGCTGCAGGGCCTCGAGCCCGCCGGCCGATGCGCCGAGAACCACGATGTCGCGATTGGCGGGATGGTGCGTCAGGACAGTGCTCCCGCTGATGCCTTATTCGGGAACGCCGGCCGGGTCCGCGCGGTTGCGATAGCAGCCAAGTCGGCACGCGCGACGCTTGGTACGCCAAGGTACCAGCTGTGTGCTGGCGCGGTGGGTCCCGTGGTGCGACGATGATTCAGGCTTTCATGCTCCCCCCAAAAGCCGGAAGCCTGCGGGCATCGCTTGATGGCCGCGCTCTGCGTCGAGCGACCGGCCACGCCCGAGGGCGTGGCCGGGACTTTTCCCCTCTCGTCTGGAAAAAGGGGAGGTTCTGATGCCTGGCACACCGCGACTGACCACGGACGATCTCGCCGCCTTGCACGCGCTCGCGGCGGGCGGCGGAGGGGTCGACAAGGCGAGCAAATATTGGCTGTCGGTCTACCAGCTGATCGACGAGACGCCGGCGGGCTGGCGCGTGACGGCGCGCGGGCGGGATTTCCTGCAGCGTCTTGCGACGCAAAAGCACGGCGACGTGGTGCCTGTGACCGACGCGCGCTTTCTGATGCTCAGATCATCGCCCGTCGAACTGCACCGCTGACGTCGCGCAGCAGCGGCGTGTACATGCCGTCGACGAGCTGCATCAGGCGACGGCGATCGAGGATGCGGATCGATTTGCGCGACGCGCGGATCATGCCTTCGCCTTCGAGGATCTGAAGCGCCACCGTGACGCTGGCGCGCCGTACGCCCAGTGCGTTGCTTACCGCTTCGTGGGTGAGCGCGAGGTTGGGCGAGCGGATCCTGTCCTGGGTCATCAGCAGGCGTCGCGCCACGCGCTGAGTGATCGTGCCGCGGCCATGCGCAACCACGGCCTCGCCGACCTGGCTGACCAGCACCTGGTCGTAGGCGAGCAGCTGCATGCCGAGCGCGCCGCTCACTGCCAGCCGGCGCTCCAGCGCGCGGGCGTCGATGCGATAGCCTTTGCCGCCGATGCAGACGCGCGCGTCGAACAGCGAGCTGGTGCCGAGGATCGAGGACAGGCCGGTGACGCCTTCGAATCCGACGAGGCCGACCTCGATCGAGCGTCCCTGCGATTCGCCGGTCAGCGACACCACGCCGTCGACCGGGAAGATCACGGCATCGCCTGCCTGGCCACGTTCGTCGAGCAGCCGACCCGTCGTGAGCGTGACCGGAGTCATCAGTTCCCACAGCTCCGCCCGATCGGGCTGCGCCAACGAGTCGAGCAAGGTGTTGCCGGTGCGGGTCGCGGCATGGCCCGCGATCATGCTGTCCAGCGCCAAGCGGAAGACGGATGGTTCGACCGGCTTGGCCAGCAAATCGCTGGCGCGCAACCCGGGCGGCAGCACGGTCTCGGGATAGCCGGTCACGAAGAAGAACGGGATGCCGCGCTGCTGCAGCACGGTGCAGATCGGAAAACTGTGCGTGCCGTGCAGGTTGACGTCGAGCACCGCTCCATCGATCGCTTCATAGCGCGCCGCGGTCAAAGCCTTCTCGACCGTACCGACCGCGGCCGCGACCTCGAAGCCGTGGTCGCGGACAAGATCGCACAAATCCTCGGCGGCGAGGTGATTGTCTTCGACGACCAGGACACGCGGCGCACCTGGCCTGGCCGACCTCGACGGTGAGGATTGGTCGAGCGCTTGCATGCAGCGAAGATGAGGCGCTGTCGGCTTTCAGTCAATGCGGTGAGGGTACGGTACCGTACAGCACGAATTTATGCCGCGAGCGTGTCCCCCGTACGTCAACGCACCCGTGCTGGATTACCGCCGATGGTAGGGGCAAACATCGCGTCCCCACCAAGTAGGGCAGTGATGAGGATGAGCACGCGCAGGCGACCATTGCCGCAATCCGCCGCCATCGCACTCGATGTGATCGCCGATGTCGGTGCGCGCGAAATCCGGCTGCACGATTTCGAGTTGCGTATGCACCAGCGGGGCTGTGGCTCGCGCGCCGTCTCCGACGCGCTGAAAGCGTTCGAGCGACGCGGCTGGCACACGGTCTCCGGCGGCATGCTGTGCGTCAGCGATGCCGCCCTGGACGCGGCCCGCAACGGCACGGGCCTGCACATGCGCAAGCCCAACCGCGGCAAGCGGCGGCGCATGATGCCGAACCTGTTCTGATCGGCTTCAGCGTCGGCGCAGCACCAGCGTGAGGTTGTTGGCCGGCATCTCGACGATCTCGTCGAGGTCGAGCCCGTGCCGCCCAGCTTCGGCAGCCACCTCGGCGAGGTCGCGGATTCCCCAGGATGGATCACGCCGACGAAGCTCGCCGTCGAACGCCGCGTTCGATGGTGCGGTGTGCGCCCCGTCGCGTTTGAACGGACCGTAGAGCACGAGTGGCGCGCCCACCGGCAGCAGGCGACCTGCGCCACGCACTATGCCCTCTGCCACGGCCCACGGCGCGATGTGAATCACATTGGCGCTGAATATCGCGTCGGCATGAGTCAGCGACCAGGTGTTGGACGTGGCATCTAGCAGCAGGGGAGATGCCACCGTCGTGGCGCCGTGCTCGCGCGCCCAGTCGACGATACTCGCGAAGTCCGCGTCACGGGCATCACTGGGCTGCCAGCGCAGAGGCGCGAGCGCGGCGGCGAAGTAGGCGGCGTGCTCGCCGCTGCCCGAGCCGATCTCCAGCACGACACCGGCGGACGGCAGGATGCGACGCAGGACCGTGAGAATAGGCTCGCGATTGCGCAGTGTGGCGGGCGCGTGGCGGCGGCTCATAGCCTCGGATGACACACTGCGGCTGTCTCAGTAAAGTGCGTTGCATGCGCGTATTGCTTCTTGTGCTTCTTGGCATCGCCGCACCCGCCGTTGCGCAGCCGTCCGGCGAGACATTGCAGATGTCGATTCCTTCCGATCACAAGCAATTGCGCGACCAGCGCGACGGCGACTTGTCGACGACCGAATGGCGCAATGCCAACGGCCAGGAGCATTTGATGCTCACGATTGCCCGCGGCAGCGAGATCGAGTCGCCGACGGCGCAGCGGGACGGCATGGCGTCCAATCCCCTCATGCTGTGCACGGTGAAGCCGATCCGCGAAGGCCTCGATAACGGCTATCGCTATGCCCTGTGGGCCGCGAGCTGCCAGGACACGAACGCCGCGGGACGGCGGCGGGAGATTTGGAGCAAGGCCATCCAGGGCAGGGAGGCGCTGTACACCGTGCGGAAGATCTTCGCTCGCCCGCCGGCCGACAAGGACATCGCCAAATGGATCGCGTACCTCGACGCGGTTCAGGTCTGCGATCCCCAATTGCCGAACAGCCCCTGCCGCCGCTAGGGCGGCCGTAGCGAATAGGGCTGCGGTGTCGGCCCGCGGTGCCTAAACTCGCCTCAAGCAAATCCGATCGGGAGAGATGCCATGAAGATGCGCGCCGCCGTGCTGACCACCTGTTCCGCGCCGCAGCCTTTCGCCAAGAGCAAACCGCTCAGCATCGAGGAGATCGAGCTCGACCCGCCGGGCGAGGGCGAGGTGCTGGTGAAGGTGGGCGGGGCGGGGCTGTGCCACTCCGATCTGTCGATCATCAATGGCGACCGGCCACGACCGGTGCCGATGGTGCCGGGTCACGAGGGCTCGGGCGAGATCGTCGAGGTCGGCGCCGGCGTGCACGACGTGAAGGTCGGCGACCACATCTGCTTCACTTTCAACGTCAGCTGCGGCCGCTGCCGACGCTGCCTCGAGGGTCGGCCCTATATCTGCGAGCGCTCGATCGCGCCGCGTGCGGCCGGCGCGCTGCTGTCGGGCGCCCAACGCCTGAAGCGTGGCGGCCAGTACATCGGGCATGCCTCGGGCGTGTCGTGCTTCGCCGAATATGCCGTGGTCGACCGCGGCTCGGTCGTGGTGATCGACCGCACCCTGCCGCTCGATGTCGCGGCCCTGTTCGGCTGCGCCGTGGTCACCGGCGTTGGCGCGGTCGTCAACACCGCGCAGATCCGGCCGGGCAGCACCGTCGCGGTGGTCGGGCTGGGCGGCGTGGGCTTGAGCGGCCTGCTGGGCGCGGTGCTGGCGGGAGCGGGGCGCATCATCGCCATCGATCTGTCCGACGAGAAGCTCGGCCTGGCGCGCCAGCTCGGCGCCACCGACACGGTCAATGCCGGCGAGGCCAACCACGTGCAGCAGGTGCACGACCTGACCAGTGGTGGCGTCGACTACGCCTTCGATTTCGCCGGCACGATCAAGGCGATGGAGACGGCCTACATGGTGACGCGCTGGGGCGGCACCACGGTGAGCGCCGGGCTGTCGCCCAACCAGGCGAAGTTCTCCTTCGCGCAGAGCATCCTGGTGAGCGAGGAGAAGACCATCAAGGGCAGCTACATGGGCAGCTGCGTGCCGGTGCGCGACATCCCGCGCTTCATCGGCCTGTACCAGCAGGGCAAGCTGCCGGTCGATCGCATGGTCAGCAGTCGCGTCAGCCTCGACCAGATGAACGAGGGCTTCGACCGGCTGCAGGCGGTGGCGACGGTGCGCCAGCTGCTGGTGCCACACGGCCGGGCGTGAACGCGGTACGGCCAGAATGGATCGTTTCTGCGTGGAGGCTGAGGCAAGGCGGCACTAGGTTGCGGGCATAGTTTAAGCCTTTTGGAGCGCGCCATGTTCCGCCGCCGTCGCAGCACGATCGATGCCAATGACACACCCGCCGTCAGCCGCGTCATGGACGCCGCGCGGGCGCTGTCGAATCTGTTCACGATCCTGTTCTTTGGCGGTGCCCTGAGCATCGTCGTGATCAGCTTCAGCCGCGGCGGCGTCTGAGACGACACCGCCTCCGGCAACCGCCGGGAGCTCTGGATCGACAGAAAGGGCATGTCCGGGGCGAGTCCATCGCCTTCGACATGCCCTTTGCATTTGGCGCAGGCAGCGTATCCTTCGGGCACACCCGGAGGCGCTCATGACAACCTCGAGCGAAGGCGCGGAACTCACCCAGACCGGTCCTGGCACGCCGATGGGCCAGCTCATGCGGGAATACTGGATGCCGGCGCTGAAGTCCTCGGAGCTCGCGCGCGACGGCGATCCGGTGCGCCTGATGCTGCTCGGCGAAAAGCTCATCGCCTTTCGCGATAGCGCCGGTAGGGTCGGAATCATGGACCATCGCTGTCCGCATCGCTGCGCGTCGCTATTCCTCGGGCGCAACGAGGAAGGCGGCATACGCTGCCTCTATCACGGCTGGAAATTCGACGTGTCGGGACAGTGCGTCGACATGCCGAGCGTGCCGCCGGAACAGGACTTCAAGCACAAGGTAAAGGCCAGTGCCTACCGTACGGTCGAGCGTGCCGGCCTAGTCTGGGTCTACATGGGCGCACGTGCCGAGGCACCGCCGCTGCCGGCCTTACAGATCCTCGACGCGCCCGACGACGAGATCAACGTCAGCATGATCCAGCGCGATTGCAACTACCTGCAGGCGATCGAGGGCGAGATCGACACCGCCCATTTCGGCTACCTACACGGCGGCCACGTCGATCCCGACAGGCTGAGCGAAGACGAGCCGCTCTTTCACACCGTCAATATCCGGGCGCCGCAGTACAACGTTGCCGACGTCCCCTGGGGCACGCAGTACGGCGCGCATCGTTCGGCCGGGCAGGGCCGAACGTACTGGCGCTTCGCCAACTTCCTGTTTCCCTTCTGGACGCAGGCGCCCAACGGCGAGTTCGACAGCCATGCGCATGGCCGCGCCTGGGTGCCGCTCGACGACCACCACACGATGTACGTCTTCATCTGGTGGAAGCGCGCCAATTCGGCGATGTCGCTGCCCCAGCCCGCCTACAGGGACGGCACGCCGATCGGCGGCACAGGCCGCGGCAACCGGCTCCTGCCCAACACCACCGACTGGCTCGGCCGATGGCGCATGGCCGACAGCGAACGCAACGACTGGGGCATCGACCGCGGCGCGCAGCGCAGCAACGCGATCTACAGCGGCATCGACGGCATCCACCTGCAGGACCAGGCGATCACCGAGAGCATGGGGCCGGTCGTCGATCACACGCGCGAGCACCTCGGCCCATCAGACCAGATGATCACGCGCACGCGCCGCCGCCTGCTGATGGCCGTTCGCGCGCTGCGCACATCGGGCACGCTGCCGCCCGGCGTCGAGGACGGCGGCATCTATCACGCTGCCCGCAGCGGCTATTTCGTCAGCGACGATCAGGGCACGTGGCGCGAGGTCTACGATCGACGGCTTGCCGCGGCCGCGCATCCCCGAACAGCGGCGCGCGCCGCCGAGTAGGGGCGCCTCGGCCTGGCGGACGGGGTGGGATTCGAACCCACGGTGAGCTTGCACCCACGCCGGTTTTCAAGACCGGTGCCTTAAACCGCTCGGCCACCCGTCCCTGCCTGCCAGGCCGGTGCCGGGCACCTATCACGACTGACCGAGGTCTGCCAACGCAGGGACGACCGCGACCCGCCAGCACCTTGCGCAGCGATACCGATTGCGAGAAGGTGCGTCAGGTCGGGACTGGGGATGATGCAGCGCGTGCGGGCTGCGTGGAGCTATCGTGTGTCGAGCCCAGCAATAGGCTTCCTGATCCTTCTTATGTTGGCTGTGACCGTCGCCTGGATCTGGTTCCGCGGCGGGCAACGACTGCTGACCTGGCCCGTGCAGGTCCTGCTCGCGATCCTGGCTGTGGCGGCGGTCGCGCTGATCGTGGCTCTTTAGCCAACCCGGCGACCGTTGACGACGAGCGGGCGACGGGCGCTTACTCCCCGCCATGACTGCCGCCCGCAAGCTCGAACCCGTCAAGGACGCCAGCCACCTCTACGAGGTCGAGCGGCGCGCCTATCACCTCCAGCGCCCGGGCTTTCGGGTCGCCGAGCTGCAGCTCTCGCCGACGCAGAAGGTGCCGTGGCACTTCCACAACAACATCAGCGACACATTCTACGTGCTCGAGGGCGAGATGCGGTTGTTCCTGCAGAATCCCAAGCAGGAGGTGCGGCTGAAGCCGGGCGAGAGCTTCGTCGCCGCGGCCGGCCGGCCGCACCTGGTCACGAATGCCGGCCAGACGTCTCTGACCTTCCTGATCATGCAAGGTGTCGGCGAGTACGACTACGTGCCGCTGGTCTGATCAGGCGGCGAGCGCCTCTTCGATCGCCTCTTCGACATGACGCCTGAACATGCCGCTGCCGCGGATGATCTCCAGCGTGCCATCGGGACGCGCGCGATAGGCTTTCCAGGTGCCCGTCGCGGCTGTGCCGGTCGGCTTGCTCAGGCGCCCGTTCTCGGCCCGCCGATAGCCGGTCGGCACAAAATCATAAATGACAGTGAACACCTCGGCATCGCCGGGACCGCTCACGGTTCGGGGCATGTAGGTCGTGTCGCGCATGGGCGGTGATATATGCCGAAGCCGGACTTGATTCAGGGGATATGTTCGAATCGGATCGATTTCTAACTTATTGTTCACAGACGACTTTTTGCTCTCAGATCAGGAACGCCATGTTCCACTGGGGCGCGTCGGCGGTGACCAGCTCGACGACTTTTTGCGACATGCGCAGCTGGCTCTCGACCCGGCGCAGGCGATGGGTGACGCGGCCCGGCCAGATGCGCAACGTCGTGCCGGCCTGCACCGCCAGCTCGTAGAGCACGAAGTTCGAGCCCACGGTGTAGACGCCGGCATCGTGGTCGACCGCCAGCACCTCGATGTTCGAGACGATGCGCCGCATGGGCGAGGGTGGTGTCTGGGCGTGGCGCAGGCCGGTCTTGAGCTGGCGGATGCGCGTGGCCAGCCGCGCGCGGTTGTCGTTGATGTAGGACAGGCGGTCGGCGGGGTCGTAGTCGGCGCGCCCGCGCGGCACCCAGTACTGCATGTCGTCGGCGACCAACG
This sequence comes from Alphaproteobacteria bacterium, assembly GCA_019239835.1. Lineage (GTDB taxonomy): Bacteria > Pseudomonadota > Alphaproteobacteria > Reyranellales > Reyranellaceae > JAFAZJ01. The sequence goes on along the minus strand of JAFAZJ010000256.1, from coordinate 3,975 downwards.
CCTCCCACTCGTCGTAGCGCGACTCGTCGGCCAGCCGCGCTTCGAGATAGAGGAAATCCTCGATCTCGCGCCGCAGCGCCTCGGAGGGCAGGATCACGCGCGGCTCTCCATCACGTCCCGGTAGTGCCGCCAGAAGGCGCGGTTGGTGGTCTCGTCGCTGACATGGCCCACGCGCGTGCCGTCGGCCTCGCGGCTTTCTCGCGCGCGGCCGCGGCTGAGATCGACCCAGCCCGGGCCGTTGTCGCCGCCGTTCATCGGCGGCCGCAGACCCTGGAAGCCCAGCTGCATGCGCTCGGCGATGATCGCGTCGTCAGGCACGATGAAGCTCGCCGGCCCCAACCCGGCCTCTGACTGGCGCACCAGACGGCGGTTGAGCGCCGGGTCGACGCCTTCGAGCTGCAGCGCCGTATGCACATGCAGCACCGCGCCGACATCGACCGGATCGACGCGCGCCACATTGCCCTCGCCGAGGAACAGATTGGGGAAGATGAAGCCGTGCGGTGGGCCATCCCATAGCAGCTTGTCGGCACGCTCCTTGCCGTGCTTCGCCTCGAGCGCCGCGCAGTACGAGTCGACCTTGTCGCGCGTTGTGCCCAGCCAGGCGAGCTCGCGGCGGTAGCTCGGCCGCAGGTCGAGCTCGCTGACGCCGCCGCCATGGTCGATGGCGCGCGAGACGTTCTTCGATTCGCCGCCGATCACCGTCTCGTCGTAGTAGTTGTCAGGCACGGCGCGCAGCATCGAGGCGTGCACGAAGTCGAGGTGGTAGCCGTCGCTGTCGCTCTCCGGCCACATCTTCCAGTTCGACTCGATGCGGTGGCCGATCCAGCCGGCGCCGAAATGGATGTTGCCTGTGGGCGACAGATCGCACAGCCGGTCGATCAGCTCGCGTCCGCCGGCGCCCAGGTGATCGGCGAGCGGCCCGGCATCGCCCGACATGTTGGCGAAGATGAAGCCACGATGGCTGCCGACCTGGCCGGCGCGGTCGAGCGGCATGTCGCCGCGATTGGGGTCGAAGCCCGCCTTGTGCGACACCGCGCGCAGGCTGCCATCCAGACCGAAGGTCCAGCCGTGGTAGATGCACTGGAAGCGGTTGTCATGGCCGCGCTCGCGCCAGCACAGCCGGTTGCCGCGATGGGCGCAGCGATTGGCCAGCACGCGTATCGTGCCCTCGCGGTCGCGCACCAGGATCACCGATTCCAGCCCGATCGAGCGGGTCACCCAATCGCCCGGCGCGGCGATCTCGGATTCGTGGCCGAGGAAGACCCAGCCGCGCCGGAAGATGCGGTCCATCTCGTCGGCGAAGATCTGCGGGTCGGTATACAGGCTGCCGTGCACGCGATCGTCGCGTACCAGGGCGGCATATTGGCCCGTCATGGCATGTCCTCCCACGCCTTTGCCGGCATTCAACCGCCCGGCCGCGCTCCAGGCAACCGTCCCGATTGGCACGCAGCGGCAAGGTCTGCGATGGTGACGGCAATGGACGTTGCCGAACGCGACAGGATTGCCGCTCGCTATCTGCGATTCGCTGACGACGAGGCGCGCGGCCGCTCACCAAGCTACGAAGCCATCACGCGCGGCGTTGCCGGCGATGCGGCGGCACTCGACTTCCTGGCAACGCTGCCGGACGACAAGCGGCAGCCCAATCTCCTGCTGGCTGCGGTGCGCCATCTCTTCGGCGTGCAACGGGACTGGGACCATTTCCGCGCCACGCTGCTCGCCAACGCCAATGCCATCCACGCGCTGATGCTGGCGCGCTCCACGCAGACAAATGAACCGGCACGCTGCGCCGTGCTGCTGCCGATCCTGTCGCGGCTGCCGCAGCCCATCGCGTTGATCGAGGTCGGTGCGTCGGCTGGCCTGTGCTTGCTGCCGGATTTCTATGGCTACGACTACGGCCGCCGCGCGCTGGCGCCGCGTCCGCTGTCGGTCGAAGCGCCGATGTTCCCATGCGAGGCAAGCGCCGACACGCCCTTGCCCGACGCCTTGCCCTTCGTCATCTGGCGCGCAGGACTTGACCTCAACCCTATCGACGCAACGGATCGCGAGCAGGCGGCGTGGCTCGAAACGCTGGTCTGGCCCGAGCAGATCGAACGACTGGCTCGCTTGCGTAGCGCCCTGAGAATCGCGGCATTGCAGAAGCCGCGTCTCGACAAGGGCGACCTGTTGGGCGATGCGCTCGCCGGCTTGTGCAATCTTGCGCCGAAGAACGCGACCCTGGTGGTGTTTCACACCGCCGTGCTGGGCTACGTCGCGGACCGCGGCCGACGGCAGCGCTTCGCCGCGGCGGTGCGCGCGCTCTGCCCGTGCTGGATCGCCAACGAGGCACCACGCGTCTTTCCCGAGCACACTGCCGGCGCGGGCAAAGCACCAAGCGCGAGCCACTTCCTGATGGCCGTCAATGGTTCTCCGGTCGCCTGGACCGATCCCCATGGCGCATCGCTGCGATGGATCGCCGACCCGGCGCTCTGATAGCTTCGGCGGTGTGATTGCCCACGCCGTGCCATGATGCATACCCAGTCTGCCGCCCCGGGCAGGAGGAATGAATGAAGAAGATCGCGCGTCTGTCGGCGGCTGCCGGCCTCATTCTGCTGATGTTCGGTGCCTGCACGCCGCAGCAGACGGCCACGGCGCCACCGCCGGCCACGGTCTGCACCGGGCAGCGGGTGCAAGTCTGCACACGCGAATACCGGCCGGTCTGCGGCACCGACGTGCGCGGCGCCTCGCAGACTTACGGCAATGCCTGCGAAGCCTGCGCCAACAAGCAGGTGGTGAGCCACCGACTGGGCGCTTGCTAGGAGAGCGCATCGTGACCTCGATTGATCGCCGCGGTTTCGTCGCGGCTGCCGGCGCATTGATGCTGGCGCCGGCGGCGCTGGCGCAGGATGCCTGGGCCACGTGGCTGCAGGGCGTCAAGCGGGAGGCCATCGGCAAGGGTGTGCCGGCCGACGTGATCGACCGCGCCTTCTCCGGCCTGAAGCCGATCGAGCGCGTGCTCGAGCTCGACCGCCAGCAGCCCGAGTTCAAGCTGACCTGGAGTGAGTATCTCGGCCGTGTCGTCACCGAGGAGCGCGTGAAACGTGGCCGTGAGCTCTATCGCGAGAACGCCGCGTTGCTGTCGCGCACGGCTGGCCCATACGGCGTGCCGCCCGAGATCGTCGTCGCGCTGTGGGCCGTGGAAAGCAACTACGGCACGCGCATGGGCGACTTCAACGTCATCGGCGCGCTGGCCACGCTGGCCTACCACGGCCGCCGTCCGCAGTATTTCCGTGCCGAGCTGATCGCCGCGTTGCGCGTGCTCGCCGGCGGCCATGTGGCGTTCGACAAGATGCTCGGCTCCTGGGCCGGCGCGATGGGCCAGTGCCAGTTCATGCCCACCAGCTTTCTGGCTTTGGCCGTCGATGGCGACGGTGACGGCAAGCGCGACATCTGGGGCAGCCGTGCCGACGTCTTCGCCTCGGCCGCGAACTTCCTGCGCAAGGCGGGCTGGCGGGCAGGCGTGCGCTGGGGCGATGAACTGCAGGCCGGCGAAGCGCTGGGCGGCAAGGGCGACCGCATCGTCACGCCGGAGGGACCCGGCGGGCGCCGCTACGCCACGACGGTGAATTTCCGCGCCATCCGCAGCTGGAACCCGGCGGATTTCTTCGCACTCTCGGTGGGTATTCTCTCGGACCGCATCGCCGCAGCGCGATGATGTTGCGTCCCGGCACTCTGTGGTATTATTGCAACACCCTCTAAAGCGCCGACAAAACTAAACCAATGCTTCTCCCACCCCTCGCGCCGCTGCGTGCTGCCGGCGCCCTTGCGTCGATCTTGCTGCTGGGAGCCTGTGGCTCGACCGGTTCCGGTGGCGTCGCCGACGGGCGTAGCAGCTACAAGGTCGGCGGCAGTTACGTGATCGCCGGCAGGGTCTATACCCCGGATGAGAACTACCGCTACAGCGAGTCGGGCGTGGCCTCATGGTATGGACCAGGCTTT
>JAFAZJ010000118.1 GCA_019239835.1 Alphaproteobacteria bacterium | reverse complement strand
GTCGCATTGGCACGTGCGCTCGCGATCCGTCCCGACGTGCTGCTGCTCGACGAGCCGCTCAGCAACCTCGATGCCAAATTGCGCCAGGAGGTGCGGGTCGAGATCCGCGAGCTGCAGCGCCAGCTCGGCCTCACCACCGTCATGGTCACGCATGATCAGGAAGAGGCGCTCACCATGGCCGACCGGCTGGTGGTGATGAATGAGGGCTCGGTGTGCCAGGTTGGCTCGCAGCGCGAGCTCTACGAGAAGCCGGCCGATCGCTTCGTCGCCGGCTTCGTCGGCCGCAGCACCTTCCTGCCTGGCACGATCCAGGCGCCTGGCCGCTTCCGTACGGAAGGGGGGCTCGAGCTCGCCTGCAGTGGCGGCGCGCCAGGTCCGGCGTCGCTGGCACTGCGGCCGGAACGGCTGGAGATTGCCGCAGCACCGCTTTCCGGACTCGACAACCGGCTGGCGGGTACGGTGGAATTCGTCTCGTATCTCGGCGCGCTCACGGACATCCATGTGCGCCTGTCGCCGGCCGATCGGGTTGTCGTGCAGATCGCCAACCGCGACGGCGGCTTCGCGCCGCAAGTCGGACAACAAGTCCATGTCGGCTGGCCCGCGTCGGCCGGCCTCGTCTTTGCAGGGTAGGCTAGAACTCAACGGGAGAGGCACATGACGGACCGTCTCAAGCTCAACCGCCGCACCGTGCTGGGCGGCACGGCCGCGCTCGCCAGCGGATTGGCGATGCCGGCCATCGCAGAGGACAACAAGCGCATCGTCGTCGGCACCTGGGGTGGCGACTATTCGCGCCTGCTGGCCAAGAACATCGAGACGCCACTGCTCGCGCCCAAGGGCTGGGACGTGGTCAAGGACGAGGCCAACGATCCGCCGCGCCGCGCCAAGGTGCTGGCCGAGAAGTCGTTGCGCCGCGGCACCTCGGACATCCAGGGCGTCTCGGCCGCCAACATGTACGAGATGAACGAGCAGGGCACGCTCGAGCAGATCGACTACGCCAAGCTCGCCAATGCCAAGAACCTCATCCCGGCGATGAAGTATCCCTACGGCGTCGGCCACATCTATTCGGGCAAGGTCGGCCTGTTCAATCCCAAGATGATGCCGACGGCGCCCGCGAGCTTCGCCGACATCCTCAATCCCAAGAACGGCGACAAGCTCGGCATCATCGACATCCAGTATCAGTACACCATGCTGGCCGCGAGCCTGGCCGCCGGCGGCAAGGTCGGCGATTTCGAGCCAGGCAAGCCGCTGCTGGTGGCCTGCAAGAAGGCCGGCGCGCGCATCTATCCCAGCAACGAGGCCTTCGCCCAGGCACTGAAGACCGAGGAAATCTCCTGCGGCGTGATGTGGAAGGCGCGCGCCGTGCAGTGGCAGAATGCCGGCATCAACGTGCAGACCATCGCGCCCAAGGAAGGCGTGCCGATGTACGTCTCCGGCTTCGTCATGCCGAAGAACGCGCCGAACAAGCCGGGCGCCTACGCCTATCTCGACGCCATGCTCGAGGCCTCGGCGCAGGAGGGCTTCGCCAAGGACATGGGCTACAACCCGACGGTGACCAACGCCAAGGTCGACCCCGATTTGCGCCGGCGCATCGGCTTCACCGACGAGGAGCAGCAGCGCCTGGTCGATCTCGACTACGGCTACATGGCCAAGAACGATTCCGCCTTCAAGGAATGGTGGGACAAGTCGTTCAAGGGCTGATCGTCAGCGGATGACCGATACGGCCACGGCCATCGCCGCCGCCCCCGTCGCCGAAAGGCGGCGGGGCGAGGGCTGGACGGCGGCGACCCTGGTGTCGCCGGCGACGATCTTCGTCGCGCTCTGCCTGCTCGGCCCGCTGGTCATCCTGTTCCGCTACAGCCTCAACGAGTTCGTTGCCAGCAAGAAGATGATGGTCGAGGCGGTGACCATCGCGAACTACGTCAAGTTCTTCACCGACCCCTACTATACGTCGATCCTCGCCACGACGGTACGTGTGGCGGTGATCGTGACCGCTGTCTGCCTGGTGCTGGGCTTTCCGCTCGCCTATGTCGTGGCGCGCACGCAAAGCAGGTTCAAGAACCTGCTGATCATCGCCATCGTGCTGCCGCTGTTCGTCGGCAACTCGGTACGCGCGGCGGGCTGGATGGTGGTGTTCGGCAACAAGGGCTTCGTCAACGCCACGCTGATGGGCCTGGGCGTCATCAGCAAGCCGATCGAGATCATGTTCAGCGAGACGGCGGTGATCATCGGCATCATCGCCGTGAACCTGCCCTTCATGGTGCTGAGCCTGCAGAGCGTCATCGAGGGCATCGACCGCTCGGTCGAGGAGGCCGCCTTCAGCCTCGGCGCCACGCCGGGCACGATGTTCCGCCGCGTGCTGTGGCCGCTGGCGCTGCCCGGCATCCTCGCCGGCACGATCCTGACCTTCATCCTGGCGATGAACGCCTACGCCACGCCATTCCTGCTCGGCGGCCCGCTGTTCAAGATGATGGCGCCGCTGGTCTACAACCAGTTCACCCAGCAGACCAACTGGCCCTTCGGCGGCGCCATCGCCTTCGTGCTGATGACGGTCACCCTGCTGCTGACCATGGCCGCGAACCTGGTGGTACAGCGCCGCTATCGCCGCTGAGCCTCAGCCGCCGAACGCCTCGCTCAGCCCCGCGAGCGCATTGAGCGCCGGCGCGAAACCGCTGATCGGCGCGGTCTGGATCACCGCCTCGATCACCTCGGTGCGGCTCAAGCCCATGTTCAGCGCTGACAGCCCGAACTTCCGGACCTGACCATCGAGCTTTGCCGCAGTGAACCCAGCCACCGCCACCAGCGCCCGCTGCCTCAGATCGAGCCCGGGCCGGAACCAGATCTCGCCATAGCCATACTGGATCGCCAGCGGATAGAGCGCGCCGGTCACCGCATTGCCAGGCGCGGCATAGCCCTGCGTGGCGCGATCACCGTGCAGCTTGCGCATCAGGTCGGCGCCCTGCTGGCTTAGCGCTTCTAAGGAGTCTTCTCGTGACGGCTCTTCAGGCATGGCGACGCCACGCTCGGCGAACACCGCGGCTGCCGCCTCGATCGCCTCCTCGGACGCGGCGTAGCCCGCGTAGATGCCGACCTGGATGAAGATCTCGAGGATCGACCGCGCCGACAGGCCCAGCGTGAGCGCAGCGCCAACATGCCGGCGCAGGCTCGTCAGTCGCTGCACGACGCCCAGCGCGGCCAGCGCGCAGATCATGCGATCCTCGAGCGCGAGACCCGGCCTGCTCCACAGCGCGCCAAAAGTCGCCTCGGTGTTCACGGTCCGCATATAGGCCGGCGCACCGTCGTCGTCGCCGAACAGACGGCGACGCATCGTCTCGCCCTGCCGCCGCAGGGAGTCCCGTGTGGTCACAGCTGCACCGCCTTTCTCTGCGCGAACGTCAGGGACTCGTAGCACATTGTCGTTTGGCCCGGTCGGACCTAGGCTCTGCTCAAAAGACGACGAAGGAGGACCGCGATGGATTGGAGCGTCACGCCGCTATCGTCTCATACTGGCGCCGAGGTTCGCGGCATCGACCTGACGCGCAGCATCGACGCCGATGCCCGCGCACGGCTGAACCGTGCATTCGTCGAGCATTCCGTCCTGGTGATCCGCGACCAGGAACTGTCGCCGCCCCAGATGCTCGACGCCGTGCGCCTGTTCGGCGACGTGTTCGAGCAGCACAACACCAAGTTCTCGCTGCCGGACTTCCCGCTGGTCCACTACATCTCGAACAAGGATTTCTTTCCCGACGGCCGCCGCTATATCCCCGGCGAGGGCTATCACACCGATCATTCCAACGCTGTCCAACCACCCAAGGCCACCGTGCTGCATGCCATCGAGTTGCCGGATGTCGGCGGCGACACGCAATTCGTCAACATGCACCGCGCCTATGAAACGCTGCCCGACGCGACGCGGGCACGCATCGACGGATTGAAGGCGGTGCACGTCTATCAGAGCCGGCACAGTGCGCGGAAGCTGATGGACCTTACGCCGACCCGGCGCGAGCAGGTGCCAGATGGCGTGGTCCATCCCATCGTGCGCACGCATCCCGAGAGCGGCCGCAAATCGATCTACATCAACCCGATCCGCATCGACGCCATCGTCGACATGGAGGAGCCCGAGGCGCTCACCCTGCTCGACGAGCTGCTGGCGCACGCGACACAGCTCAGCCACGAGTATCGCCACAAATGGCAGCGCGGCGATCTCGTGATCTGGGACAACCGGTGCCTGCTGCACAAGGCAAACGGCGACTACGACATGGACCAGACACGCTACCTCTACCGCCTCATGCTGCGCGGCGACGCGCCGGTCTGAGCGCTCGCTAGATGTAAACTGCCTTCATCTGCGCGTCCGCGTAGCGGCCGCCGGCAGCGGCGCCGGGCGGGATGGCGCTGGACAGCGAGGCAACCTCGGCAGGCGAGAGCGACACATCGAGCGCGCCCATGTTCTCGTCGAGGCGCTTGGCCTGCTTGGTGCCGGGGATCGGCACGATGTCGTGCCCTTGTGCCAGCAGCCAGGCCAGCGCCACCTGCCCCGGTGTGCAGCCTTTGGCGCGCGCGATGCTCTCGATGGCACCGACGAGGCCGAGATTGCGCGAGAGATTGTCGGCGGCGAAGCGCGGATGGCGGCCGCGGCCGTCACCCTCGGGGATGTCCGACGGCGCGCGCACGCTGCCGGTCAGCAGGCTGCGGCCCAGCGGTGAGTAGGCGACATAGGAGATGCCCAGCGCGCGTGTCGTCTTGAGCGTCTCCTCGGCATCGACTCGGTAGAGCAGCGAGTATTCGCTCTGCACCGCGGCGATGGGATGCGTGGCGTGCGCGCGGCGGATGGTGTCAGGCGCGGCCTCGCTCAGTCCCAGCGCGCGTACCTTGCCCTGCTTCACCAGCTCGCCCATCGCGCCGACGGTATCCTCAATCGGCACGCTGGGATCGACGCGGTGCTGGTAGTAGAGGTCGATCACGTCGACGCCCAGGCGCTTGAGGCTGGCCTCGCACGCCGCCTTCACATGCGCGGGCGTTCCGTCGACGCCGTTGGCGCCGCCGGGCCGCTGTACCTGGCCGAACTTGGTTGCCAGCACGACGCCGTTGCGCCGCGCACCGGCCAGCGCCTTGCCCAGCAAGGTCTCGTTGTGGCCCCAGCCATACATGTCGGAGCTGTCGACCATGGTCACGCCGTGATCCAGCGCGTGGTGGACCAGCTTGATGCCCTCGGCATCGTCGGCCTTGCCGTAGGTGCCCGACAGCGACATGCAGCCCAGGCTGATCGCCGACACGTTGAGATCGCTGGAACCCAGCTTGCGCTTCGCTGCCGTCATGTTCGCTCTCCTAGGTCGTGCCCCAGACGCGCCGTGCCGTGTCGGCGATCAGCGCCATCTTGGCCCATTGCTGGTCTTCGTTCAGTAGATTGCCGCCGGCGACGCTGGCAAAGCCACATTGTGACGACAGCGACAGCCGGTGGAGGTTGACGTGCACCGAGGCCTCATCGAGCCGATGCCGCAGATCGTCGATATTCTCCAGCTCGGGCGACTTCGACGACACCAGGCCCAGCACAACGTGACGGTCATCAGGCACGTGGCGTAGCGGCGAAAAATCGCCGGCGCGCTGGCTGTCGTATTCAAGGAAGTACACATCGACAGGAAAGTCGTTGAACAGCTTGCGCGCCACCGGCTCGTAGCCGCCAGAGGCCATCCAGCGGCCACGGAAATTGCCGCGACACAGATGCATGCCCACCGTGAGGCCCGCTGGCCGGCCCTCGAGGATGCGGCGGATCACCGAGATGTAGAGGTCGAGCAGCGAATCGGGATCGCCGCCCTGCGCCTTGGTCTGCTCGCGCACCAGCGGATCGCACAGCATCGCGACCGGCACCTCGTCCATCTGTACGTAGCGGCAGCCGGCCTTCACCAGCTCGTCCAGCTCGCTGCGGTAGATCGCGACGAGATCGTCGAAATAGCCCGATGCATCGGCATAGGCCTGCGGATCGAAGGCCGAGGTGAAGCGGAAGAAGTGGAAGGCGCTGGGCGTCGGCAGGGTCGCCTTGGGCAGCGCGGTCTTCACCAGGCGCTTTACCCGCGAGTACTCGGCCAGCGTGATCGGCGCGCGACGCTTCAGCTTCTGGGCAGCGACGCAGGTCGGCCACTCGTAGCTGCCGCCCTCGGCGTCGCGAAAGCGGAACTTCGACGGTGCCAGGCGGATGCCGTCGAGGCCCTCGAAGAAGAAGCCGAACCACGACGTGCGGCCGAGCTCACCATCGGTGACGACGCGAAAGCCCAGCTCTTCCTGCTTCGCCACCACGCGCGCGATCTCGCGCTCGAGCATCGCGGCATGCTCCGCGACACCGGCGGCGGCCGCGTCCTTCAGCGAACGCGGGCGCAGCAGGCTGCCGATCACCTCGGCGCGGAATGGCGGCTGGGCAGCATCAGTCCGGGACATGCCGCCAAGCAAAGCATGGCGGCCGCAGCGATGCTAGCCGTTGCTCCACAGCCGCTGGGTGTAGGCGCCGTCGATGCCGGCGTCGATCTGCTTCACCAACGCCTCGTCACCACCCAGCTTGGGCGCGAGGATCTTGCCGAAGGAGACGCGGCCAGGCGCCGGCCAGGCGGTCGGATCCCACAGCTTGGCGCGCAGGATCGAGCGCGCGCAGTGAAAGTAGCAGTGCTTGATGTGTACCCGCGTCGCCAGCAGCGCCGGCTTGCCCAGCGTGCTCAGCGAGGCGACCAGGTCGGCATCGTCGTGGATTTCGGCCGTCCCCGAGATGCGCAGCGTCTCACCAGTCGCCGGCACCAGCATGATCATGCCGACGCGGCCGTTGTTGATGATGTTGGTGAGACCGAAAGCGAGGTTGTTGCCGGTGCGCTCCGGGATCAGCAGCGTGCGCGGATCCTCGACCCGGATGAAGCCCGGCTCGTCGCCTTTGGGCGAGACCTCGACCGTGCCGTCCTCGCTCACCGTGCTCACCAGCGCGAACGGGCAGCGCTTGAGGAAGTCGATCGCCTGCTCGTCGAGCTCCGGCGTGATCTTGGTGAAGGTGCGTGCGTTGGGCGGTTTAATGACGCTGCGCAGGGCGTCGACGGAAGTGAGGCGCGCCATGTATTTCGGCTCCATGAATGGCGGCACCTAGCATCAACGAGCCGACGCCGCGATTCAACCGCACAGATAGGAGGGCTATCGCCTGATCGATGCATTCATGGCTACTCTATCGAGTTCCAGCCCCTGATCGATGGGCATCGCAACGTGCAGTCCTCCGTCGTCGACTTCCGCCAGAAGACATCTCGCTTCTACAGAGATTGCACACCCGACTTGGTCGTCGTGTTCGGTGCAGGTGCCTCGAAGGGTGGCGGTCTACCGATAACCTACGAGCTGATGGGCGAGATGCGTCGTTGGGCTCGGTCGAACGGCAAGGAGCGCTACCTGCGGGGAATTGACGACTTCATTCAAGGTTACTACTTCTCGTTCGCTCACAAAGACGCCGAGTATCCGAATATCGAAGATGTCCTCGGCCTGCTCGAGGCTGCGAACCAATACTCGAGAATCCGCGCCAGTGGGGTTGGTTCCAAGTGGCGTGGCGACAGGATTTCTCAGATCCGCTCTCATCTCGCCCGTCTGATTGGCGAGTTTTTGTGGTCCTTTCAGGATGGCAGCGTCGACACTCGGACTGACGCATATCGACGATTGATCCGCATGGTCGGACCCAAAGTCGTCTTTGTGACTTTCAACTATGACCTCCTTCTCGAGACGGCTCTCACGCTGGAAGGCGTTCAATTTTCGTACGGCCTCGACCCCAATCTCCGCTGGCCGGCAGTGTTGAAGCCTCATGGTTCGATAAACTGGTACGATACCCGCTTGTTCAAGGTCCGCGACACGGACCCTGCGTACCAGATCGGGGATAGCATCGCCGCAAGTCGTATGCTTGGCGATGCGTCGAGACCCGTCAGGTTTCATGATCGAGAGCCCGTGATCGTGACCCCAACCCCCACGAAGCAATTCGAACTGTTCGAACTGAAAAAGCTATGGACAAGCGTCTCCGCAGCGATCCACTCGGCGCCAAAAGTCTGCTTTGTCGGATATTCGCTGCCAGAGACTGATCGCACGGCCCGGATCGTATTCCGACGAGCGGGGCCTCCTCACCACGCGGCTCGGCGCATCCATGTCGTCGATCCTTCCGATCTTCAAGACCGCTTGCGGGATCGCATCTCTCCAGATCTCCACTATCATCGAATGAAATTCGAGACGTGGGTCACCGACCTCGAAGATGGCCGTCTACGAATCTGATGCCGCTCGGTTCGCGCACAGCTTGTCCATATTCGCATAGAGTTCGCGCAGCAGGCGTTTCAGCGTCGCGACGTCGCGCGCCGACAGGCCGGCGATCGCCACGCGCTCATAGCGCTCGGCGATCGGGATCACGCGTCGGGTCATCGTGCGGCCGGCGGGGGTCAGGTACAGGGTCACGACGCGGCCGTCGTCCTCGGCGCGTTTGCGCTCAACCAGCTTGCGCCGCTGCAGGCCGTCGAGGACACGCGAGAGTGTCGAGATCTCGATGGCAGTGCGGCCGGAGAGCTCGCCCACGGTCTGGCCGTCGCGGTCGGTCAGCGCCGCCAGCGCGCGCCACATCTGCAGGGTGATGCCGAAGGGCCGCACCTCGTCGCTGAATGACGCCGCGATGCGCGCGCCGGCGCGGTTCAGCAAATAGGGAACGTAGTCGTCGAGCGGCAGCACGCTACTCGGCCGCCTTCAGGCTGAGCTTGGTGTGCGCGCCTTCGAAGGCCGGCGCGACCTCCTGCATGAAGCGCTGCATCTGCTCCTTCACCAGCGCGTGCGGCTTGGCGCCGTAGTTGAAGTACAGGATGCACTCGGCGATGCCGGCGGCCTCGACCGCCTTGAGGTCCTCGATGATCTTGGCCGGCGAGCCGACCAGGATCGACTTGCTGGTGAGCTTCTCCGGCCGCATCTCGCGCAAGAGATTCACGATCTCGACGAAGTACTTGTACGTCGGCGGCACCTTCTCGCCCGACGACGAGGGGAATGCCGCGATCAGGGCGTCGTGGAAATAGCGGATCAGCGCCTCGCGGCCATAGGCCTCCTCCTGCGGCGTCGAGGCGATGTGCACGAAGTAAGAGCACATCGCGCGCCGCGCCGGCCGCTTGTGCGTCTGCTCGCAGGTCTCCCGATAGACGCGCACCGCGTCGGCCAGCGAGCCATAGACCATCGCGGCGGCGAAGGGCGCGTAGATGATGTTCCAGTCGTGCCGCGCCGCCAGCTCCATCGAGGGCCGCGAGAAGCAGGCCACGTAGGGCCGCAGCGGACGCTGCGCCGGCTTCGGCCGCACCTCGATGTTGTCGAACTGGAAGAAGCGGCCCTTGTGCGACCACTTGCCGGTATCGGTCCAGGCGCGCCAGACGACCTCCAGCCCTTCGGCGAAGAGCTCGGCGGAGTCGTCGAAATCGGCCTGGAACGGGCCGTATTCCAGCCGGTCGTAGCCGCGGCCGGCGGCGAAATCGACGCGACCGCCCGATAGCAGATCGAGCGTCGCCCATTCCTCCGCGACATGCAGCGGGTGATGCACGGGCAGCAGAGTCACCGCCGGCGCGAGCCGGATGCGCTTCGTGGCGCCGGCGATCTGCGCCAGGATCGCCAGCGGGCTGGCGTTGACGCCCAGCAGGTTGAAATGGTGCTCGCCGATCCAGGCCGAGTTCAGGCCCACCGCCTCGGCCCACAGCGCCTCGGCGTAGATGTCCTTGATGAAGGACTCGGCACTGCGCGGATTGTCCTTGTAGCGGTTGTCGCTCAGCGTGAAGTAGCCGAAATCCAGCGCCATCGCGGCCTCCCATCCATCATTGCCGGCGATCCTGCGCCAGTCTCACGATATTTGCAAATGCAAATATTTGCTCTGAGGATCGACCGACCTAGGCTCGCGACCGCCAACCGAGGAGATCCAGATGGCCCGCGTCCGCTATGTCGCCCCCGAGGAATTGTCGCCCGAGAACAAGGACGTGATCTGGCGCGACCGCCCGATCTATCGCGCGCTGGCCAACAGCCTCGACGGTGCGCGCGCCTTCAACAACCTCGCCCGCTGGATCCGCTTCAAGAGCAGACTCGACGGCCGCCTGCGCGAGCTGGTGATCCTGCAAATCGGCTACGTCGCGGCGTCACCCTACGAATGGGCGCACCACATCGAGATCGGCAAGGAGTTCGGCGTGACGGATAGCGATATCGACGCACTGATCCTGGAGTCGAAGGGCGGCACGAGTGCGTTGCCCGCGTACGAGCGCGCATTGCTGGCGGCGGCGCGCGAGATGGAGAACGACCACCGCGTCTCGGACAAGACCTTCGCGGCGCTCAGAGAGAAGCTCGACGACGAGGGGATCGTCGAGTTCGCCCTGTTTGCCAGCTTCTACTGCGCCGTCGTGCGCGTGCTGGCGACCCTGGAGATCGATCTCGAGCCGGAGCTGCTGCCGCTGCTCAAGCGGTTTCCGCTGCATTAGGCGGGATCAGCTCGCCGCGCGTTCGCGGGCCACGCTCTCCAGCAGCCATTGCACGAAGGCCTTGATCTTGGGCCGGCGCATGCGCTCGGTGGGCGCGACGACGTAGTAGGCGCTGTCGCTGGGCAGTGCCACGTCGAATGGTGCCACCAGGCGACCGGCCTTCATGTCGGCGGCGACCAGCGGACGATGGCCCAGCGCCACACCGACGCCGTCGATCGCCGCCTGGATCGAGGACAGCGCCAGGTCGAACAGCACCCCGCGCGAGGAATCGACGCCCTTCACGTTGGCCGCCGTCAGCCAGACCTGCCAGTCGTCGCGGAAGGTCGAGACATGCAGCAGGGTGTGGTTCTTCAGGTCGGACGGCTTGCGCAGCGCCTTGGGGCCCTTGAGCAGCGACGGCGCGCAGACCGGGAAGACATCCTCGGCGACCAGGAACTCCGCCTGCAATCCGCCCCAGTGGCCGCGGCCATAGCGGATGCCGACATCGATGTCGTCGCGGCCGAAATCGATCAGGTTGGTGCTGGTCGAGATGCGCACGTCGATCTCGGGATGCTTCTGCTGGAAGCCGCCGAGACGCGGCACCAGCCACTTGGTGGCGAACGATGCGGTGGTCGTCACGGTGAGCGGACCCGAGGCGTCCTTCTGCAGCAGGCGCTCGGTCGCCTCGTGCAGCAGGTCGAAGGCCTGACGGATGCCCGGCAGATAAGCCTGGCCCGCTTCGCTCAGCAGCAGCGCGCGGTTGCGGCGAATGAACAGCTTCAACCCGAGGCGATCCTCGAGCCCACGGATCTGATGGCTGATCGCCGCCTGCGTGACGTTGAGCTCGTTGGCCGCTTCAGTGAACGAGAGATGCCGTGCGGCGGCCTCGAAGGCCCGCAGCCCGTTCAGCGATGGTAGTGCCCGGCGCATTCCCGGCTCCCCAAATTCATAAGATTCGCTCATCTATGATGGACGAGTCGTCGTTTGTAAAGACACCCCCTGGAGCGCAATTTCAGCTCACCGAAAGCGCCACTCCAGGAGGTCGCCATGACCGCCACCGACATCACCCCACGGGAACCTGCACAAACCGATCTCATCCGATATTTCGACCGTGACCTGGTTACCCCGAACCACTTCGCCGTCGAAGCCAAAGCCCGCCACGACCGGGCGGCGGCGATGGGCGAGATGATCGGCGAAGGCGCCGCATGGCTCTGGCAGCGCGTGACGCACTTCGGCGAAACCAGGTCACCGGTCGCCAGGGCTGACGTCGACCACATCCAGTTCTAGTCGCGGCACCGTCCCGACACACCCGAATTCGCAGGAGACTTCCATGAGCATCTTCTCCATCGCCGATCTGCGCGAGCATCCCACCGAGAGCATCCTCGCGCGCGTCCCGGGCACCCTGGCGCTGTGGCGCAAGCGGGCCCGCGAGCGGGCCGAGATCGCCAAGCTGAGTGCCCGCGATGCGCGCGACCTCGGCATCGATCCCGGCGTGCTGGCCTACGAGGCCAACAAGCCTTTCTGGCGGGAATGACACGCCCCACGGTGTCCTCCCGCTGACCGAGCCGGCGACCGGATCCTCCCACCGGTCGCCGGTTTCTTTTTGGGCTTCCGCCTTATTCCGCCCACCACTTCCGCCGCACCTCAACCAGGCAACGTCGCTGATTCCTTGGGCGTTGGATCGAGGCGGTATGGACCGCAGAAATTCTGAGGAGGAAAAACAATGGCCGATCTCAGTCAGGTCAAGGAACACATGGAAATCGTCGGTTCGGACGGCGCCCATATCGGCACGGTCGACAAGATCGAGGGCAACCGCATCAAGCTGACGAAGCGCGACAGCTCGCAGGAGCAGCATCGGTATGTCGACGGGTCGTCGGTTGCGACGATCGACGGCAACAAGGTGCGCCTGTCGAAGAAGGGCAACGAGGCCCTTCACTAGACCGCGCGTCGACGAAGGCATGAAGGGCGGCTTCGGCCGCCCTTCGTCTGTCGGCGGTTTCTTTTGCGCTATCGGGACAATCGAATTGTTGGGCATCGCGTCGCGCGCGTCGTACGACTCGCGGTCTCGGCACGGAGAGCGAAGCGATGATCGATCTCTACTACTGGACCACGCCCAACGGTCACAAGGTCACGATGTTCCTCGAGGAGACCGGGCTGGCCTACAAGGTGATCCCGATCAACATCGGCAAGGGCGAGCAGTTCCAGGCCGACTTCCTGAAGGTCGCGCCCAACAACCGCATCCCGGCGATGGTCGATCACGCACCCAAGACCGGTGGCGCGCCGATCAGCCTCTTCGAGTCCGGCGCCATGCTGTTGTATCTCGCCGACAAAACCGGAAAATTCATCCCGCAGGACGAGCGCGGCCGCGCCGAGGTGCTGCAGTGGCTGTTCTGGCAGATGGGCGGGCTGGGGCCGATGGCCGGCCAGAACCATCACTTCAAGACCTATGCGGTGGACAAGATCCCGTACGCCATCGACCGCTACGTCAACGAAACCAACCGGCTCTACGGCGTGCTCAACAAGCGGCTGGCGGATCGCGAATACGTCGCCGGCGCCTATTCGATCGCCGACATGGCGAGCTATCCGTGGATCGTGCCCTATGAGCGCCAGGGCCAGAACCTCGACGACTTCCCGCACCTCAAGCGCTGGTTCGAGGCGATCAAGGCCAAGCCGGCGACCGAGCGGGCCTACGCGCTGACGGCGAAATACAATCCCGGCCACGCCGGCGTCCGCACCGAGGAGGAACGCAGGATCCTCTTCGGCCAGACCGCGTCGGTGGTGCGCTGACCGCCTACGCCCGCGCCTTGCAGATGCGCAGGCCGAGCGCGCCGGTGTAGTCGATCGGCGGCGGCACCTGGGAGACCGACGTCACCTTCGGGCTGAGCGCCCAGTCGAGCGCGCGGGTGGCACGGCTGCAAAACTGCCGATCGGTGCTCAGCTGCACGGCCGCCTGGTTGGCCATGTCGGTGTTCATCACGTCGAAGTTCTTGCCCCTTCGCGCCGCCACCTGGCGCAGCGCGCGGGCGTTCTCGGCGTATTCCGGATTGTAGCGCTGGACGAACTGGTTGTACTTCACCTCGAGCAGCCGGTTGCGCTTGTCGTCGAGGCAGGTCAGCGTCGCCGTGGCCAGCGAGTTCTGCAGGATGCGCGCGCGCACCGCGGCATGCTCGGACTCGTCGAGGCAGCCGGCACCCGGGCCCGTGTTGGCCTGGGTCTGCGCCGCGACGATGGCATAGTTGGCCGATGGCTCGTTGCTGACGGCCGTGGTCTGGCAGGCGGCCATGGCCAACACGGCCGCAACGACCCAGGGGCGCGCCCCAACGCGCGCCACGTAGGCATTCAGCATCCTGGATTTCCCCTCAATACGCTGATGGTGGTCAGACGACCGAGTTGATCCACTGCACCAAGCGCTGCTTGGGCTCGGCGCCGATCTTGGTCGCCGCGACCTGGCCGTTCTTGAACACCAGCAGGGTCGGGATCGAACGCACGCCATACTTCGACGGCGCCATCGGGTTCTCGTCGATGTTGACCTTGACGACCTTGAGCTTGCCTTCCATCTCGCCCGAGATCTCCTCGAGCGACGGCCCGATCAGCTTGCAGGGCCCGCACCATTCGGCCCAGAAATCCACCAGCACGGGCTGATCCGATTTCAGGACTTCCTGCTCGAAGGTCGCGTCGCTGGCCTTGATGGTCGTCATAGGGAACTCCGGTTGAACGAGGCAGGAATCTAGGAAGAGCCCCCAAGAGGGTCAAGCAAGCGGCGGCGAAAGATAATTTCAGGCCGGCATGAGCGCCGCGTCGAGCAGGGCGGCCGGCACTTCCATGAGCCGCGGGCCGTCGGTCCATAGCAGGAAACCGCGCACCGGGCGATCAGCGTAGATTCCGGCCAAAAGCGCGCGATAAAGCGCCAGCTGGCGCCGGTAGACCCGCGGGACGTCCTCGACGCGCCGGGGCGGCGGGCGGTTGGTCTTGATGTCGGCGAACAGCACCGCTTCGGCGGTGACCGCCAGCCGGTCGATCTGGCCGCTGATGGCGACACGGCCGGAGGGCGTGTCGACGGTGCCGACGACGGGGACCTCGGCGCGCGTACCAGGGGCGAACAGCGCGGTGGCTTCCGGCAAGTCCAGCGTCGCCATCGCTTCCGTCGCCCATTGCTCGCGGATCACGCGGTCGAGATCACCGGCTTCGCGCTCCAGCCATCGAGCGGCGAAGGCGGCGCGAGCGCTCGGCGCCACGTCGGGCACACGCTGCAGCAGGCGATGCAGCAGCGTGCCACGCCGGAACCGCCGGTCACGGTCGTCGGCGAGCGGCGACAGGGACGCCGGCTCGGTCCAGCCACCCTGGGCCGCGCGCGCAGCATCCCCCAGCGCCTCCTCGTCGTCGGGACGCGAGGGCATCAACGGGCGCGGCGGTACAGGCTCGGCCGGTGCCGCTCCTTGCGCCCAGTCCGGCAATGGCTGCCGCGCCCGCGCGGTTGAAGCCGGCTTGCGTGCCCTGCCAGCCTTGCCGCGCACCACCCGCAGGCCCTCGCCCGGCCACGTCACACTCGAGCTGCCTTCGCCGATGCTTGCCGCAGCGAAATCGAAACCCTCGGCGATGCCGCGCAGTCCTGAATCGATCAGCCCGTGCCAATGGCCGGCGCGCGGCGCCTTCTTGCCATGGAAGCCGCCGACGTAGAGCCGCTCGCCCGCGCGTGTCATCGCGACATAGAGCAGCCGGTGATGCTCCTCGCGCTGACGGGTCGTCATCTCGAGCTTCAACGTGTCGATTGCGGGAACCTTGGTCTCGGCGGTGCGAAATGCCCAGAGCGGCGGACCGTTGGGCACCCACAGCACCCGCTCGCGGTCATTGGTGCCCGAACAGGTATCGGGCAGGTAGACGATCGGCGCCTGCAGGCCCTTGGACGCATGCACGGTCAGGATACGCACTTCGCGCCGTCGCAGGCCGTCGAGGTCGCGCTTGACCTCGCCGCCCTCGGTCTCGATGGCGTGCAGGAAGCCCTGAAGCGAGCCATGACCGGCCGTCGACCACGACAGGGCCTGGGCGAGGAACTCGTCGATCGGATCGAGCGCATCCGGTCCCAGCCGCTCGAGCAGCGCGCGCCGGCCGCCTTCGGGGCCAAGAATCCGCGCATAGAACGCATGCGGCGACAGGAAATCGACGCGGGCGAAGATCGTCGACAGCCGTGCATAAGCTGTAGCGAAGCCGGCCTCGCCCGCGCCGGCGAGCGCGCGCAAGGCCGACCACAGATCGCCGGTGCGCTTGTACGCGAGCTTGAACAGGTCGGCTTCGCTGATACCGATCAGCGGCCCCTTCAGCACACAGGCCAGGTTCAGGTCATCCGTCGGCAGTAGCGCCGCCTTGCCCAGCGCCACCAGATCCTGCACGCCCAGATCCTCGAACAGGCTGAAGCGATCGCGGCCTGCGACGTCGATATCGCGCGTCTTCAGCTCGCCGATCAGCTCGCCGACGAACGCGTTGCGCTTGCGCAACAACACCATGATGTCGCCGGCGTCGACCAGCCGGCCATCCGCCAGCCGCTCCTTGCCGATCAGGCTGGCGCAATGCGCCGCCACCAGCCTGGCCATGCGCTGTGACGAGTCCGCCGAATCATCATCGCCGTCCGGTTTGCAGATCGGCCACAGCTCGACAAGCCCGGGCTCACCCGCACGCATGGCCCGATGGCTGATGTCGCTGCCGTCGCCGACACCGTCATTGGCCGGCCGCCCGGTCGCGAACACCGCGTCGACGGCGGCGAGTACCGCTTCGGTCGAGCGAAACGAAGCGGTCAGGCCAACCTTTTCGAATCTGTGCTTCACCTGCTTCGCCCGGGTGCCGAAATGTTCGCGCATCTCCTCGAGCTTGCGTGGATCGGCGCGCTGGAAGCTGAAGATCGACTGCTTGGCATCACCGACGGCGAACACCGTGCGCGGACGATCGACCGCGCCCTTGCCGCTGAAGAACTCGCCGGTCAGCGCGCGCACGATATCCCACTGGTCGGGATTGGTGTCCTGCGCCTCGTCGACCAGCACGTGGTCGATACCGCCATCGAGCTTGTAGAGCACCCAGGCGGCCACGCCGTCGTCGGACAGCAGCTGCTTCACGCGCAGGATCAGGTCGTCGTAGTCGAGTGTCGCGCGGGCGCGCTTGGCGGCGGTGTAGCGGCTTGCCATGTCGACCGCCAGCCGCAGCAGCGCGCCGCTCATGTCGGTCAGCACCGCGGCGCGCCGCTTCTCTTCCGCCGCGATCAGGCGGGCCGCCTCGTCCTCGACCTCGCGCAGCAGCGCCGGATTGGCATCGCGCCATTTCTTCGTCGGCGCGTCCTTGCGCGGCTCATCCTTCGCGGTGAGGAAGGCGGCGCGATACTCCGGCCACCGCCGCCGAGCTTCGGCATCGCTGCGACCTCGACCCAGCCATTGCTTGATGCCCTCGACCATGGCGTCGTTCTTCGCACCAGGCGCCTTGGCCAGGCTCTTGGCGAGCCGGCCCAGCATCGCCGTGCCAGTCGCACGCCACGTCGCAGCGAGCACCGTGTCTTCGTCGTCCGAATCGGCGAGGTTCAGCCCCTGCCGCAACGCGGCGATCTCGGCGTCGACCTCGTCGGGCGTCGGTAACCGGCTGCGCTCGCGCAACAGCGAGTCCATTGCCTGGGCGTATTCCATCTCGCTGACGCGTCGCGCGACGGTCTTGAGGGCGGCTTTCAGTGCCGAATCCTCGGGGCCTGAAATCGCATTGATCTGTTCATCGCGCGCCTGGTCGAGCAGCTGGCCCGCCTCCGTCTCGTCGAGCACCTTGGCACCCGGCGCCACGCCAGCTTCCAGCGGAAAGCGCGCCAGCAGCCATTGTGCGAAGGCGTGGATCGTCAGGATATGCACGCCGCCGGGTGCGTCGAGCACGCGCGCGAAGAGCTGCCGCGCCTGACGCAGCATCGCTTCGCTGGCATCGGCCAGGTCCAGCTTCACCAGCTCGGCGGACAGCTCGCGGTCGCTCAGCAGGGTCCAGCGCCCGAGCCGGCCTGCCAGACGGTTGCGCATCTCCGCTGCCGCAGCGCGCGTGAAGGTCAGGC
Organism: Alphaproteobacteria bacterium; assembly: GCA_019239835.1. Classification (GTDB taxonomy): domain Bacteria; phylum Pseudomonadota; class Alphaproteobacteria; order Reyranellales; family Reyranellaceae; genus JAFAZJ01. The sequence goes on along the minus strand of JAFAZJ010000118.1, from coordinate 2,125 downwards.
ACAGGATGCTGCCGGGCTCGGCGCCGGTCAGCAGCAGGCGCAGAATGCGATCCGTCAGCACATGCGTCTTGCCTGTGCCGGCATTGGCCATGACCCAGGTCGACCGGTCCGGCCGGATCGCGCGCCGCTGCTGCGCGTAGGCCTCGGAGGCCGCGTCGCTCATGACGCCTCCTCGTCGTCATCGTCACGCGATGCCCATTCGGCGACGCGTTCGAGATGCTCGTAGTCGTTGTACGCCGGTGCAAAGGCCGGGTACGGGATCGCCTCGTAGGCAACACCCTTGGTGTAGAAGTCCTCGATCAGCCGACGCAGCTCTCGATCGGTGGTCTCGATCACCTCGGCAGCGTTCTTCACCGGGATCTCGCGTTGGCCGTCGCCGCCACCGGTGCGCCAGTAGCTGAGCGCGATGTCGCCGTCGACCTTGCCCTTGTAGCCGCCGCCGCGCGCGATCAATGCCTCGACCGAGAGCTGTGGCGCGAAGGCGGCCTCGATCTCCCTGCGGCTCGGCACGCGGCCGGTCTTATAGTCGATGATTTCCCAGTCCTTGCCCTTGCGGTCGATGCGATCGGCGATGGCGTAGATGGTCAGCTTGCCGATCTTGCGCTCGCCCTGCGTCTCGAGCAGATGCGGCCGCCAGCCCTCGGCACGCCGCTCGCGCTCGATGTCGCAGAACCATGCCGCGAGTCGTTCGAAGCGCGGCCACCAGAAGGCCTCGTCAGCTGGACGCTCGAGCAGCGGTCCAAGCGTTTCGCGTCCCAGCTTGAGCAGCGCCGCCTCGGCATCCACCGGCAGCATGTCCGGCCACGCCCGCACGAACGCCTCCAGCGCCTTGTGGATGGCCGAGCCGCGTTCGGCAGCGCCAAACGCCTGTTCGAGCGGTTCCAGCGGCCGGAGCTTGAGGATGCGGTACGCGTAAAGACCGTAGGGATCGCGGCGCCACAGCTCGATCGAGCTGGCCGACAATTTCTTGGGCCGCGCCGTGATGGGCGGGCAGAAGACGGGCTGCTCGGGCGGCACGCGCTTCCTGGCGCTGTCGAGATCGAGCGCCCAGGCGAGATAGTCGCGGCCGGCCTCGACATAGGCGGGCGCATCGGCATTGGCGTCCTGTGCGTCGTAGCGCAGCCGCGCATCGAGGCGTGCCAGCCAGCGCGCCGGCACGGTCGGCGTGCCGCCGACACGGTTGCTGCGCACGAGGAAGACCTCGTCGGCGGCGAAGGCCTGCGCGAAATCATGCGCCGCCTGGCCAATGCGGCGCTCCGGCTGCGGCAGGCCCAACGTACGGCGCATCGGCCGGTTGATCCACGGACCGGTATCGACCGTTGCCGGCCACGTACCCTCGTTCAGGCCGCCCAGCACCACGCGATCGGCGCGTTGCAGACGCGCTTCGAGGGGGCCCAGGATCGCCAGCCGCGGATGCCGTCCGTGGCGCGGCCGCACGACGGCGCCTGCCAGCAGCTCGTCGAGCACGTCGGGAAACTGCGCCAAGCTCACCAGCGGCAGGTCGGCACCGCTCTCGCGCCAGGTCGCGATCACCTGCGCCAGCGCCTCGCCGGCATCCCCGCGCCAGACCATCGCCGCACCGGCCTCGACATCCGTGGCCGCCAACGCCTCCAGCGACAGCACCATCGCTGACAGCAGATCAGGCACCGGCTGCGGACTCTTGGCCAGGGCGAGCAAGGGCCCGCAGGCCAGGGCCAAGCGATCGACAAAACCCGTGAGCGCACGGTCCTTTTCCAGGATCTTGCGCAATGCCTTTAGGCCAGGCTTTGGCGTGGGACCGCGCAACTCCGTATCGAGCATCCGCGCGTAGTGGCGGCAATCGTCGCGGGCGAGGCCAAGCGCGACGAACGGGTGCTGCAGCACAGACAGCATCGCCACCGGTGCAAACCCTTCGGCGATCATCACCGACACGAGCCGTGCCAATGACGCCGGCGGTGTCTCGGTCAGCGGCACACCCGCCGAGTCATCGATATCGATTGCCCAGCGCTGCAGCTCGGCGGTGACGCGACGGGCGAGATTGCGATCCGGCGTCACCAGCGCTGCGGTGCGGCCTTCGGTCTCCAGCGTCTCGCGCAGCGCCAGCGCGATCGCCACCGCTTCGACCTGCTCGGTCGGACAATCGACG
>JAFAZJ010000315.1 GCA_019239835.1 Alphaproteobacteria bacterium | reverse complement strand
GAGAAGGCGACCAGCAACATCTGCACGAACTCCGGTTTGTGTGCGCTGGCGTTCACCATTCACCTCACGCTGCTCGGCGAGGCGGGCTTCACGCGGCTGGCCGAGCTGAACCATGCGACCGCGGTGAAGACCGCGGATGCGCTGGCGAAGGTAAAGGGCGTGACGGTGCTCAACAGCGCCTTCTTCAACGAGTTCACGGTGAAGCTGTCCAAGCCCGCGGCGCCCGTCGTCGAGCGGCTCGCGGCCAAGGGCGTGCTGGGCGGTGTGCCGGTGTCGCGCCTGATCCCCGATGATCCCGCCGTCGCCGACCTGCTGCTGATCGCGGCGACCGAGACGGTGACCGATGGCGATATCGCCGCGCTCAGCCGGGCGCTGACGGAGGTGCTGTGATGGTCCAGTCGCTCGACCGTTCGCAGGGCCGCAGCGGTACGCTCTCCGCATCCGGCACCACCGCGCCGACCTTCACCGGCAACCGCGCGCTGCAGCTCGAGGAGAAGCTGATCTTCGAGATGGGCCAGCCCGGCCGCTGCGGCGTCGATCTGCCGGAGCCGCCCAAGATCGCCGATCGGCTCGGCGGCCTGCGCCGGCGCGGCGCCATCGGCCTGCCCGGCCTCGCCGAGCCGCAGGTCGTGCAGCACTACACGCGCCTGTCGCAAAAGAACTACGCCATCGACATGGGCGTCTATCCGCTGGGCTCGTGCACCATGAAGCACAACCCCCGGCTCAACGAGAAGATTGCGCGCCTGCCGGGCTTCGGCGACATCCATCCGCTGCAGCCGCAATCGACGGTGCAGGGCGCCTTCGAGCTGATCGACGAGCTGGCGCGCTGGCTCAAGACACTGACCGGCATGCCGGCGGTGGCGATGTCGCCGGCGGCCGGCGCGCATGGCGAGATGTGCGGCATGATGGCGATCGCCGCCGCACTGGCCGCGCGCGGCGAAAGCCAGCGCAAGACCGTGCTGGTGCCCGAGTCGGCGCACGGCACCAATCCCGCGACTGCCGCGGCGCTGGGCTTCGTCGTCAAGCCGATCCCTGCGACCGACGACGGCCATGTCGACGTCGAAGCACTGAAGGCGGCGCTGGGTCCCGATGTCGCCGCAATCATGCTCACCAACCCCAATACCTGTGGACTGTTCGAGCGCGATATCCGCGAGGTCGCCGAGGCGGTGCACGCGGTCGGCGCCTACTTCTACTGCGACGGTGCCAACTACAACGCCATCGTCGGTCGCGTGCGGCCGGGCGATCTCGGTGTCGATTGCATGCACATCAACCTGCACAAGACCTTCTCGACGCCGCACGGCGGCGGCGGGCCGGGCTCGGGTCCCGTCGTGCTGTCGGACCGCCTCGCCGCCTATGCGCCGCGTCCCTGGGTGATTCGCGATACGAACGGCTGGCGCGCGGCGGAGGAGGGCGCGTCGGTCGACGGTCAGCCGCTGGGCCGCCTGAAGGCGTTCCACGGCCAGATGGGCATGTTCACCCGCGCGCTCAGCTACATGATGAGCCACGGCGCCGACGGCCTGAAGCAGGTCGCCGAGGACGCGGTGCTCAGCGCCAACTACATCATGGCGCGGCTCAGCGTCGAGATGACGCCGGCCTTCGGCGGGCCGTGCATGCACGAGGCGCTGTTCGACGACAGCTTCCTCAAGGACACCGGCGTGAGCACGCTCGATTTCGCCAAGGCGATGATCGACGAGGGCTTCCACCCGATGACCATGTACTTCCCGCTGGTGGTGCATGGCGCGTTGCTGATCGAACCGACCGAGACGCAGCCCAAGGAGTCGCTCGACCAGTTCTGCGATGCGCTGCTGCATCTGGCGCGCAAGGCCAAGAGCGGCACGGCGGTCGAGGAATTCCACGCCGCCCCGACCATGGCGCCGCGCCGTCGTCTCGACGAGACCCTGGCGGCACGCAAGCCGGTGCTGCGCTGGAAGCCCAGCAACAACCCGCCGACCGACGCGCCCACGCGCCAGGCGGCGGAGTAGGATGGACCTGCGCCAGCTGGCCTACCGCTGGCGCACGCGCGGCTACGTCGTCCTGCCGCGCTTCATGGGCTGGCGCGATCGGGTGCGGCTGCGCGCTGCTTGCGATCGTGCCGAACGGGCGTGGCGGGCGGGTATACCGCCGGACAAACGGCTGGGCCCGCTCAGCAACATGGCCTATCTCACCAGTCCGCGCTGGTACGACGACGGTCGCGTGCCCGGCGAAATCCTGCACTTCGTTGCCGATCGCAGCGTGCTGGACCTCATCGCGGCGATCACCGGTGGCGCGCCGCTGTTCCACAACACGCAGTACTTCATGGAGCAGCGCGGCGCCGACTGGGATGGCGAATGGCACCGCGACTCACAATTCCTCGCGCCCGATGCCGTGACCGAGCAGCGGCATATCGCGGAGAGTACTGGCGTGCATTTCCGCGTCGCGCTCGAGGACGATCCCTGGCTGCGGATCGTGCCGGGCTCATATCGGCGTTGGGATACGGCGCAGGAATGGACGATCCGGCGCGAGAAGGGGAATGGCGATCCCGATGGCGCGGTCTCGGTGCCGCTCAAGGCAGGCGACGCGATGCTGTTTCACGCCTGGTCGATCCATCAGGGGCTCTATCGCCGCGAGCCCGAACGTCGAACCTTCGACGTGATCTACATGACGCACGGTACCGCCGAGCAGCGGGCACTGACGCCCCGGCGCTGCATGCCCTCGGAGGTACGCATGGCCTCGCTGCCGCGCGACGTGCGCGCCTTCTACGAGCGCTTCGCGCGCACCTATCGCCGCGCCTGGTCCGCGTCGGCCTGACGCCGGCGGCGGTCGATCCACGCCATCAGCACCATGGCGATCAGCGCCGAGGCGCCGAACAGGTAGATGCCGTTCTGCGCCCGGAAGCGCACGAGGAAGTCGCCCTGCAGCGACACGACGATGATCGCCACCACCAGCACGTCGAGCATCGACCATTTGCCGATGCTGACGGCGATGCTGTGCAGCGGCCCGGTGCGGTGATAGGGCGCCAGCCACAGGAAGGCGGCGACCAGCAGCTTGACGATCGGCAGCGCCACCGAGAAGGCCGCGATCACGATCGCCAGCGGCCAGGAATCGGAGAGCCACAGATCGTGGATGCCCGACAGCACGCTGTGCATGGAGTCGAACAGCCGTACCTTGGTGACCTTCACCGCCGGCACGACGAGTCCCAGCGCCAAGCTGATCCCCGTCAGCGCCCACAGCACGATCAGCCACGGCGTATCGCGCGGATGGCGGGCGGCGAGCGAGGCTGACATCGGCGCAGTCTAGCAGGACCGCGCCAAGTCGTGCCGCTGCGTCGCTACAGCGCGCCGGCGATGGCGGGCGTATTGAAGAACTGCTCCATATGCTGCTTGAACACCGCCGGCACCTCACGCGCGAAGATCTTGCGCGGCAGGTCGAGGTCCTTCTTGAACTCGTGGCTGTCGGCGATGCGCTCCGAGGCCAGCACCGCGCCGTTGCGGCCGATCACCGACATCTCGAGGTCACAGAGATGGCGGAAGACGTAGCCCAGGTCGGTCTTCCACTCCAGCACCGAGAGCAGCACCGCCTTGGGCGCGCTTTGTGCCAGCTTGGCGACCGCCTCGGTCTTGGTCATCTTCGGCTCCAGCCGCACGATCGTGACCTGCGCGCCGTTGCGGGTCAGCGAGTCGGCGATCGCCTTGGCGAGATCGTCGGCCATCGGCTTGCCCGATGCGGTCGAGGCGTCGAACGGGTTGTTGAAGCCGCCGCGCGTCAGGCCGGTGAAGTCCTCCTTCTTGGTGCCATTCACCACGTAAGGGCGCTGGTCGTGTACGCCCAGCGCGATCTGCGGCGACTTCACCCGGATGTCGGCCGTCAGTTGCTCGTACTCGTGCTTCACGCCGACCGCGCAAGCGCCCAACGACAAGGCCGCGACGATGGTCAGCAGCAGCGAACAGAAACGGCGCATGAAGATTCCCCCCTGAATTCCTTGCGCGCAAGACAAGCCGGGCGCGCCCCTGCCTGTCAACGCCATCGACGGGCAGCGGCCCACAACGAAAAACCCCGCCTTGTGCGGCGGGGTTGGTTCGTTCAGCCCGTTGGGCCTTGCCTAGTTCAGGCGCCGCGGCAGCTCGGCGATCGCCTGGTCGACCAGCTCGGTGCCCTGGCCTGCCCGCATGCGCTCCTGCAGCAGCGTGCGGGTGGCGGAGATCGCAGCGTCGACGGCGGTGGCGCGCACCTCGGCGGTGGCCTTGGCCTCGGCCTGGGCGATACGGTCCAGCGCCTGGCGCTCGCGCAGCTTGATGGCGTTGGCGAGGTCGGCTTCGGCGCGCGTCTTCAGCGCGGCGGCCTCGACCTTTGCCTGCTCGATGATGCCCTTGGCCTCGCCCTCGGCGGCGTCGCGCTTCATCTTGTATTCGGCCAGGGTCGCCTCGGCCTCGACGCGCAGCTTCAGCGCGTCGTCGAGCTGCTTGGTGATCGTGATGGCGCGCTGGTCGAGCATGTTGGCCAGCGTCCCGCGCACCTTCCAGACCATCAGCGCGACGAAGATGACGAAGGCGACGGCGACCCAGAAATGCGTATCCAGGAAGATCGAGTCGCCGTGGACCTCGCCGCCGGCCGCCCATGCCGTGCCGATCATCGCGCGTCTCCCTTCAGCGCCCGCTCGACCAGCGCGTCGAGCCTCGCTGTGTCGGCCTGGCCGCCGACCAGCTTGCCGTAGGCGGCCTGCGCCACCTCGACCGCCATCGAGCGGACATTGCTCATGGCCGCCTCGCGCGCCTCGCCAATGCGGCGCTCGGCGGCGGCGATCTCGGCGCTGATGCGCGTGCCGACCTCGGCCAGGCGCGCATTGCTCGCCGCCGACGCGGCATCGGCCGCCTCGCGATTGGCGCGCTGCGCTTCGGCTCGGGCATCGGCCAGCGACTTCTCGTAGTGCGCCAGGGCCGCCTTGGCCTCGTCGCGCGCCTTGGCCGCGGCATCGAGGTCGCCCGTGATCTTCTCCGCGCGCATCTCGAGGACGTCGCCGATGCGCGGCAGCGCCACCTTCGACATCAGCACGTAGAAGACGATGAAGCTGACCGCGAGCCAGAACAGCTGCGTGCCGAAGAAGTTCGGATCGAGTTGCGGCATGAGCCTTCTCGTCAGTCGCGGCGGCGAGCGACGGCCGCCAGGGCCATCACGCGCCGCGCGCCATCCTTGCTCAGGTGAACAGGATGAGGAACGAGATCAGCAGGGCGAACAGCGCCACCGCTTCGGTGAGCGCGAAGCCCAGCATGCCGAGGCCGAAGACCTGGCCGCGGGCGGCCGGGTTGCGGCCGATGGCGCTGATCAGCGAGGCGAAGATGTTGCCGATACCGGCGCCGACGCCGGCGAGGGCGATCACGGCGATGCCGGCGCCGATCATCTTTGCGCTGGGGAGATCCATGGTCAGAGTTCCTTTCTCGTGAACCTTAGTGATGCAGGTGGATGGCGTCGTTGAGGTAGATGCAGGTCAGCACGGCGAAGACGTAGGCCTGCAGGAAGCAGACGAGGATCTCGAAGCCGGTCAGCACGACGTTCAGCGCCAGCGGCGCCCAGCCGCCCCAGATGCCCAGGCCGATGATGAAGCCCGCGAACACCTTCAGCATGGTGTGGCCGGCCATCATGTTGGCGAACAGTCGGATCGACAGGCTGACCGGGCGCGTCAGGTACGAGAGGATCTCGATCGGCACCATCAGGAACAGCATCACGACAGGCACGCCCTTGGGCACGAAGAACGACAGGAAGTGCACGCCGTGCTTGGCGAAGGCGATGATCGTCACGCCGAGGAAGACGGTGAAGGCCAGCCCAAAGGTGACGATGATGTGGCTGGTGAAGGTGAAGCTGTAGGGCACCATGCCGAGCAGGTTGCCGAACAGGATGAACATGAAGAGCGTGAAGATGAACGGGAAGTACGGCCGGCCGGCCGAGCCGACCTGCTCGCTCAGCATGGTCGAGACGAATTCGTAGGATATCTCCGCCATCGACTGCCATCGTCCCGGCACCAGCGCCCGCTGGCGCATGCCGAGCACGAGGAACAGCGTCGCCAGACCGATGGCGATCGTCATCCACAGCGCGGAGTTCGTATAGGAGACGTCGATCCCGGCGATCTTGGGAAGCTTGATCAGCGGTTCGATCTGGAATTGCTCGAGCGGGCTCGCCACACCATCCCCCAACTGGTCGCCGGCGACGTGACCTCAGGTCCCGTCGCCATCGTCGCGCCGACCCAACGAGGCGGAGGCGCGATAGACGTTATACATACCGGTGGCGCTACCGAGGAAAAAGAACACCACCATCAGCCACGGCTTGGTGCCAAGCCATAAATCGAGGCCGTAGCCGACCCCGACCCCAACCGCGAGCGCCGCGACCAGTTCGGTGCCGATCCGCACGGCAATGCCCAACCCCGATGTGGGCGGAGCCTTGCTGTCCGGTCGTTTCGCGCCGGGCCGCTGCTCCTGGGCCGCCCGTGCCGCGGTGACCCGCGCGTCGAGCTCCTCGAGAGACGTCGGCTTGCGCTCATCGGCCATTCTGGCTGGCCTCCGAACCACGATGCCCGATCCCGCACCGCCCGCAACGACATGTCGCGCAGGTGCAAAATCGCGCGCAAACTAGAAAATGGTCCGGGGGGTGTCAAGCGCCAAACCCACGCAGCGAAACTGTCAAAAAATGCCGATGAATCAGGCGTTTTCTCGCTCTTGGACGAGGCGTTGGGGTGGCTCGCCGCGACGCCGCTTAGCGCGCCTGCCGGAGCGCCTCGTCGTGACGTTGCAGGGTCGGCAGCAGGTCGCGCGCGTAGGTGCGCAGCGAGCGGATCCGGCCGTGCGTCGCGTAGCGCTCGACGATGGCGATGGCCTCGCTGTTCACCGCGCGCTGCAGCGAGACGAAGGTCGCCCCGAATGTCGTCGCGTCGTGCTCGCGCAAATCGTCGAGCTCGGCCTGGTGGCGCGAGCCCAGCTCGTCCTCCGGCGGCGGCAGGCCGGCCTTGTCGGTTGCCTGCTGCAACGCGGCGAGAGCGCTCCGGTGATCTTGGCGCAGCATCGCGGCCAGCTCGTGCAGCTTCGCACCGGGCTGGCGCTTGTCGGCCAGGTCGGCGCTTTCGATCACGAAGAGATGGCGCACCGACATTGTCGAAATGAAACCCGTCGCCACGGCTGGCGGCGCGGTGCTGATCCTCGGTTCTTCGGGCTGTTGAGCGAGCGCCACCGGCGCCGCGAGCGCCAGGGCAACGATCGTCGCGCGCGCGAGTCGCGGCATCAGTCGCCTGGACCGGCGTGACGCATCGCATTGAGCCGTCGCCTGATCTCCTCGGCGAGCTGCTCGTGCGGATAGGGCTTCTTGAACAGCGGCAGTTCGCACAGCTCGCCCGCCGTCTGCGCCATGCGCGAAACGCCCGAGGTCAGCATGATGCGCACGTTGGGATGCTGCCCTCGTGCCCAGCGTGCGAGCTCGAAGCCGTTCATGCCGCGCCCCAGGTCAATGTCGGTGAGCAGGACCTCGATATGCTCGTCGTTGCCGAACACCGCCTGCGCTTCCTCGCCGGTCGAAGCCTCGAGCACGCGATAGCCGCAGGTACGCAGGTAGTCGGCGACGGCCAGGCGAATCAGCACCTCGTCCTCGACTACCAGGATGGTCGCGGGACCGGAATCATCACCACCCCGACGAACGGGATCGTCGTTGGCAGGACGGGAGCGCTCGGCGTGACTGCTTGCTGGAGCAAGATTTAACGAGGTGCGCATGGCCATCTCCTCACGGACGGAGGCCATAGCGTTTTACGGCCATCCCAGTTCCACGCAGGCTTTGGGTCTTTTTGGGGCGTTCCTGTGTTCGCAACCTGCAGACAATGGCGACGTTGCAGCACAACGCCGCCTGCGGACAAAAACGCGGGCTGTTTCGGCGTGCGCAAGCTCGGCGGTTGGCCATGGCAACCATTTCCGGGGCGATTGCGTTATCGCGCCACGTCACCAAAACCCATCGCACTCCGGTGGAACTAAACCAGATCGCGCACGGGCGCATATCGTCGGGCACCGTTGGTCTCGACCGCGTCCTCAATGGCGGGCTCTCGCCCAACCGGCTCTATCTTGTCGAGGGCTCGCCCGGCTCCGGCAAGACGACGCTATCGCTGCAGTTTTTGCTCGACGGCAAGCGACGCGGCGAGCGCGGCCTTTACATCACGCTGTCGGAAACCAAGGAAGAGCTGGCTGCTGTCGCCGCCTCGCACGGCTGGGACTTGTCCGGCATCGACCTCTTCGAGCTCTCCTCGACCGAGGAGGTGTTCGGCGAAGGCCGCGAGCAGTCGATCCTGCATCCCTGGGAGATGGAGCTCACCGGCACCATCCGGCTGATCCAGGCCGAGGTCGAGCGGGTCAAGCCCGCCCGCATCGTCTTCGACAGCCTGTCGGAGATGCGGTTGCTGGCGCAGGACGCGCTGCGCTACCGCCGCCAGGTCCTCGCGCTGAAACAGTATTTTGCCGGCCGGCAGGTGACGGTGATCCTTGTCGATGACCTGACCGACAATGGCGGCGTGCGGGACTCGCATCTGCACAGCCTGTGCCATGGCGTCATTACCCTGGAGCGCACGACGCTGGATTTCGGCGCCGCCCGGCGCAAGCTGGAAGTGCGCAAGATGCGCGGCATCGAGTTCGTCGGCGGCTATCATGACTGCCGTATCCGGCGGGGCGGTATCGATGTCTTTCCCCGCCTGATCGCCGCGTCGCACCACAAGCCGTTCGCTGGCGATCCCACGCCCAGCGGCGTGGGCGAACTCGACGCGCTGCTGGGCGGCGGCCCTTTGCGCGGCACCAGCACCTTGATCACCGGCCCGGCCGGGTCGGGCAAGACAACGATCGCATTGCAATATCTCTGCGCGGCCTGCGAGCGCGGCGAAGCATGTGTCGTCTACGAGTTCGACGAACGGATCGGGACGCTGTTCGTGCGCGCCAAGGCCATGGGCCTGGACCTGCAGGGCCATGTCGACAAGGGATTGCTGCGGATCGTCCAAGTCGATCCAGCCGAGCTGCCGCCAGGCGAGTTCGCGTGGAATCTCAGGCATGAGGTGGAAGAACGGCGTGTGCGTTTGGTCCTGTTCGACAGCCTGAGCGGCTACATGGCGGCCATGCCACAGGAGCAGCAACTTGTGCTGCAGATGCATGAGCTGCTGTCCTATCTGAACCAGCGTGGTGTCGTGACCCTGCTCATCAACCCGCAGAGTGGGTTGGTGGGATCGATGGGCACCGGCGGACTCAACATCTCCTATGTTGCCGACGCGGTGATCCTGATCCGCTTCTTCGAGGCTGCCGGCCGGATTCGCAAGGCGATCTCGATCATCAAGAATCGCGGCGGTCCGCATGAAGACGCCATCCGCGAGCTGCGCATCGACAGAAAGGGAGTTCGCGTCGGCAAACCGCTGGTCGAGTTCAGCGGGGTGCTGACCGGAACACCCGAGTTCCTCGGCGATCGTGCGCCGTTGATGGAGGACCGTGGTTCCGGTGGTTAGGCGTTCCGAAGGCCACAGAGTCCTGGTCTGCGCGCCTTATGGGCGCGACGCCGCCACGATGCGTGCGTTGCTCGAGGGCCGGGACTACGACGTGCATGTCTGCGGCAGCGTCGCGGAGGTCGCCGATCGGCTCGACGATGTCGGCTGTGTGCTGCTGACCGAGGAATGTCTGAGCGGCAAGCTCGAAACGCTGCGTGGACCCATCGATCGGCAGCCGCCGTGGTCGAACGTGCCGTTCGTGCTTCTGGCGGCCCCGCAACCGACCCGGTCCGCAAGCGATTGGACCGCGCGCCAACGGCTGGCTGAGTTTGCCTCCAACCTGATCGTACTGGAACGACCGCTGGGCGCGGTATCGCTGATCAGCGCCATCGACACGGCCCTGCGCGGCCGCGAGAAGCAGTTCGAGCTGCGCGACAGGCTCGACGAGCTGGCGGAGAGCCGCGAGGCGTTACGACAGTCCGCCGAGGCCCTCGAGGAGAAGGTCGTCGAGCGTACGCGCGCCCTGGAGCTCGAGGTCGCCAATCGCAGCCGCGCCGAGGCCGCCTTGCGCCAGAGCCAGAAGATGGAGGCGGTGGGCCAGCTCACCGGCGGCATCGCGCACGATTTCAACAACATGCTGACCGGCATCATGGGCGCGCTCGACCTGATCAAGCGGCGCATCGCATCGGGCCGGCTGGAGAATCTCGATCGCTACATGGACGCCGCCTCGGTCTCGGCGCAGCGCGCCGCCGGGTTGACGCAGCGCCTGCTGGCCTTCTCGCGCCGGCAGTCGCTGGATTCGCGACCGCTCGACGTCAACGAATTGCTGCGCTCGCTCGACGACCTGCTGGGACGCTCGCTCAGCGAACGCATCGACCTGCGGATCGGGCTCGCCGACGATCTGCCGGCGGCGATAGCCGATGCCAACCAGCTTGAAAACGCCATCCTCAACCTCGTGCTCAATGCGCGCGACGCCATGCCTGAAGGCGGCAGGCTCTCGGTCGAGACCAGCTTCGTCCATATCGGCGCCGCCGCCACCAGCGCCGCATCGATGCCGGACGGCCGCCCGGGCGGCTATGTCATCGTCGAGGTGCGCGATACCGGTGTCGGCATGGACGAGGCGGTGCTCGAGAAGGTGTTCGATCCGTTCTTCACCACCAAGCCGCTGGGACAGGGCACGGGTCTCGGGCTGTCGATGGTCTACGGCTTCGCCAAGCAGAGCGGCGGTTTCGTGCGCATCGACAGCAAGCCCGGCCACGGCACGTCGGTGCGCATCTACCTGCCGGCGGCCGATCGTGCAGCCGAGAACGGACACCATGAGCTCGACAATGACGTGCCCATCGGCTCCGGACAGACCGTGCTGGTCGTCGAGGACGATGCCTCGGTGCGTCTGGTCGTGCGCGAGGCGTTGAGCGAGCTGGGCTATGGCTGTCTGGTGGCGCAGGAAGCGCTGGGTGCCATTCCGATCCTCGCCTCGGCGCGCCGAATCGATCTCTTGATCTCCGATGTCGGCTTGCCCGGCATGACCGGTCGCGAGCTTGCCGAGGTTGCGCGCCAGCATCGGCCGGAGCTGCCGATCCTGCTGATCACCGGCTACACGCAGAACGCCGCGATCCGCTCCGATTTCCTCGGCACCAACATGGACATGATCACCAAGCCGTTCCCGCTCGACGTGCTGGGCGCGAAGATCAACGAGATGCTTCAGCCCCGCGCGTAGTCACGGCCCGCCAAGAAAAAAGCCCCGGGTTGTGTCCGGGGCTTCGAGGAACGCGAGAGAGGATCGCTTTTCTTGGCCCTCAGGCGGCAACGGCCTCGTTGATGATGCGGTCGGCCTGCTCGAGGTCGACCGAGACGAGGGAGGAGACGCCGCGCTCGGCCATGGTGACACCGTAGAGCCGGTTCATCTTGGCCATGGTGACGCGGTGATGGGTGATGATCAGGAAGCGCGTGTCGCTGTGGCCGGCGATCTCGTGCACCAGGTCGCAGAAGCGCTCGACGTTGGCGTCGTCGAGCGGCGCGTCGACCTCGTCGAGCACGCAGATCGGCGCCGGATTTGTGAGGAACACCGCGAAGAGCAGCGATAGCGCGGTCAGCGCCTGCTCGCCGCCCGACAGCAGCGACATCACCTGCAGCTTCTTGCCCGGCGGCGATGCGGCGATCTCCAGGCCCGCCTCGAGCGGATCCTCCGACTCGGTGAGCCGCAGCTCGGCGCGACCACCGCCGAAGAGCTTGGTGAACAGCTCCTGGAAGTGCGCGTTGACCTTCTCGAAGGCGGCGAGGAAACGCTCGCGGCCCTCGCGGTTGAGGCTGGCGATGCCCTGGCGCAGGCGGCCGATCGCGGCGGTGAGGTCGTCGCGCTCGCTGGTCATGGCGACGATCTGGCGATCGAGCTCGGCGGCCTCTTCCTCGGCCCTCAGGTTCACAGCGCCCATGGTCTCGCGCTCGTTGACGAGACGCTCCAGCCGCTTTTCCGCGGACTCGATGTCGGGCAGCTCCTCGAGCGACGCCGCCTCGGCGGCTTGCAGGACCGCCTCGGGCGAGATGCGCAGACGCTCCTCGATGCGCGCCACCGTGGCCTCGCGGTTGTGCGTGGCCTGCTCGACCAGGCCCTCGCGGCGCACGCGGCTCTCGCGCGCCTCGCCGAGATCGTGCTCGACCTGCTTCAGCGCCTTGTCGGCGGCGATCTGCCGGCTCTCGCCGTCGGCCAGCCGCGCGGCGGCGATGCGGCGCTTCTCCTCGGCCTCGTCGATCTGGCCCGACAGCGCGGCGCGCTGCTCGGCGATCGCCGCTGGCTTCGCATCCAGCTCCTCGAGCTGCGCGACCACGACCTGGCGGCGCTCGCTCAGCTCGGCGAGCTGACGTTCTGCCGTCTCCAGCCGGATGCGCCAGCCCTGGCTGTCGGTATCGATCTGCTGCAGACGCCCCCGGCGCAATTCGGCGTCGCGCGCCAGCACGTCGCGCGCGGTCTGACGCGTCACCAGCTCGGCGCGCAGATCGGCGAGACGCACGCGCAACGCCGTGGCCGCCTCGCGATCGATCGCCGGATCGGCGATCGCCGACCGGCGTGCCTCGCGGAAGGTGCGATGGCGCTCGATGTCGGTGTGCTCGGCGACGATCTGGCTGAGCGCGTCAGCGAGCGTGGTCTGACGCGAGGTCAGCGCCGCGGTCTGGCGGGCGACATCGGCGTGGTGCGCCCGAGCCTTCGCCAGGGTCGACTCGTGCTCGGCGATCGCCAGCCGCGCGCTGCGGTCGGCCTCGCGCGCGGTCTCGTGCGCCGTGCGCTCGGCGGTGGCGGCCTCGGCCACCACCTCACGCTCGCGCGCACTGGCCGTCGCCACGGTCTCGCGCTCGGCGGTCTTCGCCGCTTCGATCGCCTGACGCTCCTCGCGGCGCGTCGCCTCGACGCGCTCGGCGCCGACTTCGCGTACGCGGGCAATGACACGTTGCTCGGCGGTGCGCGCGGCCTCGACGGCGGCGCGGGCGACGGCGTGGCGCTTCTCGATCTCGCTCAGCTCGGCTTGTGCCGTGTCGAGCGATGCACGCACTTCGATCAGGCGATTGCGCTGGCTCAGACGCGTCGCCGCGACGGTCGGCGCGCCAGCCTTCACGGTGAGGCCATCCCAGCGCCACACCGCGCCCTCGCGCGTGACGAGACGCTGGCCCGGCTTCAACTGGCTCTGTAGTCGCTGGCCGGTGTCTTCGTCGGCGACGACGCCGATGAAGCCGAGTGCGCGATCAAGCTCCGCCGGCGCGCGCACGCGCGACGACAGCGTCTCGACGCCATCGGGCAGGGCCGGGATCCCGCCCAGTGCCGGCAGGGTCTGCCAGTAGATCGGCGCGCCGCGGTCGTAGGACGCTTCGAGATCGTCACCCAGCGCGGCGCCCAGCGCCTTCTCGTAGCCGGGCTCGACGGTCAGCGCATCGATCAGCGGTGGCCACAGGCTGTTGGCGGCCGATTGCAGCGCCGCGGCAATACCGCTCTCCTCGGCCTTCAGGCGCGTCACGCGGCCATTGGCCTTCTGCAGCGCGTCGGCGATCTTGGCCGCGATGTTCTCGGCGGCGAGACGTTCGGCGGCGCGGGCCTGCTCGGCGCTCTGCCGTTCGGCATCGGCCTGCGCCATCGTCGCGCGCACGCGCTCGGCCCATTCGCCCTGCGTCGCACGCACGGTCTCGGCGGCGGCGGCCTGTGCCTGACGCGTCGCGGCGGCCGCTTCGGCCTGTGAATTGCGCGCGGCCTCGACAGCAGCGCGCTCGGCGGTGCGCGCCTGTTCGAGCGCGGCTGTGCTCGTCGCCCGCGTCTCTTCCAGCGCCGCCAGCGCAGCGTCGACCTCGGCCTGAACCGCGGCGAGCGCGGGCAGGGTGGAGAGTTCGCGCGCGACTTCCGCGCGCTGTGCCTCGGCCTCGTCGCGCCTGCGTGCGAGTTGCGCGAGGCGCTCGTTGAAGCCGGCGATCTCGCGCTGCAGGCTCTGCAGCACGGCTTCGTCCTCGGCGATCTGGCGGGTGAGGCGATCGAGCTCGGCATCGGCTTGCACCGTCGCCTGATGCGCCGCATCGCGCGCGGCGTCGGCTTCGGCCTGGCGCTGCTCCTCGCCGACCTGCTCGGCCGCGAGACGCTCGCGCTCGCCGCCCAGCTCCGTCAGCGCCTTGTCGGCATCGCCGCGGCGCTCGCCTTCGCGTGAGGCATCGGACTCGATCTGCGTCAGGCGCGTGCGGCCTTCCTCGCGCGCCAGCTCGATGCGCTCGGCCTCGTCGGCCAAGGCCTCGGCGGCGACGCGCAGGCGCTGCAGCGCGGCGGCGGCTGAGGCTTCTTCCATGCGCAGCGGCGGCAGGCCGTTGGCGGCCTCGGCCTGCGCCGTGGCGGCGAGACCGGCCAGACGCGTGAGGTCGGTGACCGTGACCTCGGCCTCGCGCAGGCGCTCCTGCGCCTCGGCGAGTTCCTTCTCGGCGGCCGCCAGCCGTAGTGCCAGCACGACGGCGTCGGCGCGGCGGATGTGGTCGCTGAGGTTGCGGTAGCGGCTGGCCTGGCGCGCCTGGCGCTTGAGCTGTCGGTGCTGCTCGTCGAGTGCCACCAGCACGTCCTGCACGCGCAGCAGGTTGGCCTCGGCGGCCTTCAGGCGCAGCTCAGCTTCGTGGCGGCGGGCAAAGAGTCCGGTGATGCCGGCCGCCTCGTCGATCACCAGCCGTCGGTCGGCCGGCTTGGCGTTGATCAGCGCGCCGATGCGGCCCTGGCTCACCATCGCCGTCGAGCGCGAGCCGGAGGCGGCGTCGGCGAACATGGTCTGCACGTCGCGCGCCCGTGTCTCCCGCGCATTGACCTTGTAGAGCGAGCCATGGCCGCGCTCGATGCGCCGGATCACTTCCAGTTCATCGGTGTCGTTGAAGGCGGCGGGGGCGACGCGGTTGCGGTTGTCCAGCCGCAGTGTGACCTCGGCGATGTTGCGCGCCGGCCGCTGGCCGGTGCCGCCGAAGATCACGTCCTCCATCTCCGAGCCGCGCATCTGCTTGGCCGAAGTCTCGCCCATCACCCACTTCAGCGCCTCGACGAGGTTCGACTTGCCGCAACCGTTCGGACCGACGATGCCCGTCATGCCCGGTTCGATCACCAGTTCGGTCGGATCGACGAAGGACTTGAAGCCCGAGAGCCGGAGTTTGTCGAACTGCACCTTGGTTACCCCACGCCTTGTTTAATTATTTTGCCAGCAGCTTGGTGAAGAGCGCATCGAGCTCGTCGGCCGGACGCGCACCCGTGTACTTCTCGCCATTGATGAAGAGCGTCGGCGTCGAGTTGACGCCCAGCTTCTCGCCGCCCCGATAGTCTTCGATCACCTGGTTGCCCATCGCCTCGTTGGCGAGGCAGGCCTTCACTTCCTTCTCACCCATGCCCGCGATGCGCAGCGACTTGGAGAGCTCGCCGATCGGATC
>JAFAZJ010000265.1 GCA_019239835.1 Alphaproteobacteria bacterium | reverse complement strand
CCGAACTTCATCATCGGCGAGCTCGGGCCGGGCATGCCGGTCAACAGCAAGCACACCAACATCGGCCCGCGACTGAGCATCGTCGACAAGAGGGGCAAGGTGATCGCGCGGCTGGGCGGCGAGCATGGACCGGGACTGGAGCCCGGCCGGTTCCTGTCGCCGCATGGCCTGGCCGTCGATTCGCGCGGCGACATCTATGTCGGCGAGGTGAGCTACACCAACTGGCCGAGTTCGCATCCCGGCCAGCCGGTGCCGAAATTCATGCGCTCGCTGCAAAAGCTGGAAAAGGTCGCATGAACGCTGACTTCGTCGTCGTCGGCGCGGGCTCGGCGGGCTGCGTCGTCGCCAGCAGGCTGAGCGAGACCGGCGCGAAGGTGGTGCTGCTCGAAGCCGGGCCGACCGACTGGTATCCGTTCATCCACATCCCCGCCGGCGTGCGCACGCTGTTGCGCAACAAGCGCATGAACTGGAACTACGCGAGCGAGCCGGAGGCCGTCAGCGGCAACCGGCCGATCGAGTGGCCGCGCGGCAAGGTGCTGGGCGGCTCGAGCTCGATCAACGGCATGCTCTACGTGCGCGGCGACGCCACCGACTACGATGGCTGGGCGCAGATGGGTTGCCGCGGTTGGTCGTTCGAGGACGTGCTGCCGCTGTTCAAGAAGTCCGAGGACTACAAGCCGGGCGATGCCAGCGTGCGCGGCAAGGGCGGGCCGCTGAAGGTCGAGGACTACCGCACCATCCTGCCGCTCACCCATCTCTTCGTGAAAGCGGCGCAGGAAGCCGGCTTCGTCTTCAACCCCGATCTCAACGGCCAGAGCCGGGACGGCGTCGGCTATTCACAGATGACCCGGCGAGGCCGCTATCGCGCGTCGACCGCGCGCACCTTCCTCGCCGAAGCGCGCGGGCGTCCCAATCTGCGCGTCGAGACCAACGCCATCGCCACGCGCCTGCTCTTCGAGGGCACGAAATGTGTCGGCGTCGCCTTCCGCCAGAACGGCGTCGATCGCGAGGTCCGCGCCGCACGGGAGGTCATCGTTAGTGGCGGCGCCGTGAACTCACCGCATCTCCTGCAGATCTCCGGCATCGGTCCGGCTGAGCATCTCAAGGACATCGGCGCGCCTGTCGTGCACGATTCGCCCGGCGTCGGCGCCAATCTGATCGACCACTATGTGATCCGCATCTCGCATCGCGTGAAAGACCTGGTGTCGCTCAACAACCTCGCGCGCGGTGCGCGGGTCGTCGGCGAGACCATCCGCTACGTCGTGACTGGCAAGGGCGCGCTGACCATGGGCGTCACCAGCGCGCAGGTCTTCTGCCGCAGCCGCGAGGGGCTGGCGAGCCCCGATCTGCAATTGCTGTTCACGCCGGCCAGCTCCGATCCCATGCGCATCGGCGAGCTGGAGCGCGAGTCCGGCATGACGGTGGCGATCTGCGTCGTGCGACCCGACAGCCGTGGCACGATCATGGCCACCTCGACCGATCCCATCGCCAAACCGGCGATCCGGCCCAACTACATCTCAGCCGCCGAAGACCTGCGGGCGATGACCGCGGGCTTCCGCCACACGCGCCGCATCTTCGCCGCGCCGTCGATGGCCGGGCACAGCGCCGGCGAGATCATCCCCGGCCCGTCGGTCGACAGCGATCTCGACGTCGCCGACTACGCGCGCCGTGCCGGCAACACGCTCTATCACCCGGTCGGCACCTGCCGCATGGGCGAGGATCCGCGCGCTGTCGTCGACTCGCGGCTGCGCGTGCGTGGCATCGGCGGCCTGCGCGTGATCGACGCCTCGATCATGCCGACCTTGACGACCGGCAACACCAACGCGCCCACCATCATGATTGGCGAGAAGGGTGCCCAGATGATTCGCGAGGACGCTGGCTTGCCGGCATGAAGAACGCCAGCGACGAGCCGACGACATTGCCGCAGCCCGCGACGATGACAGCGATGCGATAGCCGCCGGAGAGGTCGTAGAGATAGCCGGCCAGCACCGGCAGCGTGACGGCGGCGACGCACCAGCCGATGTAGAGCAAGCCGGCGATGCGGCCGTACTCGCTGGCGGGCCAGTACATCGCGATCGCGCCGGCGGTCGAGCCCGAGATCAGGCCGTAGCCGATGCCGATCATCGCCAGGGTCACGGTCGAGACCAGCGGGTCAGGGAACAGGGACAGCACGATCGCGCCGGTGAGCGCGATCAGATGCGCCGCGGCCATCACGTGCGGAATTGCGAAGCGATCGACCAGCCAGCCGCCGCTCAATCGCGCGGCGGCAATGGCGGCGGGGATCGCCGTCGTCGCCGCCAGCGCGATCTCGGCCGAGGCACCATAGGCGGTGAAGATGCCGGCGGCCTGGCTCAGCACGGTGAGGCCCGCGGCCGCGGCGAGGAAAAACACGAACCACAGGCGCCAGAAGACGGTGATGGGTGGTCCCGCCGGTCGGCCTACCTGCGCCGACTCGGTTTCCACCAGCCGGG
Organism: Alphaproteobacteria bacterium; assembly: GCA_019239835.1. Lineage (GTDB taxonomy): Bacteria > Pseudomonadota > Alphaproteobacteria > Reyranellales > Reyranellaceae > JAFAZJ01. The sequence goes on along the minus strand of JAFAZJ010000265.1, from coordinate 25,563 downwards.
CGCGTGCGTAGATGGTCAGCGCCGTCGCCAGAACACCGACGATTGCGACCACGATGCCCAGCCCGCCCAGGATCAGCCGCACGTCCCAGCTCTTCACCGCCCAGCCGAAGATCGGCGCGGCGATCACCGCGCCGCCCGGATAGAGGCTCAGCACATAGCCGTTCACCAGGCCCTTGTGCGCCTTCACCATCATGTTCACCGCCTGCTGCAGCGCGATGAAAGCGGCGCCGCCGCCGAGGCCGAACAGCACGCCGTAGCCGATGGTCAGCAGCACGAGGCCGTCGGCCAGCGATGCCAGCCCGAGCCCGAAGGCGCTGAGCGCACAATAGCCGGCGATCAGCACCGGCGCGGCGGCCAGGCGATAAAGGCGCGGCGCGATGTTCATGCCGGCGGCGAAGCTGATGGTCGCGGTGGCGAAGACAATCGCCAACTCCGAGCGACCGACGCCCAGCGAGCGTTCCAGCGGCTTGAGAAAGACGCTGAAAGCGTAGAGCGAGCCCATCGGCAAATTGACCAGGGTCGTCGCCAACAACGCCGGCCACAGACGGTGCGGCGGACTCATTCCTTGTTTTCTTCCTGGTACGCCTGATTGAGCGCGATCATGCGGTTATAGGCATCCATGTCAGGCTCGGCCGCGCGCGCCGGCGGGATGTAGAGCGTGTAGGCGGCCGACAGCGGCTCGCTGATCAGCTGGCTGGCGACGATCTGGCGGATGATCGGCTGGCAGCCCGGCAGCACCGCGGCGTCGTAGAGATACATCGGGTGCTGGGCGCCGTAGATGCGCTCGAGCTTCTCGATCAGGATCGGCATGGCCGGCAGCGCGTAGTTGCCCTGCTTGTGGGTGGCGAAGCCGAACACGCCGATCTGCCACAGCACCACCGCCGAGCTGGTGTCGACGCTGCGCCGGTTGAGCACGAAATCGGTCGCCTCGAAAGACTGGCAGCCATGGATGCCGGGATCGACGCCGAGATCGGCGAACAGGCAATCCTCGGCCGAGATGCCCGGCAGCATGCGCGCCGCGAAGCCCTCGGCGCGTGCACGGCGGATCATCTCATGTGCCGGCGAGACGAAGACGCCGGGATGACCGTAGAACGCCGCGCAGGTCAGGTCGCCGGCGCGCAGGCAGGCCAGCACGCGATCGACCATGCCGCCATAGGCATCGGTGCGATCCTTCTCGAGAACATAGGTGTCGACCAGCGATTGCGCGCCGGCAGGATTGAGCTGGCGGACCATGCCCTCGGCGATCGGATCGGCAACGAGGTAGAGCACCTTGTCGGCGCGCTTGATCCACGCCACGGCCTCGGTGGTCATCTGCCCCACGGTCAGGATGCCGGTGCCCACGATCACCAGCGAGCCGCGGCGTGCCGGCGGATCGTTTGCGCCAAACGGATCGTCGCGATCGGCCATCAGCTCTTCCCCGGCAGCGCGGCCTGGGTGGACGAGGATGGCAGCGCGGTGTTGGTGAGGCGCGCATAGACCGTGCGCGCATCGCCGCTTCTGATGACCGCACGCTCGGCCGCATCGAGCCCGGCGGCGTCCATCGCCGCCTCGGCGTCGCGCAGGAATGCTTCGTGCTTCATCGGGTCGGTCGCCATCGCGACCCAGAACGCCATCAACCGGTCTTCCGCCACCACGCCCTCCGTTGCGCCACGCTAGCATAGGAGCATGCCGGCAAGCGCCGTTGATGGTGGGCGCGCTAGCAGACTAGGCTCGACCCAACGGCGTGAGGGAACGGACGGATGGCGATCGACAAGCGGGTGCAAAGCGCCGCGGCGGCGATGGAGGGCGTGCGCGACGGTGCCGTGGTCTTCATTTCCGGCTTCGGCGGCGCGGGCTTCGCCAACAAGCTGCTGGTCGCGCTGCGCGATCATGGCGCGAAGGAACTGACCCTTGTGGTGAACTCCGCAACCCATCGCCTGTCGCTGACGCACGAATTGATCGCCGCCGGCCAGGTGCGCAAGGTGATCGCCAGTGCCGGGCGCGGCCGCGATGCAGGGCTGTCGGTGTTCGAACAGCTGCTGAAGGACGGCAAAATGGAGTTCGAATGCGTGCCGCAGGGCACCTTCGCCGAGCGCATTCGCGCCGGCGGCGCCGGCATCCCTGCCTTCTATACGCCGGTCGCCTACGGCACCGATCTCGCCAGGGGCAAAGAGGTGCGCACCATCAACGGCCGCGACTGCGTGCTGGAGACGGCGATCAGCGGCGACCTCGCGCTCTTGCGCGCCGACATCGCCGACCGATTCGGCAATCTCACCTTCCGCCACGCCCAGATGAATTTCGGGCCGGCGATGGCGACGGCAGCCAAGCTGGCGGTGGCCGAAGTGCGCGCGACGCAGGACGAGCCGATCGCGCCCGATCGCGTGCAGCTCTCCGGTGTCTTCATTGACCGTGTCGTGGCGGTGGGAGCGTAAGCGCGATGCCCGGACTCAATCGCAACCAGATGGCTTGGCGCGCGGCGCAGGACATCGCCGACGGCACCGTAATCAACCTCGGCATCGGCATCCCCGTGCTGGCATCCGATCACCTGCCCGCTGGCCGCGACGTCTTTTTCCAGTCCGAGAACGGCGTGATCGGCGTCGGTCCGGCCGCCGCGCCCAACGAAGCCGACACCGACCTTGTCGATGCCGGCAGCCGCACGATCACACTGCGTTCCGGCGCCACCATCATCGATTCGACCGCGTCCTTTGCCATGATCCGTGGTGGCCACATCGACGTCACCATCCTCGGCGCCTTCGAGGTTGCAGCCAACGGCGATTTCGCCAACTGGGATTCGCGCATTCCCGACAAGGGCCCACTGGTCGGCGGCGCGATGGACCTCGCCGTCGGCGCACGCGAGGTGTGGGCGATCATGGAGCACAACACACGGCAGGGCGCGCCGCGCCTGCTCGAGCGCTGTGCCCTGCCGCTCACCGCCGTGCGCTGCGTGCGCCGGGTCTTCACCGATATCGCCGTCATCGACGTCACCGATGCCGGCTTCGTCGTGCGCGAGTTGCTGCCCGATGTCAGCGTCGAACGGCTGCACGCACGTACGGGCGCGCCCTTCACTCTCGCCCAGGACTTCAAGCCACTGGTCGTGCCGCCGCTGCCGGTGTGAGGCTCGCATACATGCGTAAGATCGCGCCCATCCTGCTCACGCTATTGGCAGCCTGCGCCGATGTCCCGAGGACAGAGGCGTCGCGCCAGGATCTCGTGATCACGGTGCGCCTGCAGGGCGCGCAACTCGACACGACGCGCACGTTCGTTCACCGCGGCGACGACCACCACCGATGCGACATGCCGGGCCGGATACGGCTGGGCACGAGAGAGAAGCCGACACCGTCTCCCGACGATCCGCCGAACGATACCAGCGGATATTCCGTTTCATTCGGCCCCGATCCTTCGACAGTGGAGGACGGAGGCTCGACCCGGTCGTTAGGCAACGGTCCAGGGCCACCGTTCTACCAACCGGTCGTGAATTACTTCGCCCTGGTGATCGATCCACTGCCGGATCAGGCGCAGACCTCGGGACCGGTCAAGCTTTCGCGGTCGTTCAGGATCGAGATGACGGCCCAGGGGCCCTGGAGAGGGCGAGTCGACAGCGACAACAAATCAACGAGCTCAGTGACACTGGACCGCGACGGGCTCGGCGGCCGCTTTCGCATGACCAACGTCGAGCCGAACCTTACCCATAACCGGGCGCCGGAGAGCGAGTACATCACGGTGACGGGCTTTTGGCGCTGTCCCGCCCCTTGACAATCGACCGCGAATGTTCCCTTTCTGTTCTTGTTGAACGGCCATGGTGGAGACATGACGGCCACCATCCTCCACGCGGATCTGGACGCGTTCTACGCCTCGGTCGAGGAGCTGCTCGACCCATCCCTGCGCGGCAAGCCGATCGCTGTCGGCGGTGGTGTCGTGTTGGCTGCGTCGTACGAAGCCAAGGCCTTCGGCGTCCGCAGCGGCATGCCGGGACGGCGTGCGCGCGAGCTTTGTCCGCAGCTCATCTTCGTCGGCGGCCATTTCAAGGACTACACGCGGCTGGGTGACGCCGTGATGGAGGTGATCGGCGATTTCACGCCGCTGGTCGAACGGCTGTCCATCGACGAAGCCTTCGCCGACGTGCGCGGCTGCACCCATCTCTTCGGCTCGCCGGCGGACATTGCGCAGGCGATCCGGCGTCGCGTGCGAACGGAGCTCGGCTTGCCGATCTCGGTCGGCGTGGCGCGTACCAAGCATCTGGCGAAGATCGCCTCGCAGGTAGCCAAGCCCGACGGGCTGGTCGTTGTCGATCCCGACACCGAACTCGAGTTTCTGCACAATCTGCCGGTCGAGCTGATGTGGGGCGTGGGTCCGGCCACGCAGGCACGGCTGGCGGAGATCGGCGTGCTGACCATCGGGCAGCTGGCGCAGACATCGCCGCGATCGCTGGAGCGGCTGCTGGGGCCGGCTGCGGGTGAGAAGCTCGTGGCGCTGGCGTGGAATCGCGATCCCCGCGAAATCCGCACGCATCACCGATCGCAATCGGCCGGCGCACAGTCGGCGATCGGCAGGAAGCTCGCCGAACCACGCATCATCCATGACACGCTGGCGCATCTCGCCGACCGCATCGGCACCCGGCTGCGCGCCAAGTCGCTGGCCGGCCGAACCGTGACGGCGCGCGTGCGTTTCGCCGATCTGCATGCGGTCACGCGCTCGGTGACGCTCGATGCGCCGGTGTCGTCGACGGTAAGCCTCACCGAGATCGCCGAGGAGCTCGTGCGCACCGCCCTCGCGCAGCATCCCGACGAGCGATACATCTCGCTGCTGGCGATCTCGGTATCGCATCTCGAGAAAGTCTCGCGCCTGCAGCTGGAGTTCGCGCTGGGCCTGAACGACGAGGGCCGCCGTCCCGGCACAAAGCGCGGCATCGCGCGCAACGCCGCCGATCGCGCGATCGACAAGATCCGCACTCGATTTGGCTGGGGCGCCGTCGGCTATGGCTCGGTGGCGTTGGGCGCTTACCGCTCCGTGCCCGACGAATTTCGCGAGCTGGCGGAACGGGATCTGTAGCGTAGGCAAAGGTCAGCGGAAGGCCTGGACCTTCTCGTTGTCCTCCTTCGACAGCGCATGGGCGAAGATCGTCCATGTCGCGTTGCTGTCGTGCACGACTTCGAGCCGCAGCGTCACGGTCGCGTCGGGCAGCGGCGTGATGGTGGCCTGCTCCCCGGCCTTGCCGTTCCAGCCGGCGATCAGGTCACGCTGGCCCTCGCGGAAGTCGCGATTGGTCGGTGGCCCGTAGGTCGCCAGCGTCTCCTCGAGGATCTTCGCCGCCGGCTTGCCCGGCGGCGACTGGCTCAGCGACACCTCGACCACCTTCGTGCCGCTGAGCGGCGATACGAAGGTGGCGGACAGCGTACGGCCGTTACTGAGGCTGGCGATCAGGCGACGGACATAGGTCTCCGAGCCTTTGTCGCGGCGCGCCTGTGGCGTCAGCTGGGTGATGCGGCGCACGTCGCGCACGTCGGTGCGCCGTCCCAGCACCGCCTCGACCTCGGCCAGGCTCATGCCCGGCCGCAGGCCCAGCAGGTCGGCGTTGTCCACCGGAGTCGGTGCCGCCACCGCCAGCCGGCCGATGATCATGACGCAGAGCGTGACGATCACGGCCAACGCGAGGAACGCCGCGTCGGGTACCCGACGCATCGGCACGGCGCGTGCCCTTGCCCTGCTGCGCACGACGATCACGGCGGCGGGAAGCACATGCGGGCGAAGCTCCACGGCGTGATGAACTGCGGCAGCACCGCCGCAGCCTGGTCGCCGCCGTCGATGCGCGCGGCATCCAGATACGGCGTCGGGTCGATCAGGTCGGACCGGCGCTGGAACGGCGGATTGCGCCGGTTGGTGAGCGGCCCGGTGGCCGAGTTGTCGTACATCTCGAAATGCAGCATGTGGCTGCCGCCCGAGAGACGTCCGACATTGGCGACGTGCTGGCCGCGCAGCACGCTGGCACCGACCCTGATGCCCGGCGGCAGCCGGCGGTTGACCTCACCGTAGCGCACGGTGAATTCGCCGTGGTCGATCTCGAGCGCGTAGGTGTCGTGATAGAAGAAATAGAACGCCTGGACGGTGCCATTGTCGACGGCGCGGATCGGCGTGCCGATCGGCGCGATCAGGTCGCAGCCCGCATGCTTGCGGGTACCGTTGGAGCGATTGGCGCCGTAGCGCCGTCCGCCGGTGTTGTAGGCCAGCGATGGCCTGGCATTGAGTGGAAACAACATTGGAAACCTCCCGGACTAAGCTACCCCCCGACGGGCTCCCCGTTTGGTGAAATAATGTGTGTACTCACTTTTTATGTCAATGGGAGTCTGATCAACTCTCCCCGATAGGGAGAGGATAACGACTAGGATGTTGCCCCGTTGTTACTGGAGGGACGGTCATGCCGCGTCACGCTTTCTTCTGCTTCCATCGCGAGCGTGACCGCTGGCGGGCCGACCAGGTGCGCAAGAGCTGGATCGAGCGAGACACCAGCGAGTCGGGCTTCCCCGATGCGGCGGAATGGAACGAAATCCTCGACGGCGGCGACGAGGCGCTCGATGCCTGGGTCGACAAGGAACTCGAGGGCACGACGGTGACGGTGGTGCTGGTCGGCGCCGAGACGGCCGAGCAGGACCACGTGCTGACCGAGATCGAGAAGAGCTACGACCGCGGCAACGGCCTGGTCGTGATCCACATCAACGGCATGCTCGACCAGGGCGGCGCGCGCGACAAGAAGGGCGTCAATCCGTTGGCCGATTTTCAGGTCGACCACGATCGCGTGAAGGTGCCGCTGTCGAAGTTGTACCCGGCCTATGACTGGGTCACCGACATGGGCCGCATGAATATCAACGGCTGGATCGAGGACGCCGCACGGCGCGCCAACAAGGCGTGAGCCCGACCGAGCGGTTGCTCGCCCTCCTCGACCATCTCGGCATCCGCCACGCGCACATCGCCACGCAGATGCCCGGCGACATCGCCGGGCTGGCGTCGATGCACGGCGAGCGGCTGGCCGGCATCGTGCTCTGCGTGCCGACGCGGCTCGATCCGGCGCAATACCAGCGCGTCGGCGATCGCGTGCTGATGATCTCCGGCGTGCGCGGCCTGACCGCCGACGTCACGACACGCGCCGCCGAGCGCTTGCCCGGCGCGACGCGCCATGTGCTCGGCGGATATGACGCGCCGGGTTGGGCCGACGTCGTCGCCGAGCGCACCAGCGAGATCGCCGATCGCATGACGGGCTTCCTCGCGCGCTTCACCGCCAGCGTGCCGACGTCGTCGAAGAGCGAGGGCACGCACGCCGAAATCACCTACCGCGTCGAGGGATCGGGCCCGGCGCTGTTGCTGCTACCGTTCTTCCTCGCGCCCTCGCAATGGGCGCCGGCGATGGCCGATCTCACGAAGCGCTTCACCGTGATCACGCTCGGCGGCCCGCATCTGGGCGGTGTCGCGGCGCTGGAGGATCGGGCGAAAGCACCGACTTACCAGGCGATGTTCCGCACGCTGATCGACATCATGGCGCCCAAGCCCGGCGAGGCGATCCTCGATGTCGGCTGCGGTGCCGGTTCGCTCGATCGCCTGCTGGCGAAACGGCTGGGCAGCGCCAATCCGATCACCGCGATGGACACCAACGCCTTCCTGCTAAGCGAAGCCGCGACGCTCGCAAGAGCCGAAGGAGTCGACGGTACGATCCGCTTCGTGCCTGGCAATGCCGAGACGCTGCCCTTCCCCGACGCCAGCTTCGACTGCGCCTTCTCCGTCACCGTGCTCGAGGAATGCGACGCCGATCGCGCCATCGCCGAGATGAGGCGCGTGGTGAAGCCCGGCGGCCGCATCGGCATCGTCGTGCGCGCGATCGACATGCCGCAGTGGTGGAATCTCACGCTGCCCCAGGACATCACCGACAAGATCGTCGTGCCGCCGCAATCCGTGGCCGCCAGGGGCGTGGCCGATGCCAGCCTCTATCGCCGCATGCGCGAGGGCGGCCTGGTCGACCTCACGTGCTTTCCCTCACTGATCACGCTCGACCGGCCGGAGGGACCGATCTGGCGCTATCGCGAGGATCACGTGCTGTCGCTGCTGAGCAGTGAGCAGATGCCGACCTGGCATGCGACGCGTGATACCGCACAACGAGCGGGTTTGCTGTTCATGGCCCACCCGATGCACTGCGCAGTCGGCGTCAAACCGGCCTGAAGCGAATGTGGAACGCGCCGGCGGCCAACTGGCCTAGTCGACGGTGGCGCCCGACTCCTTGACCGCCTTCGACCACTTGGCGCGTTCGCCGGCGAGGAAGGCCTCGAACTGAGCAGGCGTGCCAGCGCTCGCGCTGACGCCCCGGTCGTCCAGTGCCTTCCTGATGTCGGCGGTGTCGAGGGCGCGGTTGAACTCGACGTTCAGCCGATCGATCAGCGCCTGCGGGGTGCCTGATGGCACCAGCACGCCGTAGAGCACGTAGTAGTCGAAGCCGGCGAAGCCCGACTCGATCATCGTCGGCACATCGGGCAGCGACGGCAGGCGTCGCGCCGATGTCACCGCCAGCGCCCGCAGCTTGCCGCTCTGGATCAGCGGCAGCGCCGCGGGCAGCGAGGCGAAATGCAGGTCGACCTGGCCGCCCACCAGATCGGCCATGACAGGCCCGGCGCCGCGATAGGGCACGTGCAGCATGTCGGCGCCGATCGCACGCTTCCAGGTCTCGCCCACGAGATGGCCGACGGTGCCGTTGCCCGAGGAGGCGAAGCTCAGCTGTGTCCGCTTCGCCGCCGCGATCAGTGCGGCGAGCGACTCGAAGGGTCGTGTCTGGGGCACGACGAGAACCAGCGGCACGGTGCCGACCAGAGCTACCGCCGTAACGTCCTTTGCCGGGTCGAGCGGCAGCTTCTTGTAGAGATAGGGATTGATCGCGAGGTTGCTCGATTCGCCCATCACGAGGGTGTAGCCGTCGGGTGCCGATTTGGCCGCGATGTCGAGGCCGAGATTGCCGCCCGCACCGGCGCGGTTATCGATCACCATCTGCCAGCCCAGGGTCTCGCCCAGCTTGTTGGCGATCAGCCGCGCCAGCGAGTCGGTGCCGCCGCCCGGCGGGCTGGGCACGACGAAGCGGATCGGCTTGTCGGGATAGGACTGCGCCTGCGCGGCAACCGACGCTGATGTCAGGCCCAGCAGGGAGAAGAGCACGAACGTCCATCGCAGCGTGGTCATGGTCCCTCCAGTATGTCGGCAAAAGCGGCGATCGCCGCGTCGACCGACACGTCGTCGACCTGGCGGTGCGTGACGAAGCGGATCTTGCGGCCCCGACCGATCGCCAGAACGCCGCGCTCGCCCAATCGACGCGTGACGGCGGCGGCATCATCGATGAAGCAGTTGACGATGTTGGTCTGCACCTCGGGCGCATCGAGGAGACCCGGCCGCAACGCTGCCAGGCCTCGCGCGAGCCGGCGCGCCAGTTCGTGATCGCGGCGATGGCCATCGTAGGGATCCTGCAGCGCCACGATCGCCGGCGCGGCGATCAGACCGGCCTGTCGCATGCCACCACCCAGCATCTTCGCCGCGCGCCGCGCCTTGCGCATGAAGGCGGCATCGCCAGCCAGGATCGCGCCGATCGGGCCGCCCAGGCCCTTGCACAGCGCGAACCACACCGAGTCAGCGTATTGGCAGAGCGCGGCGATCGGCGCGCCGAGGTAGGCCGCTGCGTTGAACAGCCGCGCGCCGTCGAAATGAACGGAAATGCCTGCAGCGCGCGCGACGGCATGGATCTCCGCCATGACCTCGAGCGGCATCACCCTGCCACCCGAAGCGTTGTGAGTATTCTCGAGGCAGATCAGGCGGGTCGGCGCCAAGGCCAGATCCGCCGAACCGCGTATCGCGGTGGCGATCACCGACGGTGCGAGGATGCCCCGCTCGCCGCGGATCGGCCGCGCAATGGCGCCGGCGACGACCGACAGGCCCCCGCCTTCCGAACCGTAGATGTGCGCCGCCTCCTCGACGATTACCTCGCCGCCGCGGCAATCGTGCGCGATCAGCGCAGCGAGATTGGCCATCGCACCGGACGGCAGGAACAGCGCCTCCTCCTTGCCGGTGATCTCGGCGGCGAGGCGCTCCAGCTCGTTGACCGTCGGATCGTCGCCGCGGGCGGCATCGCCCAGCGGGGCCCGTGCGATGGCCGCCATCATGGCGGGCGTCGGCAGGGTAACCGTGTCACTGCGGAAATCGTGGCGTCGCATCGGCGGATGACGGCGATGCTAACCTCCGCATAAGATCAAGAAATCGATATGTTCCAACTCCAGAAGTGAGACTTCGTTATGAATCTCACCTTGCTCTCGACCTTGGTGGCGGTGATCGATCGCGGCAGCTTCGCCGCCGCCGCGCCCGAGATCGGCTGCACGCCCAGCGCCGTCAGCCTGCAGATGAAGCAGCTCGAGGCCTGGTTCGGCCGGCCGCTGTTCGACCGCTCGGCACGCACAGTGCGGCCGACGCCCTTCGCCCTGGAAGCGGCATCGGTGGCGCGCGACGTCGGCTCGCGGGTCGAGGCTCTGCGTACGCGTTCGACCATCACGGTATCCGGCCGCGTGCGATTGGGCGCCATCGCCACCGTGCAGAGCGGCGCGCTGCCGCAAGCATTGCGCACGCTGCGCGACCGCCACCCCGCGCTCGACGTCGAGGTCGTGCTCGACGATTCCGACGCGTTGCTGGTGGCGCTGAAGGCCGGCCGCATCGACGTCGCCGTGCTGGTGCGGCCCTCGGCCGGCGGCTCGACGCGATTGGCCTGGCACGACCTGGCGAAGCAGCCTTTCGTGCTGCTGACGCCGCCGGGCGTCGAGGCCACGACGCCGACGGAGCTGCTGCGCCGATACACCCTGATCCGCTACGACACGGCGCTGACCGGCGGACGGATCGCCGCGCAGTATGTACGGCGGGTCTGTCCGCAGGCGCGCTTCGCCATGGAGGTACGCTCGATAGACGCCATCGTCGCCATGGTGGCGGCCGGGCTGGGCGTGTCGATCGTGCCGCAGCCGCGCAGGGCGTTGCTCGAAGCGCATGGCGTGCGCGAGGTCGCGCTGGGCCGCAGTGGGCCGACACGGCAAATCGCCGCCGTACGCCGGCGCGCCGACATCGACAGCCGCAACCTCAACGCCGCGGTCGCAGCGCTGGCGTCGGCTTATGCCTGATTGCTGAAGAAGCGGTTGGGCGGGCGCTTCAGGCCGAGGTTCTCGCGCAAGGTGGTGCCCTCGTACTCCTTGCGGAACAGGCCGCGGCGCTGCAGTTCGGGCACGACGCGGTCGACGAAATCATCGAGGCCCTCGGGCAGATACGGGAACATCACGTTGAAGCCGTCGCTGCCCTCCTCCATCAGCCACTGCTCCATCTGCTCGGCGATGGTCTGTGGCGTGCCGACGAAAGAGAGGCCGGCGAAGCCACCCAGGCGCTGCGCCAACTGACGCACGGTGAGGTTCTCGCGCTGCGCCAGGGCGATGGCGCGTTCGCGGCCGCTCTGGCTAGCGTTGCTCGGCGGGATCTCCGGCAGCGGCTTGTCGGGATCGAACTTCGAGGCATCGGTGCCCAGCGCGATCGACAGCGAGGCGATGGCGCTGTCGTAGTGCACCAGGCTGTCGAGATGGGCGCGCTTGGCCTTGGCCTCCTCGACGGTATCGCCGACCACGACGAAGGCACCGGGCAGGATCTTGAGCTGGTCGGGCTCACGGCCCACCGCTTTCATGCGGCCCTTGATGTCGGCGTACAGTTTCTTGCCGTCGGCGAGCTGGCCGATGCCGGCGAACACCATCTCGGCGGTCTCGGCGGCCAGCTGCTTGCCGGCCTCCGAGGCGCCGGCCTGCACGATCACCGGCCAGCCCTGGATCGGCCGGCCGACATTGAGCGGGCCGCGCACCGAGTAATATTTCCCTTTGTGGTTCAGTACATGCAGCTTGGCCGGATCGAAATAGATGCCGGCTTCGACGTCGCGGATGAAGGCGTCGTCGGCCCAGCTGTCCCACAGCCCGGTGACCACGTCGTAGAACTCGCGTGCGCGGCGATAGCGCTCGTCATGCTCCATGTGATCGTCGAGGCCAAAGTTCAGCGCCGCATCGGGGTTGGACGTGGTGACGATGTTCCACGCCGCGCGCCCGCCGCTCAGATAATCGAGCGAAGCGAAACGGCGCGCGAGATGGTAGGGCGCGTCGAAGGTGGTCGAGCCGGTGGCGATCAGGCCGATATGCTCGGTGACGGCGGCCAGCGCCGGCAGGAGCGTCGGCGGATCGATCGAGGTCACCGTGGCGCTGCGCTTGAGCGCGTCCATCGGCATGTTCAGCACCGCCAGATGGTCGGCCATGAAGAAGGCGTCGAACTTGCCGCGCTCCAGGGTCTGGGCGAAGCGCTTGATGTGCTTGAAGTTGAAATTGGCGTCGGGGAAGGCGCCGGGATAGCGCCAGGCCGCGGTATGGATACTGACCGGGCGCATGAAGGCGCCGAGGCGGAGCTGACGGGACATCGGACACCGGCAGGAGAGGCAGGACGTTGCCTGTCACTTAGCCGTCGCCCGAGCCTCTTTCAAAGCGACTTTCCCTAAAGCCCGGATAAGTTACCGCGCGCTAACCACCGCACGGATCGTCTGGTCGTCCCGCGATTCAACGGGCGCCGGTATGGGCGTCGCTGCTGCGGTTGCCACATCCTCCAGCACCCGCCACCGCGCCACGGCGCCCGCGCCGGCGACGAAGGTGCCCTTGTCATAGACGCGGCCGTAATCGGCCTGGCGCATGAAGCGATCGAGCAGGACCGCGAAGTTGCGCAGACCGGCGATGCGGAAGTGACCATAGTGGCAATCGAACAGGTGATAGCGATCGCCCTCGCGCTGCACGGCGATCGCATGCATGCCGCCGGCGCGACGCATTTCGAAATAGTACAGGCCGTCGCCATAGGAGATGCGCGCAAGGACCAGGCGGGCGCTGACCGGCTGCGTCGTCTGCATGTAGCGGCGATCGTTCACCGACACGCCGTACTGGCGCAACACAGCTTCGAAGCGCCGCAGGACGCTGTCGCCAAGGCTGCGGCAGAGAGCCTGGTCGCGCGCCACTTCGGCGGAGGCGCCATCGGACACCGGGACTGCCGACTCATCGCGCACGCTGAACGCAAAGTCTCGATCCCAGGCGCGCAAGCCGATCCAGCACAGCGCGTAGCCGACGCCTTCGCTCAATGTCGCCCAGCCCTCGTTCATGGCGTAGACGAGTTCGTCCCGTGCCAGCGCCTCGAGCTGGATCTCGCCCCAGGGTGATGCCCCACTATCCATGTTCGTCGTACTCTCCCGAACCTCCCGCTTTTACGGGATGGCGCGGACAATACCAAGGGCGTCGGCGAGCGCTGTTACCGGCGCGACAGGGGATTATGCGGCGGCGGCCATGCCGTCGCGCAAACTTGCAACGATCTCGTAAGAATGCAGCCGCGCCTGGTGATCGAAGATCTGGCTGGCGATCATGACCTCGTCGACGCCGGTCTCCTCGATGAAGGCGGCCAGGCCGCGCTGGACCGTGTCAGGGGAGCCCACGACGGCGCGGCGCTGGGCATGCAGCACCTGCGCCTTCTCGCGTGGCGTCCAATACTCGTCCATGTTGTCGATCGGCGGCTGCAGCGGCGTGGGCGTGCCGCGGCGCAGGTTGATGAATTGCTGCTGCGCCGAGCTGTAGAGGCGGCGCGCCTCCTCGTCGGTGTCGGCGGCGAAGGTCGAGATGCCGGCCAGCGCGTAGGATTTCGACAGATACGGCGAGGGCTTGAACTCCTCGCGGTAGATCTTCAGCGCGTCCATCAGATAGTCGGGCGCGAAATGCGAGGCGAAGCCGAAGGGCAGGCCGAAGGCTGCCGCGACCTGCGCGCCGAACAGGCTGGAGCCCAGGATCCAGATCGGCACGTCGAGGCCGGCACCCGGCACGGCGCGCACCGCCTGGTTGGGGATCGCCGGGCGGAACCAGGCCATCAGCTCCTGCACGTCCTGCGGAAAATTGTCGGCGGCGTTGAAGTAGCGGCGCAGCGCCTGCGCCGTGCGCTGGTCGGTGCCCGGCGCGCGGCCCAGTCCCAGGTCGATGCGGCCGGGGTAGAGCGATTCCAGGGTGCCGAACTGCTCGGCGATCATCAGCGGCGCATGGTTGGGCAGCATGATGCCGCCGGAGCCGACGCGGATGGTCTTGGTGCCCTCCGCGACATAGCCGATGGCCACCGCCGTGGCGCTGCTGGCGATGCCCGGCATGTTGTGATGTTCCGCCAGCCAGTACCGTTTGTAGCCCCATTTCTCGGCGTGCTGCGCGAGGTCGCGGCTGTTGTGCAGCGACTGGCGGGCATCCGAGCCGGCGAGAATCGGCGACAGGTCGAGAACGGAGAACTCAATCACGGAACCTGCCTCTGCAACGCGCTTTGCGCAGATATGGGATGCCGCGGGCGCAGCGCCAATTCCTTTGCGCCTGCCCGCCAGCCGCCGCAGTCTAGACGGCAAGCAACGAGGGATGGAAACGCAGATGTGTGTCGCGGTGGCGCGCTGAGATGGCCGCCATCACCGGCCGGCAGTGGCTGATCCTGCTGACGGTCCAGTTCACGACGGTGCTGTTCGGCCTGACCACCACGTCGGTGACGGTCATCCTGCCGCAGCTCAAGGGTGCCCTGTCGGCGACGCAGGACCAGATCTCCTGGATCCTGACCTTCAATCTCGTTGCCACCGCGGTGGCCACGCCGCTGACCGGCTGGCTGGCGGCCAAGCTCGGCTGGCGCGTGCTGATGGTCTGCTCGGTGATCGGCTTCACCAGCGCCTCGATGCTGTGCGGCACTGTTAGTTCCCTGGAGAGCCTGCTGGTGCTGCGCGTCATCCAGGGCGCCTTCGGCGCGCCGATCTTCCCGATGGGCCAAGCCATCCTGCTCGGCAGCTTCGAACGCCACCAGCATCCCTTCATCATCATGATGTGGGGCGTCGGCGGCGTGATGGGTCCGATCGTCGGCCCGACCTTCGGCGGCATGGTCGCCGAGCTGTTCTCCTGGCGCTGGACGTTCTTCCTGATCGTGCCGATGGGCATCCTCGCGGGCTCGATGGCCGCCGCCGTGCTGCCCGATCGCGAGAAGGGAATGCGTCGACCGCTCGATTTCACCGGCTACATCTTCCTCGGCATCGCCATCGCCACTTTCCAGGTGATGCTCGATCGCGGCCAGCGCAACGACTGGTTCGACTCGGCGGAGATCGTCATCGAATGCGGGCTGGCAGTGGTGTTCTTCGCCATGTTCCTCATCCACATGGCGACGACATCGACGCCGCTGGTCGAGCCGGCGACCTTCGGCGACCGCAACTTCATCGTCGGCGCCACGGTCGCGATCATCATGGGCATGCTGCAATACGTGCCCATGGTCCTGTTCCCGCCGTTGCTGCAGGATTTGCGCGGCTATCCCGACGGCATCATCGGCCTCTTGGTGGCGGCGCGCGGGTTGGGCAATTTCGGCTCGTTCTTCATCGTTGCCCCGCTCACGCGCATCAGCCCGCGCTTCTGCCTGTTCGTCGGCTTCTCGATCCAGGCGGTGGCGGCGACCTGGATGGGCTCGCTCGACATCAACCTCAGCACGTCTGACGTGATGTTCACCAACATGCTGCACGGCCTGGGCTTCGGGCTCGCCTATACGCCGATGGCCGTGCTCACCTTCTCCACCCTGCCAGGCAGCCTGCTGACCCAGGGCAATGCGGTCTTCTCCCTGGTGCGCATGCTGGGCAGCAGCATCTTCATCTCGATGACTCTACTGGTGTTCTCGCAATCCGTCGCCGAGGCCAGCGTCAACCTCACCAGCTACATCACCGCCTTGCGCATCGACGCGCTGCTGCCCTGGGTCACGACCTATGGCAGCCTGGGCGACGCCGCGACCTACGACCGGCTGGCCAGCGAGGTGCAGCGCCAGGCCGGCATGATCGGCTACATCAACGCCTTCCACCTGATGACGCTGATCACCATCTGCACCGCGCCGCTGGCATTCCTGTTCGCGCCCAGAGGCGCGGCGCGCTGAGTCTCAGCCCGGCGGCGCCACCGAGAGGCCGACGACCTTGTGCTTCTCGATCAGGCCCTTCACGAAGCCCGACTTCTTGGCGTCCTCGACGAAGCTGCGCAGGAATGCCGCGCCGGCCTCGTTGGTCTTCGCGGTGCCGATGGCCTGCTGCACGGCGGTGAAGTTGCCGTCGAGGATGCGCGAGCCGGGGATCTTCTGCACGTCGCTCAGCAGTCGCGGCTTGAGGCCCGAGAGCGCCTCGAGCTTGTCGTTGACGAAGACATTGAAGGCACCGTCGAGGCCCTCGGCACGCACCAGCGTCGCGTTCTTGATGTTGCGTTCCAGCCAGAGGTCGTAGGCGCTGCGCGCGCTGACGGCGATGCGCACGCCCTTGCTGTCGACCTCGGCGACGCTGTTGAGCTTCGAGCCTGCCGGCACGAGATAGGTGGCCTCGATCTCGACGTATGCGGCGGTGAAGCTGACCTTCTGCGCCCGCGCCGGCTCGGCGCCGATCAGGCCGATATCCCAGGTGTTGGTGCCGCCGGCATCGGCCAGCTCGCCCGGCGTCTTGTAGGGCAGGTACTTCACCGGCACGCCGAGCTTCTCGGCGATCGCCGCGGCCATGTCGGGGGAAACGCCGGCGGGATCGCCCGAGGGCGTGCGGCCGGTGACCAGCAGGAAATTGCCCATGTTGATGGCGGCGCGCAGCACCCCGGTGGGCGCGAGCTGGGAGGCGAGTTCATGCGGCATGGCGGCGTTTCCTCTTTTCGGCCTCGCAGTGGAGCCTTGAAACCGCCGCCGATTCAACCGTCAATGCGGGTATCAGGAGGAGAACACCTATGAAGCGGATGAAGTTCGGCGCCTTCCTCGCCCCGCATCACCCCGTCGGCGAGCACCCGACCCTGCAATTCCAGCGCGACCTGGAGTTCGTCGAGCACCTCGACCACTACAATTACGACGAGTTCTGGTGCGGTGAGCATCACTCCAGTGGTTGGGAGATGATCGGCTCCCCTGAAATGTTCCTCGCCGCCGCCGCGCAGCGCACCAAGCGCATCAAGCTCGGCACGGGCGTGGTCTCGCTGCCCTATCACCATCCGTTCAACGTCGCGCAGCGCATGGTGCAGCTCGACCACATGAGCCATGGCCGCGCGATCTTCGGCTCGGGGCCCGGCGCCCTGCCCTCCGACGCGCGCACCTTCGGCATCGACCAGGTGCTGCTGCGCGACCGCCAGGACGAGGCGCTGGGCGTGATCGTGCGGCTGCTCAACGGCGAACGCTTCAGCTACCAGTGCGACTGGTTCCAGATCAACGAGGGCCAGCTGCAGCTGCTGCCGCTCCAGGACACGCTGCCGATGGCCGCGGCGTCGTCGATCAGCCCCTCGGGCATGCAGCTCGCCGGCAAGTACGGCATGGGCGTGCTGTCGATCGCCTCGACCTCGCAGGAAGGCCTGTCGGCGCTGCCGGTACAGTGGAGCTTTGCCGAGGAAGCGGCGCAGAAGCACGGCAAGACGGTCGACCGCAAGGATTGGCGCGTGCTGGTGTCGTTCCACCTCGCCGAGTCGGCCAAGGACGCCGAGCGCGAGGCGCTCGACGGACTGTGGTGGTGGCACAACGAATATCGTGTGCGCGTGCTGGGCCAGATGGGCGCGGTGGCGGTGCCCGACCGCTACGAGCTGATGGCGCAGGTACGCGGCGCGGCGGGCGGCGGTGCCGGCGCTTCGGTGGTCGGCACACCCGACCAGCTCGTCGCGATGATCCGGAACCTGCAGCAGGTCACCGGCGGCTTCGGCACCGTACTGGGCTTCGTGCATGACTGGGCCAACAGGGAGGCCACCCTGCGCTCGTGGGAGCTGTTCGCGCGCTACGTGATCCCCGAGCTCAACGGCTACACCGCGAACCAGAAGGTCTCGGCCGAGTTCCTCGCCTCGCATCAGGCCGAGCTGATGAAGGGCCGCGCCGAATCGATCCGCGCCACCGTCAAGGACAACGCCAAGGCGCAGGCGGCGCTCGAAGTGACCATGAAGAACATGGCCGCGGCACAGCAGCAGGCCGGCGGTTTCCGTCCGGGCTCGCTGCCGCCGATGGACGAGAAGAAGGAGAAGGTCGGCTCGGACGATTAAAAAGAACGAAAACTGGGAGGGTGTGATGAACTCGATTTCGAGGCGTGGCCTGCTGGCCACGTCGGCGGCGGCGACGGTCCTGCCGCTGCCGGCATTGGCGCAGGCTTATCCGGACAAGGCGGTGAAGATCATCGTGCCGTTCGGACCGGGCGGCCCGGCCGATGTCTATGCACGCATCTTGGGCAACGCGCTGTCGGAGGCGCTCAAGCAATCCTTCATCATCGACAACAAGCCAGGTGCCGGCGCCGTGATCGGCACCGAGGTCGTCGCGAAATCACCACCCGACGGCTATACGCTGCTGATGATGTCAAACACGCACACCACCAACGAGACGCTGCTGTCCAACAAGCCGTACACGCTGCTGAAGGATCTCGCGCCCGTCGCCCCGGTCAACTCGTCCGATCTGCTGATGGTGGTGCATCCCTCGGTCGAAGCGAAGACGCTGAAGGAGTTCATCGAGCTGGCGAAGAAGCAGCCCGGCAAGCTGAGCTATGCGTCGTCCGGCCCGGGCACGCCCTACCATATGGCCGGCGAGCTGTTCAAATCGATGAGCGGAACCGACATCCTGCACGTGCCGCACAAGAACAGCGGCGATGCGCGCAACAGCGTGCTGGGCGGTTACGTGAACATGATGCTCGACGCCGTCACCGCGATGGCCGGCAACGTCGAGACTGGCAAGTTGCGTGCACTAGGTACCACCGGACAGAAGCGTTCCAGCGTGCTGCCCAATGTGCCGACCGTCAGCGAGGCCGGTGTGCCGGGCTACGAGGCGACGATCTGGCTGGGCATCATGGCGCCAGCGGGGACGCCGGCCGCGGTGGTCGACAAGCTCAACGCCGAGATCGCCAAGGTGATCGCGCGGCCGGAGATCAGCAACGCCTGGGCCAAGCAGGGCGCCGAGCCGATGACCATGTCGCCGACGGCCTTCGGCAGCTTCCTCAAGGCCGACATCGAGAAATGGGCTAAAGTCATCAAAACTGCGGGTATCCAGGTCCAGTGAAAGTTCTGCACATTCTCAGCGGCGGCGCTGCGCAAGGCTTGGTCGAGTCCTTGCGCTACTCCTTCGAGTCCAAGACCAGCCACCGCATCGATGGCACATTCGGCGCCGTCGGTGCGATGCACGACAAGCTGCTGGCCGGCGTGCCCACCGATCTGCTGATCCTCACATCGAAGTTGATCGCGAGGATTGAACGCGACGGCCACCTTGTGCCCGACTCGGCGAAAATCATCGGCGGCGTCGAGACGGCGATCGCCGTGCGCCGCCGCGATGCCGCACCGTCGATCGGCAATGCCGACTCGTTGCGCGCCGCGCTTCTGGACGCCGACGAGATTCACGTGCCTGACTTGGAAAAGTCGACGGCCGGCATACACTTCGCCAAGGTGCTGGGCGATTTGGGCATCGCCGTTCGGGTTGCCGCTCGACTGCGTCCGGCGCCGACCGGCAGAACAGCGATGCGCGCGCTCGCCGCGTCGAAGAGCGAGCGCCCGATCGGCTGCACGCAGGTCACCGAAATCCTCGCCACGCCCGGCCTGGACCTTGTCGGCTCGTTGCCGCCGAGTTGCGCCCTGTCGACGCTCTACGCCGCGGCCGTCACGCGCCGCGCGCAGGCGCCCGAGGCGGCCGGACGATTCGTGGCCATGCTGACCGCCGAATCGGGCCGCGAGGCGCGCGGCGAGATGGGCTTCGTCTGACTACTTGCCGCCGCGCGCCTTCTTCCACGCCTCGTAGTCGCGCTTGGCTTCGTCGCCGGCGACCGGGAACAGGCCCTTGAGCGGGCGGCCACGCGCGACCTCGGCCTCGGCGAACTCCTCGTACTCGTAGGTCTTCACCGCCTCGTCGGCCACCGCCTCGACGATGTCGGCGGGAATCACCAGCACGGCGTCCTTGTCGCCCACGACGATGTCGCCGGGATAGACCGCGATGCCGCCACAGGCGATCGGCAGCTGCAGGTCGACCGGACGATGCGCGATCGGGCTGGGCGGCGAGGACGGGCGGCGCAGATAGGCCGGCAGGCCCGTCTTGGCCACGCCATCGGTGTCGCGCAACCCGCCATCGGTGACGATGCCGGCACAGCCGCGCGCCTTGAGCCGTCCGACATAGAGATCGCCGGCAGACGCCGCGCGCGAATCGCCGCGCGAGTCGATCATCAGCACATGGCCCGGCGGGCATTCCTCCATCGCCTGCGGCTGCACCATCGACCGGCTGGTCGAGGTTGGCCCGTCCTTGTCCTCGCGCGAGGGGATGAAGCGCATGGTGAAGGCGATGCCCACGAGCCGCGGTTGCTCGGGCCGCAGAGGCCACACGTCGTAGAGGGTCATCGACTTCAGGCCACGGCGATTGAGCACGCCGGTCAGGGTCGAGGTGCCGACGCGGGCCAGCGCCTCGCGCAGATCGGAACTCAGGGCATTCATGGACGTTTTTTCTCCCTCAGCTAGCCGGCCGATTGTGTCATTGCCGGCCGCTCACGTCTGCCCGGAGAATCTCATGGCCCTCGAAACCGCGTTGTCCGGCTGGCGTCCGCACCTCTTGAGCGCGCTGCGCATCATGTCCGGCCTGCTGATCCTCCAGCACGGCACGGCCAAGCTGCTGAAATTCCCCGTCGTGCCCAACATGTCGAATGTGTCGCTGTCGTCGATGGGCGGCATCGCCGGCATCTTCGAGCTGGTGGGTGGTATCCTTCTGGTAATCGGCCTGTTCACCCGGCCGGCCGCGTTCATTCTCTCCGGCATGACCGCGGTGGCCTATTTCATGGCCCACGCGCCGAAGAACTTCTATCCGATCCTCAACGGCGGCGAGCTGGCGGTACTGTACTGCTTCGTCTTCCTCTATCTCGCCGCGGCAGGCGGCGGGCCATGGAGCGCCGACGCGATGTTCCGCCGGCGGGGCTAGCCCCCTTACGGCGGCGGGAGTACCATGGGAGCCACTAGGGAGCCCCTGATGACCGACAAATCCATGGCGCCCGCCGGCGTCAATCACCTCGTCCTCAACGTCCGCAACCTCGAGGAATCGCACCGCTTCTGGACCGAGGTGGTGGGCTTCGAGCAGGTCGGCGAGCTGACGCCGACCGAGAAGCGGCCCAATCCGCCGAAGATGCGCTTCTACAGCGCGCCCGGTAACAACAAGGGTCACCTCAACCACCACGATGTGGCAATCGTCGAGAACCCGAACCTGCCGCCGCCGCCGGAGAACTGGTCGATGTTTGGCGGCGGCTTTGCCATCAATCACGTCGCCATCGGCTTCCCCACCCGCGAGGCGTGGCTGAAGCGGCTGGAGCATCTCCAGGCGAAGGGCGTGAAGTTCGGCCGTCGTGTGAATCACGGCATGACGCACAGCCTCTATATCAGCGACCCCAACGGCTACGGCATCGAGTTGCTCTATGAGCTGCCGCACGAGGTCTGGGGCGGCGACATCAACGCTGCGCTGAACTACGTCGAGGTGCTGCCGACCGAGGGCAAGGAAGCGCTGGTCGACTCGGAGAAGAATCCGGTGTTCAGCAAGGAAGCGGTGCCGGCCGAGTAAGTGAATACCTTCCCCCGGAGGGGGAAGGTGCCCGAAGGGCGGATGGGGGATGTCGAAGGCGACCTCCTGCGTTCGTCTTCAATATCCCCCATCTGTCGCTCCGCGCCACCTTCCCCCTCCGGGGGAAGGTAAGCAAAGGACCTCCCCCATGCAGTTCGGTATCGCGCTGCCGACGGCGGCCGATTCATGGAAGATCGTGCAGCGGGCAGAGGAGCTGGGCTTCTCGCACGCCTGGTTCTACGACACGCAGATGCTGAGCGCGGATTGCTTCGTCGCCATGGGCGCCGCGGCGGTCCATACGCGCAAGATCAGACTGGGCACCGGCGTGCTGGTCCCGTCGAACCGCATCGCGCCGGTCACCGCCAACGCCATCGCCACGCTCAACCAGCTCGCGCCGGGCCGCATCGATTTCGGTGTCGGCACCGGCTTCACCGCGCGTCGCGCCATGGGTTTCGGCGCGATGAAGATCAAGGACATGGAGACCTACATCGCGCAGGTCTACGGCCTGCTGCGCGGTGACACCGTCGAGTTCGAGATGGAGGGGCAGCGCAAGAAGATCCGCTTCCTCAATCCCGAACTGCCGCTGTTCAACACCACGGATCCGATCAAGCTGCACCTCTCCGCCTTCGGCCCGCGCACGCGCGCTTTGACGGCGAAGCTCAATGCCGGTTGGATCGACTTCGTCGGCAACGTCGACACCGGCATCCGCGAGGTGCAGGCGATGCGTACGGCGTGGACCGAGGCCGGCCGCAATGTCGGCGATCTCGAAGCCACCGCCTTCGCGCTCGGCTGCGTGCTGGTCGATGGCGAGCCCGCCGATTCACCGCGGGCGATGGCGCAGGCCGGCCCGCGCGCCGCGGTCATGCTGCATCGCGCCGCCGACGAGGCGATCTCCGGCCTGAAGCCGGGCATCGCCATGCCGACCTCGGGCCGGCCCGAGGTCGACGGCTATATCGCGCTGGCACGCGGCTTCGAGCCCAAGGATGCGGCTTACCTGCAGAACCATCGCGGGCATCTGATGTTCGTCAAGCCCGAGGAGAAGCGCTTCGTCACCGCCGAGCTGATCGCAGCGACGTCGTTCACAGCCAGCGAGCACGAGATCATCGAGCGCATCATCAGGCTGCGCGACGCCGGCTACACCCAGTTCACCATCCAGCTCGTGCCCGGCCAGGAAGCCGCGATCGACGACTGGGCCCGCATCCGCCGCGCCCTGTCGCCCTGACCTCACAGGTTTCGGTTCGCCGCCGCGCGCGCCGATGGCGAGACGTGCATGTTCCAGATCCAGTTTTTCGGCACGTAGTAACCCGACGCCGCCAGCGCGGTCGCGTAGGCCTGGAACTCCGGCAGCGCTTCCAGCGTGCAGACCTCGCCGTAATCCGCCGCCGGCGTGCCGCGAGTGACCACCGATCTCGGCTGGAAGATGGTCAACGGAAAGCCGTCGCCGTACGTCTCGCCGGCCTTGATCGTCACCATGTCCTTGGCGCTGAGCGCACCGAACTCACGGAAGCGATGCGACTCGGCATTGTGGTGCACCCGCCGCAGCGCGCCCTTTTCACTGTTCGCGCCCATGAGGGCGTTCAGCAGGTTGATGCAGCGCAGGATGCGCGGCGTCAGATTGCCCATGTCGCCGTGCTCGCCATAGGGCGACGCCTCGAAGATCATCTTGTAGGTATCGGGACTGGCGATACCCTTCATGCCGTTGGCGTAGTAGTTCTTGCGGTAGATCGCCGCCCGCTCCTTGAAGTCCATGCCCTTGGTGCCGCCGGTGGACAGGCGCGCATCCAGCACATTGTCCATGCCGACGCCGGGCTGGTAGGACAGGCCCTTGTTCAGGGTGCCGTTGTTCAGCGCGATGCCGGGCTTGACGATCGCGCGCGAGGTCTTGCTGCCGTACTCCGCCCAGGTCGGACAGACGGCGAACAGGTCGTAGTCGCCGGTCATCGGCAGCTTGCCGGCGCCGACTTCCTCGGAGGTCATCACCTCCAGCGGCACGGGCTGGTCACCGGCACCACCGGTCCTGGCGCGGTCCTGCGCCAGGAAGACGTTGTTGCGCACCACGCCCGCAGAGCCGGCCGCCGCCTTGTCGGGATAAACCAGGATGTCGTACTTGTCGTCCTGGCGATGCCGGGCGAGGAAGGCGAATTGCTTGCCGTCGCCGCTGCGCCGCGCGGTCAGCGCCAGATCCTTGGAGCCTTGCACCGGCGTCACCGCGAACAAGGCGGTGCGCGGCGGGCTGCCTTCCGGGCGAGTCTCTTGCTCCTCGATCAGGCTGCGGTCCATGACCAGCGGTGCCACGCCGGCGAAACCGGAGTGCAGGCCGTCCTTGTTCTTCTTCGTGCCGTCTGCCGCCTTGTCCTTGTCGAAGCCGACCTTGCTGTAGATGCCGTCGTAGGGCACCAGCCCCGCGTGCGGTCCCCAGTCGGAGCTCTTGCCCTTCACGTGGAAATTCTTAGTCGGATAGCCGCGCTCGATCCAGCGCTTGGCCCACGGACCAGTGGAGCGAAAGATGATGACCTCGTTGTATTTGTTGACCGCCTCCTGACAGGCCAACATGTCCTTCTCGGTCATGCCGTTCTGATTGTGCGCGTACGACGCCGCCATTCCCCTGACAACCGGCATCGGCATCTCCCCAACTCTTGACGTCATCGGATATCGATGCCGCACGGTTGAGTATGCGCATATTCACTGACACTGACTATACAAGCGTTCGGTGTGTTTCCTGCTTTCAAGGATGTGAAACAAAGGAAGCCGCGAATACTCGGGACGCGAGAGCAGTGTGCTTTCTCATCCTTGGCGTGTTGCCAAACGCGCGGCCGGGATCGGTTTGTCGGCGCTCTGGTACAGCCCCTTCAGGCTGTATTCGGCCATCGCCTTGTGGTGCGCGACGGCGTCGGGGTGCAGCTCCGACTGCGGCGACACTTCTTCCAGGTGATACTTGAAGCGGTCGGTGCCGCGCACCAACAGCGCGCTGCTGCCGCGGCCCTCGGCCGGCTTCAGGCTGGTCGGCATGTAGCGCACGGCGAAACCGCGGCGCGGCCAGCTCGCGCGGTTCGAGCCCGAGCCATGCACGATCAGCACGTGATGCAACGACACCTCACCCGGCTCGAGGATGAAATCGACAGCCTGCGATTCATCGACCTTGGCCTCGATCTCCTGGCCACGCGTCAGCAGGTTCTTCGCCGCGAAGGTATCGTGATGCTTGAGCTGCGTGAGGTGGCTGCCGGGTACCACGCGCATGCACCCCGCCAGCTCGTTGCTGGGCGTCAAGGCGACCCACGCCGTCACCACTTCGGGCTTCGCCAAGCCCCAGTAGGTCGCGTCCTGATGCCAGGAGACGTAGGTGCCATCGCCCGGGCCCTTGTTGAAGAACGTGCCACCGAAGCACAGCAGGTCGGGGCCGAGGATGCTCTCGACCGCGTCGAGGATGCGTGCGTCGCGCACCACCGCGTCGAGCCAGGGGAAGATGAGATGGGGCTTCACGTTGAGCAGGCCGCTGCTCAGCGAAGCACCGGCACGCTTCTCGGACTCCTCAAAGCGTCGATTGAGCTCGCCCGCTTCGTCCGCGGAGAACGCCTTGACCTTGAGGTGATAGCCGCGCTCGCGATAGGCGTCGACTTCCGCCCTGCTCAATGCCGTGCCCATCGCGGTCCTCCTTGTCCCACTCCGTCATTCCGAGCGTAGCGAGGAATCTCCTCGGCAAGGAGTCTCTACTTCAAGGAGATCCCTCGCTAGCTCGGGATGACGCTTCGCGTCAGAATGCGCTCGCCGGCCGCGCGAGGCCATAGTGCGCACGCAGGGTCTCGCCCTCGTAAGCCGTGCGAAACAGACCACGCCGCTGCAGGATCGGAATGACCTCGGCGACGAAGACGTCGAGCATCGAGGGCAGCAGCGGCGGCATCACATTGAAGCCGTCAGCAGCACCATCGTTGAACCACTCCACCA
>JAFAZJ010000225.1 GCA_019239835.1 Alphaproteobacteria bacterium | reverse complement strand
GCTGCACGGCACCCTCGACGCAAAGATCTCGGAGGAACGGTCGATGCCCTACGCCACGGGACGCGTGATCCATGACGCCGATGCGCACATCATGGAGACGCCGGGCTTCCTCAACGACTATCTCGACGCCCGCTCGCGCGCGATCGTTACCGACAAGGCGCTGTTCCCACGCCGCGAAGGCTTCCACGCGACGCGCGAGAAGCGCGCGGCGGAGATGGGTGCCGAAGCCTTCGACGAGAGCCAGATCATGCTGCGCAAGAACTGGGACGCGCTGGGCTCCTACCGCAAGCAGGACCGGCCGCGCACCGTCGACCTGCTGGGCTTCGCCAGCCAGCTGATGTTCACCACCGCGCTGCTCAACTATTCCAACGTGCTGGAGGGCGGCGACGACATCGAGCTGATCTACGCGGTGGCCAACGCCCATACGCGGCACATGATCGATTTCTGCGCCGTCGACCGCCGCCTGCTGCCCACCGCCTATGTCCCGCTGCAGGATTTCGAGCGCACGAACAAGGCCGCCGCCGAGGCGCTGAAGCTCGGCGCAAAGGCGCTGATGATCCCGTCACGTTGCCCGAAGAACCATTCGCCCAGCCACATCGCCTTCGATCCGCTGTGGGCGCAGGCCGAGGAAGCCGGCATCCCGATCGTCTTCCATGTCGGCGGCGGCGGGAAGCTGCTCGATCCGGCCTATTTCAACAATGGTCTGCCGCCGGTGCCCGACTTCCATGGTGGCGACGACAATTTCAAGTCGATCGACTACATGGCCATCGGCATCCCGCCGATGCAGGCGCTGACCGCGCTGATCATCGACCGCGTGCTCGACCGCTTCCCCAAACTGATGATCGGCGTCATCGAGCAGGGTGCCTCGTGGGTGCCGGGCTGGATGCGCAACATGGACAGCGCGCACAACGCCTTCTTCAAGAACGAGGAGCGGCTGCAGAAGATGTCGCTGAAGCCCTCGCAGTTCGTGCAACGCCAGGTACGCGTGACACCTTACCCGCACGAGGATACCGGCTGGATCATCGCCAACAGCGGCGACGGCGTCTGCCTGTTCTCCTCCGATTACCCGCACGTCGAGGGCGGGCGCAATCCGATCAAGCGCTTCGAGACCTCGATGGACGCCGCGCACATCACGCCGCGCCAACGCGATCTGTTCTATCGCGATAATTTCATCGAGCTGATGGGCGCCGGCCTCGCCGAGGATTTGCGCCACCCAAAGGTCGCCGCCTGACGGCGGTCACTTCACCGTCGCCCAGAAGGCGAGCTGCGCGGTGAAATCGTTGTCGGCGGATGGGCCGTCCCAGGCCGTGAGGCCCTGGTTGCCGAGCTTCAGATCATTGCTGGCGCTGGCGACGCGGCGCAGATGGGTGTCCGTGCGATGCATGCGATAGGTGCGGTTCGCCGGCTCGTTGGAGAAAAAGATCAGGCCGTCAGGCAGGCGTGGATCGGTGACCGCGAGATAGTATTCCATGTTGCCGCTATGCAGGCCGAGCTGGCGGGTGACGACGGCGACGTTGACGAAGCCCAGCGGCTCGGGCCGCGCGAAGCGCACGGTTTCCTGCGCCTGCAGGGCGCGCTCGATCAGCCGCTGGAGTTGATCGGGTGCGGGCGACTGCGCCCGGGCAGCGGTGGCAATCGCCAGCGGCGCGGCACCGCCGGCCGCAAGCATCAAACGACGTGACAGCATCCCACTCTCCCTCGATTCAGATCCCCTCGCCGTCGGTGCCGTGACCGTCGGAGCGCCAGCGCAGCATGCCGCCGGCTAGATTGGCGATGTCGTTGAAGCCGGCGCCGCGCAGAATGGTGATGGCCTGTGCCGAGCGGCTGCCGGCGCGGCACACCGCGACGATGGGCTTGTCGCGCACGAGCTCGGCCGAGCGCGCCTTGAGCTGGCCCAGCGGGATCAGCATGGCGCCGGGCACGTGGCCCAGCGGTCCGTCGAACTCGTCGGGCTCGCGCACGTCGAGCACCTGCACCTTGTCGAGATGCTCCTCCAGCACGTGGGCCTGGATCTCCCAGATGCCGCCGAAGGTGTAGCGCAGCGGCGCCCAGTCGGGATCGGCCAGCGCGTTGGCCTCGTTGTCGGGCCGGCCGCATTTGAGGTTAGCCGGCACCGCGACGTCGAGCTGCTTGGGATGCGGCAGGTTGAGGTTGGCCATGTGGCCGGCGAAATCGGCGATCGCCACGTCGCCGCCCAGCCGCGGATTGAAGCGGCTCTCCTCGCGCACGCTGGTGACGGTGTGGCCCTTGTAGTCGTGCGCCGGGTAGAGCAGGCAGCTGGCCGGCAGCGTCAGGATGCGATCGTGCACCGAGCGGTACATCGCGCGCGCATCGCCCTGCTGGAAATCGGTGCGGCCGCTGCCGCGGATCAGCAGGCAATCGCCGGTGAAGGCCATCGAGTGGTCGTCGAGCACGTAGGTCAGGCAGCCGCTGGTGTGGCCGGGCGTGCCGCGAACCTCGAGATGCCGGCGGCCGAAATCGACGCGATCGCCCTGCGCGAGATAGCGGTCCGCGCCCTCCGCACCGCTCGCCTTGGAGAGCGCGATGGCGCCACCCAGCCGACGG
>JAFAZJ010000146.1 GCA_019239835.1 Alphaproteobacteria bacterium | reverse complement strand
GCGAACCGCTAACGGACCGCGGGCGGTTCCGCGTCGGTTGGAATGCCGGCTGTGAAGCGAAACAACGCGACGAGCCGGTTCACGTACGACGCGCTTTGGCCGCTCGCGACGCGGCTAGCGCCCAGGCCCGCGCGGACGATCGCATAGTAGGTCCATAGGCCCGCAGAACGTGTCTCGAGGACGATC
The DNA here is from genome assembly GCA_019239835.1 of Alphaproteobacteria bacterium. Taxonomy (GTDB): domain Bacteria; phylum Pseudomonadota; class Alphaproteobacteria; order Reyranellales; family Reyranellaceae; genus JAFAZJ01. The sequence goes on along the minus strand of JAFAZJ010000146.1, from coordinate 13,202 downwards.
ACGGACTGGAGCGCGCCTGGCTCGAACACCGTAAATCCCCAGGAGCGAATGGCGGTCGCGTTGTCGGTTGCCAGCACGATTCGCTCGGGCGAACGGAACAGCGTCTGCATCCGATAGATGACGCGCCCTGAGTCGGATGTCGTTTCGGCGTAGTAGTTGACTTTCCCGACGGTGAAATCCGACGCGGTGAACGCACTCGCGGCGGGCCGCCCCGTGACATCGGCGACGACTTCGGCGCTCGTGATGAGCGGTCGCCAGTTGCGCCGCGTGGCTGACCAGTACTTGATCGTCGGGTGCAGGGCGAGATTGCCGATATGCGCCAATAGGTCGGCGTCGGTCCCGCTGAACCGAAACGTGGCGGCAATCGCTTCGGCGGATGCAGTCGGACCCGACCAGTTCAGGCATTGCGGCGGCTGCCAGTCGCGCAAATCTGCCTCTTGCCAGATGGCGAAGGCTGGCGGTGCATCCGCCGGGCTGTACACGGGAGCAGGCGCTGCCTCGCAGGGCGGTACCGGGTGCTTGGAGCGAGCGGTCGCGGACATTGGCGCCGCGGTGACGATCCCGGCTGTCAGGAGTCCTTTTGCGATGATCCGCATCGTGCCGCGCCGGTCAGTCCGTGAGGACCGGCTGAGATGATTTCCGCTCATGGTGCGGGTCTCCGGCGCTGCACCGCGTTCGGCGCGTGGTAGGAAACGCCACGTAGGCCGGCAAACTTAGGATTTCCTTAGCGGTGGGACGCGCCATCCCAGCTCATCGCAAGCCGCTGCCTTCTCGGCGGGCAGGCCCGAACGTTCTGGTGCACAGGGCAACAAGATCGCTGTCCTGAAACGGCTTCTGAAGTCGCGCTTGGGCGCGCAAGCCCGTCGGCGAGGCGTCGTCCTGGAAGCCCGTCACCAGAATGAATGGGATGTTGCTTTGCCGGAGCGCGTCGGCGACCGGGATGGAGAACTCGCCGTGAAGCTTGAGGTCCAGTAGGGCGCCGTCAATTCCGCCCGCGGCGATGCATTCCAGGGCCCGGGCGATGGAGAGCGCCGGTCCGATGACGGATACGCCATGTTCGCCGAGCGTAAAAGCCATCGTCGAGGCGATGAGAAATTCGTCCTCGATGATGAGAAGACGAAGTCCCCTCAAAGGCTGCTCGGTCACGGTGCGGTCCTCCGACGACTTCCTCGCACGCTTGGGTGCCGTCGGCATTGTCCTGCCGGCGGTTGCGCGCAAAGCCGGCAAACGGGCGCGCCAACCGCAATGCCTGCGCACCGCGTCCTAGCCGGCGCGGTTTCGGACGCCATTTGACATGCTCCAGCAAAAGAGAGCCCAGCTCGCGCCGATGGCCCAGCCGGCGACGACATCACTCGGCCAGTGGACGCCGAGATAGACGCGTGTCGCGCCGATCGTGATGGTGAGAAGCAGCGCGCAAATAATGATCAGCCAACGAACGCGGAGCTGGGTCTGGGTGCCGGCGAGAAGGATCGCCAACGTCAGATAGATCACGGCCGAGTTCGCGCTGTGGCCGCTCGGAAAGCTCATGCTGGTTTCTTTGACGAGATGGGCGACCAGATCGGGCCGCGGACGGGCGAATCCGGCCTTGAGCAAAAAGTTCAGCAGCGCCCCGCCCGTTACCGAGGCGATTATCACCAAAGCGACAAGCCGCTGCCGTATGGCAAGGAGATAGCTCACGGCGAGGACGACCATGAGCGTCAGGACCGTCGTGCTGCCGAGTGCCGTGATATCGACCATGACGGTCTGGAGCCAGGCCGGGCCGATCGGTTGCGCAAGGTCGTCCGGCTGCCGCAAAGCCAGGAGGAGAGCCTTGTCGAAAGCCAGCCCTTCGCCCTCCGCCAGCTCTGAGGCGAAGCGCAGCGCAAGAAAGAGAACGACCGCGAGGCCGGCAAAGGCGGCGAAGGGTCTGCCTTCCCTCGAGATCAGCCACCGCCAGTGAAAGCGGCCGGCGCTGTCGCGCGAAGATTTCAACTCCGCTCCTCGCTGTCAGGCGGCAGGCCAGGTTACGACAACGCGAAGGCCCGAGCGGCTCACGCCTGTAACGTTGGTGAGTTCAATCGTCCCGCCAAACCGTGCCAGGACACGCTGGACAATGCTCAGGCCAAGGCCATTGCCGTCTCCGGTCGGATGCGTGCCGCGAAAGAATGGCTCGAAGACGCGCGGCAGCTCGCCTTCCGGGATACCGGGTCCGTTGTCCTCGATTTCAAGGACGGCATTCGGGCCGCTGGTCGTCAAGGACAGATCGACCTGTCCGTGATCCGGCGCATGTCGCACGGCGTTGTCGAGCAGATTGCGCACGACAATCGCGAGCGCAGGCGCATCGCCCTTTACGGTGACAGGATGGAACTGGCGGAACCCGAGATCGATATGCCGTGCCTCTGCGTCGGGCATAAGAGCTGCGACATGCTCCTTCAGCACCGCGTCAAACGGGATGGCGTCCAGAGGCGTGCTTTGAACCGACTCGTAGCGGGAAAGGGAGAGGAGCTGGTCGAGCAGACGCGCTACACGGCTCATGCCCGCGCGCAGCTCGTCAAAGCGCTGCTTCTGCGCCGGTGGCAACGCCGAGCTGTCGATGGTCTGGACCTGCAGGCTGAGCGCCGTCACGGGTGACCGCAGTTCGTGCGCCGCGTCGGCGATGAAGCGCTGCTGATGGATGAACGCCGCCTCAAGACGGTCTATGAGGCGGTTGATGGCATCGACGAACGGCTGAAGCTCCTTTGGGATGTTGTCCTTGGGCAATCGCAGGAGATGGTCGACATCCTGGGCATCCAGCCGCTCCGTCAGAAGCGAGACGGGCTGAAGCGAAAGACGGATGACGATCGCGACAAGGATCATCAGGCAGGGGATGAGCACGGCGAGCGGCAGCAGGGTCTGGATGGCGCTGTCACGCGCGAGCTCGTCACGGACGGCGGTCGGCTGCGCTGCGGCGATGCGTTTGCCGTTCGGCAGGGAGCGGACGAACACGCGCCATGTCGTATCGCCCGCGGTCACGGTATGGAGCCCGTCGGTCAGCGATAGCGGAAACCGACCCTGCCCCAGCTCTTCGACAATGATTTGCGCTTCGTCATCGACTTGGCCTGGAGCCGACGGAACATGCCGCACGGGCGGTTCGTTGATGAAGTCCGCGACTTGCAGGAGCGTACCGTCCTGGAACTCGATCGCTTCGTCGAAGGCGGATCGGAAGGAGAGTATCCCGGCGCAAACGCCGAAGGCAGCAACGAACACCGTCACGCCGATGAAGAGGCGGGCGCGGAGCGAGGTCATGGCGTACCTCGGGGGACCATCCAGCCCGCGCCGCGCACATTGCGGATGAGCTCGGCGCCAAGCTTGCGGCGAACGCCATGGATCAGGAATTCGACGGCGTTGCTGTCAACCTCCTCGTTCCAGCCATAGATATGCCGTTCGAGATCCACGCGGGAGAGAATCGAGCCCGGCCTTGCCAGCAGCGCTTGCAGGAGCGCGAATTCGCGCGCTGTCAGCTCGCACGCGCCGTGCGCCGTGCGTGCCTCATGGGTCGCGGGATCAAGGCTGACGAGCCCGTTGGTCAGGATTGCCGGTGCGCCGCTGCCCTGCCGGCGCGTGACCGCCCGCATGCGCGCGAGCAGTTCGCGGATTTCAAACGGTTTGACGATGTAATCGTCGGCGCCGAAATCGAGGCCGCGGATGCGGTCGTCGACGCCGTCGCGTGCCGTGATGATGATGACCGGCAGCCGTTCCTGCCGCTTGCGGATCTGCTGCAGGACGGCGAGTCCGTCCAGCTTGGGAATACCGAGGTCGAGAAGCGCGATGTCATAAGCATCGGCTGCGATGCTCTCGATCGCGGCCTCGCCGTCGCGAACCCAGTCGACCGCATAGGCGGCATCGCGCAACGCATGCTCGATCGCGCGTCCGATCATCCGGTCGTCTTCTATGAGCAGCGCGCGCATGTCTAGCGAGGGCCCGCGTCAATGCGGAGCCGGTTGGGGCCGGCGCCGCGATCGCATCGACAAAGGCGGCCTGTCCTAGTCGCGTTCATCATCCTCGTCGTCATCATCGTTGGTGACGTCGCGCGCACCCAGCACCGTGCCTTTGTCGGGATCGATCTTCACCTCGCTACGCGCGGCGCCGGCGGCGACCTTCACATCATAGACCCAGCGGCCGTCCTTTTGCTGCTCGTACTCGGCCCGGACCGCTTTGCCTTTGGCGTGTTGCTCGGCGGCAACGATCGCCTCGGTCAGCGAGACCTTGGCTTCGGGTGGAACGGGCTTTTGCTTGGCCTGTACGACGACGCCGGCGCCGATCGCGAGAAAGGCGACCGCAGCGGCAACGGCAATGACTTTACGTAACATGGCTTCCTCCATGGGTGAGGTGCGCCATGTCTGGGACTTGAAACTTAGCCGGGCCTTAGAGGGTTCCGGCCATGGGGGCGCACCTCCTAAGCCTGTCCTAAGTCGCCGTACCCAAATTCCCTTCGCCGGATCGAGAAGGGAAACCGCAGATGAATGAGCGCGCGGCCGGAGCGAGGCGCTGGACGAACAAAGTCCCCGAGGTCACGCTTGCTTTCTGGGTCATCAAGGTCTTGTCGACGACGGTCGGCGAGACCGGGGCGGACTATCTCGCGGTTCATGTCGGCCTCGGCGCGACGGTCACGACGTTGATCACGGCGTCGCTGCTTGTCATCACCCTCATCCTGCAGCTTCGCGAAAGCCGCCTCGTCGAATGGAAATACTGGCTGACCGTAGTGCTTCTCAGCGTCGTCGGTACGCAGCTGACGGATGCGCTGACGGATGGGCTCGAAGTCAGTCTCTATTGGAGCACGCTGGCGTTCAGCCTGGCGCTCGCCGCGACTTTTACGGCCTGGTATGCGCGGGAACGCACGCTCTCGATCCATTCGATCGTCACGCTGCCGCGCGAGCTCTACTACTGGACAGCCATCCTGTTCACATTCGCGCTCGGCACGGCTGCAGGCGATCTTGCGACGGAGGCGCTGGGCCTCGGATTCCAGCTCGGCGTCTTCATGTTCGGTGCGTTGATCGCATCCTGCGCCACGGCCTACTTGCTCGGCGCAGACAGCGTGTTGACGTTCTGGCTGGCCTACATCCTGACGCGCCCGCTCGGCGCATCGCTTGGCGACCTCCTCTCGCAGTCGCAGAACTATGGCGGCGTCGGGCTCGGGACGATCTACACAAGCTTGGCCTTCCTCGCCGTGATTGTCGGCCTCGTCGCCTGGTGCACCGTCCGGCGCGCAAGCCGCGGCAACCAGGAAGACGCCGCGCCAGAGCCGCACTCGTCCCGGTTCGACGCATCTTCAACCAACAGGAGTTCACCATGAGACCCGTCATGAAGGCCGTTGTTCTCGCCGCCGCGTTTGTTGCCGCAGCGGGGCTTGTCGATCAGGCTCAGCGGATCGTCGTTGGAAGCGGCATGATTGCGCAGGCGCTTGCCGCGTCCAAGCTTGGCGACCTTTCGCGCTACCGACAGATTGTGGTCGATGTGTCGGCCCTGATTGACAAGGGCGACTTTGCGGCGGCGAAGGGCCGCATCAAGGACCTTGAGACTTCGTGGGATGAAGCCGAGGCCGCACTCAAGCCGCGCGACGCCGCCGAGTGGCATCGCGTCGATAAATCGATCGACAGGGCGCTAGCCGCTGTGCGCGCGTCGAGGCCGGACGGCCCAGCCTGCAAGGCGTCACTGCAGGAATTGCTTGGTGTGATCGACGCGGCGGGCTGAAAAGCGGAAAGAGCATGATCAAAGCGCAGCGAGAGGCTTGCCTCTCCTACTCGACGCCGAGGTAGATCTTCTGCACGTCGGGATTGTGCGCCATCTCCTGCGCCGGGCCTTTCAGCACCGAGCGGCCGACCTGCAGGACGTAGGCATAGTCGGCGGCCTCGAGCGCCAGGTCGACCGACTGCTCGGCGAGCAGGATGGTCTGGCCGTCTTTGTGCAGGGCGGCGAAGGCGTCGTACATGGTGTCGACGATCGCCGGCGCGAGGCCGAGGCTGGGCTCGTCAAGCAGCAGCAGGCGCGGCTCGCTCATCAGCGCGCGGCCGACGGCCAGCATCTGGCGCTCGCCGCCCGACATGGTGCCGGCGGTCTGGCTGCGGCGCTCGGCTAGCCGTGGGAATACCGCGTAGACCCGTTCGAGGAGCTGCGGGATTCGCTTGCGATCGGCCAGCGGCGTGGCGCCGAGCAGCAGATTGTTCTCGACACTCTGCTGGGTGAACAGTCGCCATCCCTCGGGCGACAGCGCCAGGCCCTTGCGCACGATGGCATAGGCGGGCTGGCCGGCGATGTCCTCGCCGTTGAAGGTCACGCGGCCCGCCGACACCGGCACGATGCCGGCGATGGCGTTCAAGGTCGTCGTCTTGCCGGCGCCGTTGGAGCCCAGCAGCGCCACCACCGAACCCGCCGGCACCTCGAGCGAGACATCGGCGACGCCGATCAGATCGCCGTAGCGCACCTCGAGGTGCTCGATCGTGAGCAGGATGCTCATGCGTGCCGCACCTTGCGGCGGCCGAGATAGGCCTCGATCACCTTGGGGTCGCTGGTGACCTCGCGCGGCGTGCCGCGGGAAATCTCGCGGCCCTGGTGGAACACCACGACGCGCTGCGCCAGCGAGACAATCACCTCCATGAGATGCTCGACGATCACGATGGTGATGCCGTCGCCATGGATGCGACGCACCAGCTCGATCGCGTCGCGTACCTCGGTGGGCGTCAGTCCGGCCATCGCCTCGTCGAGCAGCAGCGCCTTGGGCTCCGACGCGAGCGCGCGGGCGATCTCCAGCCGCTTGCGGCCGGGCGTGCCGAGACTCTTGGCCGGCGCGTCGATGACATGGCCCAGCCCGACGCGCTGCAGGACATCGCGCGCCCGGGCGCGCGCGTCGCGGGCGTTGGGATGGCGCAGCAGTGCGCCGATCGTGGCGTTGTCGAGGACCGACATCGATTCGAAGGTGAGCGGCACCTGGAACGTGCGCGCGAGCCCGAGCCTGGCACGCGCCTCGGGCGGCAGGCGCGTGACGTCGTGGCCGGCGAAGGATACGCGCCCGGACGTCACCGGCAGATCGCCGGTCAGGCAGTTGAAGAAGGTCGACTTGCCCGCGCCGTTGGGGCCGATCAGGCCCAGGATGTCGCCCTCCTCGACCGTGACCGAGGCATCGTCGACCGCCTTGAATGCGCCGAACGCCTTGGTGACGTTGTGCGCCTCAATCAGCATGGCCGCTCGCGATCTCCGACTTCGGCGCGGGCTTCGAAGGTCGCGGCCGGAACAGCGACAGCAGCCCGCTCGGCAGGAAGCGGGCGATGATGACGATGATGGCGCCGTAGACCACGAAGGTGAGGCCGGCGCCGCGGCCGCCGAGGTAGCTGTTGGACAGCTCTTCCAGCGGCACCAGGATCAGCGCGCCGACCAGCGGGCCGAAGAGATTGCCGGCGCCGCCCAGCGCCGCCATCACCACCATCTTGACCGAGATCAGGATGCCGAAGCCCGATTCGGGATCGACGAAGCCGAACATGCAGAGATAGAGCGAGCCCGCCAGCGAGGTGAAGGCACCGCTCAACATGTAGGCGTAGAGCTTGTAGCGGCCCGAGGAGACGCCGAGCGCCCGCGCCGCACGCTCCGAATCCTTGATCGCGCGCAGGTAGAAGCCCATGCGCGCGCGCTCGATCCACCAGGTGAGGCCGAGCAGGAAGGCCAGCACGGCGAGGAAGATGTAGTAGAACGGCGTCGCCGACAGGAACGACAGATCGAATACCGAGCGCGGCATGGCGGGACCGCCGAGGCCCTGCGCACCGCCGAGGAAGTCCGAGGTCGAGCTCAGTACGCGCACCAGCTCGCCCACCGCGATGGTCGCCATGCTGAAGTAGTGGCCGGAGAGTCTCAGCGTCGGCACGCCGATCACCGCGGCCAGGATCACGCTCAACAGCATGCCCAGCGGCGCACCGGCGATCGGCGGCCAGCCGAGATGGGTGTAGACCACCACCGCCGCGTAGGCGCCGAAGCCGAAGAACACGGCGTGCCCGACCGAGACCTGGCCGGCATAGCCGCCGACGATGTTCCACGCCGAGGCGCCGATCGCCGCCAGCAACACCAGCGCACCCATGCGTTCCCACACCGGGATGCCCTGGACCAGCAGCGGATAGACCAGCGCCAGCACGACCAGCGCGCCGAAGAAGAGATAGCGGTTCACGACTGCCTCTTCCTTCTCCCCGCGAAGGCGGGGAGAAGGTGCCCGAAGGGCGGATGAGGGGCTTCGCGGAGTCTCAACAACGACAGCATTCGTTGTTTCACGAGAAGCCCCTCATCCGCCTCGCTGGCGCTCGGCACCTTCTCCCCGCCTTCGCGGGGAGAAGGAAAGAATGATCGCTCCGCGCCCATCACGCCTTGCCCATCAGGCCCTGTGGCCGGAACCACAGCACCAGCACGAACAGGACGTAGACGATCACGTCCTTGTAGACCGGTCCGATGAGATAGGCCGACACCGATTCGACGACGCCGATGATCAGACCCGCCACCAGCGCGCCCAGCACGCTGCCGAAGCCGCCGAACGAGACGGTGACGAAAGCGATGATCGCGAGCGTCTCGCCGACCGTGGGCGAGGTGTAGAAGAACGTGGCGATCAGCGCGCCGGCGATGCCGGTGGCCGCGCCTGCCATCGCCCAGGCCACCGCCTGCATGCGCTGCGGGCGGATGCCCATGAGCTGCGCCGCTACCGGGTCCTCGGATACCGCGAGCATGCGGCTGCCCATGGCGGTGCGCGTCAGGATGACATGCAGCAGCAGCGTGATCGCCAGCCCGCCCACGCCGGCCAGCATGCGCGCGCCCTCGAAACGCACGCCGCCCAAGGTGAAGGAACCGCCGACCAGCGTGTCGGGCAGGGTCTTGAAGTCGGCGCCGAAGTACCAGAACGCCGCGTAACGCAGGAACAGCGCCAGGCCGAACGTGCCCAGGATCTGCGCCAGCATCGGCCCGCGCATGATGTGGCGCACCAGCAGGAAGTAGCTCAGCACGCCCAGGGTGGCGATCAGGATGGCGGCGGCCGGCACCGAGGCGAACGGCCCGCCGCCCAGCGCCGTCCAGATCACGACGGCCGTGTACATGCCCAGCATGACGAAGTCGCCGTGCGCGAAATTGACGACGTTCATCATGCCCCAGACCAGGGTCAGGCCCGACGCGAACAGGGCATAGACCGCGCCGAGCAGCAGCCCGCTCACGATCACCTGGACCAGCGTGAACGACATGGCTTCAGCCCGCCGTCAGCGCGGCGTGCCCGCTCACCAACCCTTGTACGGCAGGATCACCTGGTCGGTGGCGCGCGCCTTGGGCCAGATCGCGACGTACTTGCCGCCGCGCATCTGGGTGACCAGGGTCGAGGCCTTCACGTTCTGGCCCTTGTCGTCGAACTTCACGCCGTCGTAGCCGGTCACCATCTGCTCGGCCGGCAGGTCGGTGGCCTTGAGCGCGTCGCGGATCTTGGCCGGATCGGTCGAGCCGGCGCGATTGAGCGCGTCGGCCAGCACCAGGAAGCCCTGAAGGCCGCGCGCCGAGACGTCGTCGAGATCATCGCCACCGGTCTTCTTCTTGTAGAGCTCGTTGAACAGGGCGGGGACGCTGCCCGGCTTGCCGCCGGCGAAGGTCGAGCGGTTGACCAGCCCTTCGACCGTGGTGCCCAGGCTCTTCACGAACGCCGGATCGTTGAAGCCGGCATTGTCGGCGATCATGATCGAGGGCTTCCAGTTCACCTCTTTCATCGTCTTGGCGTAGAGGATCGCGTCCGACGTATAGGAGATGAAGATCAGGACGTCGGGGTTCTTCTCCTTGAGCTGCAGCACCTGCGGCTGCACGTCGCTCGAGTTGGCCGAATAGGCGATCTTCTGCGTGATCGACAGGCCATCTTTGGCGAATTGCTCGCCGATGACGCTGCCCACCGAGTTGCCGTACTCGGTGTTCTCGTGCACCAGCGCGATCGAGCCGACCTTCTGGCCGGCCGCCTTCTGCTCGCGCAGGAACTCCGAATAGGCGCGCGCGAAGTCGATGGCCACCGGCGTGACCCGGAAGAACCACTTGAAGCCGCGCTCGGTGAGGTTGGCAGCGACCGACTCACCATTGACGAAGGGAATACCGTGGCGCTCGGCGATAGCGCTGGCGGTGACGGTGATGCCCGACTGGTAGGCGCCGATGAGCGCGGCAACCTTCTCTTCCGAGATCAGGCGCAGCGCCTGGTTCTGGCCGGCGGCCGGGGTGCCCTGGTTGTCGGCGAAGATCGGCTGAATCTTGGCGCCGCCCAGGCCCGACAGACCGCCGCCCTTGGCCAGCGGCATGATCTTGGCGAGATCGGCATTGCCGTTGTTGATCACGTCGGCGCCAACCTCGATCGCCTGCTTGGAATAGTTGCCGGCGCTCGCCGAGTTGCCACTCAGCGGATAGATCACGCCGATCTTGACCGCCGCCGCTTGCGCACCGGCGCCTTTCGCCAATCCCAGCGCGGTGATTGCAGCGCCAGTCGAAAAACCGCGACGTGTCGTCTTCATCGACCCCACTCCCCTGTCCAGATTCCAGTTGTTGCTTTTACGCGCGAACCAGATTGCAGGCTGGTCAGTGGGCGGTCAACAGGGGCCCGTCGCCGCAGACATCCGGGAATGGGTCATTGCGCGCGCACCGCCGCCTCGACGTCGTCGAGCGTGCGGCCCAGGCGCAGCAGCAGCTCGTCGATCTCGGCGGCGGTGATGATCAGCGGCGGCGAGAGCGCGATGCGGTTGCCGATCACCCGCACGACGAGCCCGTTCTTGCGCGCGCACTGGTCCATGATCGCGCCGATCTTGACCTCCTGGGGATGCGCGCGCCGCGCGGCCTTGTCGGCGACAATCTCGAGGCCGGCGATCAATCCGACGCCGTCGGCGTGGCCGACGATCGGATGGTCGGCCAGCTTGCGCACGCCCGCGATCAGCCGCGGCCCGACCGTCCGGGCGTGGCCGACGATATCGGTCTCCTCGTAGATCTTCAGCGTTTCAAGCGCCACCGCGGCGGCGACCGGATGGCCGGCATAGGTATAGCCGTGCGCGAAGTTGCCCTGCTTGTCGCCCTCGATCAGCATCGCCTGGTAGATCTTCTCGTTGATCAGCAGGGCCGAGATCGGCTGGAAGGCTGCCGACAGCGCCTTGGCGCAGGACACCATGTCGGGCTTGAGGTCGTAGGTCTGCGAGCCCCACCAGTTGCCGGTGCGCCCGAAGCCGCAGATCACCTCGTCGGCGATGAACAGCACGTCGTGCTTGCGCAGCACCGCCTGGATCTTCTCGAAGTAGGTGCGCGGCGGCACGATCGCGCCGCCCGCGCCCATCACCGGCTCGGCGAAGAAGGCCGCGACGGTCTCCGGGCCCTCCGCCACGATCATCTTGTCGAGCGCTTCGGCCATGCGCGTGGCGAAGGCTTCCTCGCTCTCGCCGTCGAGGTGGTTGCGATACCAGTGCGGGAACTCGGTGTGGCGCATCATCGGCAGCGGGATGCCGAAATCGGCATGCATGTCGGGCTTGCCGGAGAGGCTGGCCGCCGCGACGGTGTTGCCGTGATAACCCGCCATGCGGCCGATGATCGTCTTCTTCTGCGGCTTGCCGATGGCGTGGTGGTAGTACCAGATGAGCTTGATCGCCGTGTCGTTGGCCTCCGAGCCCGAGCACTGCAGCAGCACCTTCGACATCGGCACCGGCGCCAGCTTCAGCAGCTTCTCGGTGAGGTCGATCACCGGATCGTTCGAGTGGTGGCGGTAGGTCTGGTAGTAGCCGAGCTTGCGCATCTGGTCGTAGGCGACGCGCGCGATGCGCTCATTGGCGGCGAACCCCAGCGAGGCGCACCACAGGCCGGCCGACGCGTCGAGCACGCGCTTGCCCTCGCTGTCCTCGACCCAGATGCCGTCGCCTTTGGCGATGATCGTCGGACCCGTCTTCTCATGGGCACGCGGGTTGGTCTGCGGATGGATGAACGAGGCGATGTCGCGGGCCTCGGGCGAATTCGGCATGAAGGTCATGGGCGCGCTCCTCGGATGGCAGTCGTTTGAAGGTCAGTCTCGATAGCCGTACTTGGTGGCGGCAAAGTCAGGGGTGACGTAGCCGTCGGCGATGTCCTCGGCGATGGCGGCAGGGTCGCGTTCGCCCGGTGGCCCGTAGCCGCCGGCACCGGACAGCCGCAGGCTCACCACATCGCCTTTGGAAATCTCGCGGATCTCCTTGGAGCCCAGCGGCTGGGCATTGCGGTCGGGATTGAGCAGGGTCTCCGCCCGCGCGCCCGCCTCACCGCCGGCCAGGCCGTACGGCGCGAAGCGATGGCGATCACCCAGCAGCGACAGCGTGGCGCGCGAGTTCAGCAGCTCGACGTCCTTGCGCAAGCCGCAACCGCCGCGCCAACGACCGGCGCCGCCAGTGTCCGCCAGCAGCTCGAGCCGGTGCACGCGGATAGGATTGTTGGTCTCATGCACCTCGACCGGGATGTTCGAGCAGTTCATCACAGGGCTCAGCGCCTCGACGCCGTCGCGACCGTCGCGCCCGCCGTAGCCGGCAAGACCCACGTCGTACATCACGAAGGCGCGGCCGGTGCGATCGTCGATGCCGCCAATATTGGGATTGGACCAGTGCGAGAACGCACCCATCGCGCGATGCGGCAGCGCCTGGGCGATGGCACCGTTGATCGCATCGAAGATGCGGATCTGCACCGCCGCGCGTCCGCCCGACGGCGCCGGGAAGCGCGGATTGAAGAACGAGCCTTCGCGCGCCGTCACCTTGATCGGCCGCATGTTGCCTTCGTTCTGCGGCTGCAGCGCATCGCAGAACACCTTGATGGCGAAGATCGCGTAGGCGCGGGTGTAGTTGATGTAGGAGTTGATCGCGGCGGGCACCGCGTCCGAGGAGCGCGAGAAGTCGACCTCGACCGATCCCTTGCCGTCGAACGTCACGTCGACGGCGATGCGGATCGGATCGGTGCCCGGTCCAAAATCGTCGAGCTGATCCTCGAACGAGTACTTGCCCGCCGGCACCTTCGCCAGCGCCTCGCGCATGGTGTGCTCGGAGCGGTCGAGGAAGGTCTCGTAAGCGCGCTCGATCAGCGCGCTGCCGTACTCGCGGAACAGCAGCTGCAGGCGCGCGACGGCCGTGCAGTTGGCGGTGTGCTGGGCGAGCAGGTCGCCGCGCACCTTCTCGGGCATGCGCACGTTGCCCAGCACCAGCCGCATGATGTCG
>JAFAZJ010000129.1 GCA_019239835.1 Alphaproteobacteria bacterium | reverse complement strand
TGAAGGGTGAGTACAGTGATCAAGGCGAGGAACGGCATCGTTGCAGCGCTCGACATCGGCACGAGCAAGGTTGTCTGCTTCGTGGCGCGCATCGACGGCTCCGGCTTGCGCGTCATCGGCATCGGCCAGCACCACTCCACCGGGCTGCGCTCCGGCAACATCGTCGACATGGAAGGCGCGACCCGCGCGATCTCCTCGGCGGTGAGCGCGGCGGAGGAGATGTGCGGCGAGACCGTGCGCGAGGTTCTGGTCGGCGTCGGCGGCGGCCAGCCGGCATCGCACAACCAGCAGCTCGACGTGCAGGTCGGCAACCACGAGATCGGCGAGCGCGATGTGCGCCGCCTGCTGGCGCAAGTGCATCTGCCGGCCGAGACCGCCGACCGCGACCTGATCCATACCCTGCCGATCGGCTACACCGTCGACGGCTCGGCGGTGGTCGAGCCGCGCGGCATGTATGGCGAGCGCCTGGGCGGGCAGGTCCATCTGGTGACCGCGGCCATGGGCGCGATGCGCAACCTCGGGATCTGCGTCAAGCGCGCCCATCTCGACGTCGCCGACCGCGTGGTCTCGGCCTATGCCTCGGGCCTGGCCTCGCTGGTGCCGGACGAGCGCAACCTCGGCGCCACCTTGATCGACATGGGCGGCGGCACGACCTCGATCGCCGTCTTCTATGACGGCCATCTCGTGCACGTCGATTCGATCCCGATCGGCGGCATGCATGTCACCAGCGATATCGCCCGCGGCCTGTCGACGCCGATCGCCGACGCCGAGCGCATGAAGACGCTGATCGGCCGCGCCCGCGCCAAGCCCAACGACGAATACGACATCATCGACGTGCCGCTGATCGGCGAACAGGAGCGCACCACGCCCAACCACGTGCCGCGCAGCATCTTGGTCGGCATCATCCGCCCGCGCATCGAGGAGACCTTCGAGCTGGTGCGCAGCCGGCTCGAGGCCAGCGGCGTCGATCGCCTGGCCGGCGGTCGCGCCGTGCTGGTCGGCGGGGCCAGCCAGCTCGACGGCCTGGCCGATGTCGCCGCCGATATCCTGAAGAAGAAGGTGCGCATCGGCGGGCCGATCCGGGTAGCAGGCCTCGCCGAGTCCACCGGCGGTCCGGCCTACGCCGCCTGCGCCGGTCTCCTGATCCATGCCGCGCAGCAGGCGACGGCCCAGCCGCAGCAGCAAGCGCAGGCGACAGAGGCTCCTGTGGGGCGTTTGGGGCGAATTGGCAGTTGGATACGTGAGAACTTTTAGTCTAGAATCACAGACGGGACTGGCACTCCCCACTTGACCGGCAAAAGAAACGCCGGCGCCGTCGACGGTTGGACCAAAAAATAACCGCGACGTCATCCAACGAAGATCACCCCTCGTCTACGTGTGGAGAAAATGCCATGACGATTAGCTTGTCGCTCCCACAGCAGGAGTCCGACCTGAAGCCGCGTATCACCGTCATTGGTGTGGGCGGTGCAGGCGGCAATGCTGTGAACAACATGATCAGCTCGGCTCTTGAAGGCGTGGAGTTCGTGGTCGCCAACACGGACGCTCAGGCCCTCGGGCAGTCGCTGGCCGATCGCCGCATCCAGCTCGGCATCAGCATCACCCAGGGATTGGGCGCCGGCGCGCGCCCGGCCGTGGGCAAGCAGGCCGCGGAGGAAGCGCTACCCGAGATCATGGCGGCCCTCGAAGGGTCGAACATGGTCTTCGTCACCGCCGGCATGGGCGGTGGCACCGGTACCGGCGCCGCGCCGGTGATCGCGCAAGCCGCGCGCGATCAGGGCATCCTGACCGTCGGCGTGGTGACCAAGCCGTTCCACTTCGAGGGACGGCGCCGCATGATGATGGCCGACGATGGCATCTCCGAGCTGGAGAAGTTCGTCGACACGCTGATCATCATTCCCAACCAGAATCTGTTCAAGATCGCCAACGAGAAGACGACCTTCGCCGACGCCTTCAAGATGGCCGACGACGTCCTTTACTCGGGCGTGCGCGGGGTCACCGACCTGATGGTGATGCCCGGCCTGATCAACCTGGACTTCGCCGACATCCGCACCGTGATGGGCGAGATGGGCAAGGCGATGATGGGCACCGGCGAGGCCGAGGGTCCGGATCGCTCCAAGGCGGCGGCCGAGGCGGCGATCTCCAACCCGCTGCTGGAAGATGCCTCGATGAAGGGCGCCAAGGGCGTCCTGATCAACATCACCGGCGGCCTCGACATGACCCTGCTGGAAGTCGACGAGGCGGCCAATCGCATCCGCGAGGAAGTCGACCCCGACGCCGACATCATCTTCGGCTCGACCTTC
>JAFAZJ010000294.1 GCA_019239835.1 Alphaproteobacteria bacterium | reverse complement strand
AGCATCTGCGGGATCATCACGTTCTCCAGGGCGGAGAACTCCGGCAACAGGTGATGGTACTGGTAGACGAAGCCGAGATAGCGGCCGCGTAGCGCCGTGCGCTGCGAATCGCCCAGATCGCCGGCCGACTTGCCCTCGAGCATCACCTGCCCGGCGTCGGGCTTCTCGAGCAGGCCGGCGATGTGCAGCAGGGTCGATTTGCCGGCGCCCGAGGGGCCGACCAGGGCAACGATCTCGCCCGGCCTCAGTTCGAGATTGGCGCCGCGCAGCACGTCCAAGGCGCGGTCGCCCTGGCGAAAGGTGCGCTTGATGTCGAGGAGGGCCAGCGCGGGCGTCGCAGGCTTATTCATGGCGCAACGCCTCCACGGGTTCGAGCCGGCCGGCACGCCAGGCGGGATACATCGCCGCCACCAGCGACAGGACCAGTGCGATCAGCAGCACGCTGCCGACCTCCCAGGCATCGACGCGCACCGGCAGGTTCGACACCCAGGTCGAATCAGCGCCCGCCATGCTGCCGGTGACCCAGGTCAGCACGGCGGTCACGGCCGGCATGTTGGCGCAAACCAGCAGGCCCAGCGCACCGCCCAGGATCGTGCCGATGGTGCCGACGCTGGCGCTGGCGAGGAAAAAGATGCGCACCACCCCGCCGCTGGTCGATCCCATGGTGCGCAGGATGGCGATGCCCGGCGTCTTGGTACGCACCAGCATGGTGAAGCTCGCCACCACGTTCATCGCCGCTACCAGCACGATCAGGCTCAGGATGATGAACATCAGCACACGCTCGACCTCCAGCGCGCCCACCAGCCGCGCGTTCAGCGTCCGCCAGTCGGCGAAGCGCAGATCATCGCGACCGGCGCGCTTCTTGACGCCCTCGAGCACCTCGCCCAATCGGCCCTGGTCCGTCACCTCGATCTCGATCGAGGTCACGGCGTTCTCGGGGATGTGGAAGTCGTCCTGGATCAGGTCGAGCGGCACGATCGCCAGGCTCGAGTCGAATTCCCAGCGCTTCACCAGGAAGCTCGCCAGCACCTTGTACGTGACGTCGCGCGCCGACAGCGTGCCGCTCTCGTTGCGCGAATAGGTGATGAGCGTGAACGAATCGCCATAGCGCAGGCCCAGCGACTGACGCAGGCGTTCGCCCATGATCACGCCGGATTCGGTCTCGAATTGCTGCGGCTCGCCGCCAACGATGCCATCGCGAATGATCGAGCGTTTCAGCGCGTCCTCGACGCGCATGCCGCGCAGCTGCACGCCCCGGGTGAAGCCGCCGCCGCTGACCACCGCCTGGCGCTCGATGATCGGCGTCACCGAGCGCACATAGGGTACGGTCTGAAACTGCTGGACCAGCTTGTCGTAGTCGGTCAGCAGGCCCTTGGTCGAGGACACCCGGATATGGCCGTTCATGCCGATGATGCGACCGAAGATGTCGCCGCGGAAGCCGTTCATCACGCTCAGCACGACGATCAGGGTGGCCACGCCCAGAGCCACGCCGATCAGCGCGAACCAGGCGATGAACGAGATGAATCCCTCGCGCTCGCGGCTGCGCAGGAAGCGCCAGGCGATGGTGCGCTCGGTCGATGAGGGGAACAGCCTAGCCACGACGCAGGCCCTCGATCGGATCGAGCCTTGTCGCCACCCAGGCCGGGTAGATCGTGGCGATGAACGAGAACGCCAATGCCATGACGGCTATGCCGGTGATCTCGCCCCAGGCGATACGCGCCGGCAGCTCGGTGAGCTGATAGAGCTGCGGATCGAACAGCGTCAGCCCGAACGAGCACTGCAGCCACTGGCGGATGCTCTCGATGTTGTCGGCGAAGGCAACGCCGAGACCGACGCCCAGCGCCGTGCCGACGATGCCGATGCCCATGCCGTCCATGAAAAAGACGCGCAGGATCGCGCCGCGGCGGGCGCCGATGGTGCGCAGGATGGCGATGTCGGGCCCCTTGGTGCGCACCAGCATCATCAGGCTGGAGACGATGTTGAAGGCGGCGACCAGGACGATCAGCGTCAGCACCAGGAACATCACGTTGGTCTGCTGCGCGATGGTGGCGAAGAACGAGGAGTTCGCCTCGATCCAGTTGAAGGCGAAGTACTTGTAATCGAGTGCTGCATTGACCCTGGGAATCAGCGCGTTGTAGGCGCCAGGATCGGTCGCGAAGACCTCGATCAGGCTGGTCCTGTCGGGCGTCTCGAAGAAGTCGCGGGCATTGTCGAGCGAGACGTAGATGAAGTTGGTGTCGTAGTCGAACATGCCGACTTCGAAGATCGCGCCGACCTCGAAGCGACGGGTCCGTGGCAGGCGCCCCAGCGGCGTGTCGACGCTGGTCGGCGAGACGATGGTGACGGTGTCACCCACCGACACGCCCAGCGATTCGGCGAGCCGCGCGCCAATGGCGATGAAACGGCCGCGCGAGAGGCTGGAAAGGTCACCCCGGCCCTTCGCTGCCGTGGCCGGCGCCGGTGCTGCGTCCGCCCGGCACACGCCGCGTTGCGGGCCCGCTGAGCCAGTGCCCGAGACTGAATCGGCGATCGGCTTGCGCAGCATCAGGTCCTCGGGGCGCATGCCGCGCAGCATGATGCCGCGTACCTGCTCGCCGGCGGCGACGATCGCCTGGCCCTCGAGCACCGGCGAGACGCCGGCGATGCCGGGGATCGCCTTCACCGTAGCCTCGATGGTCGGAAAATCGGCGATCGGCTCGCGCCCGCCGCTGATCGCGAGGTGGCCGTTGACCGAGGTGATCTGGCGCAGCAGCTCGACGCGGAAGCCGTTCATCACGGCCATCACCACGATGAGCGTGCCGACGCCCAGCGCGATGCCCACCAGCGAGAAGCCGGCGATGATCGACAGGAACCCCTCGTCGCGTCGCGCGCGCAGATAGCGCAGCGCGATCAGCCTCTCGACAGCGGTGAACGCCATGCCGCCGCTACTTCGCGCCCGCGTCCGCGAGCATACGCGCGACATTCTGGACGAACTCTTCCATCTGCCTGGTTCCCGCGTCGCCGCTTGCCGCCGGTACGGTCACCCTGATCTTGATGAAGTGACGCCGGTAGCCCGTCATGGCGATCAGGCTGAGGGACTCTACGTTGCTGCGCACGAGGCGGTAGCTGGCTGAAAGGAACTCGACGGCGTTGACCCGAATGGGCTTGTCGGACAGCAGCTGCGGTTCGGGCAAATTCTGCTGTCGCTGGTAGGCAGCGATCTCGCTGCGCGCGCGGGCGAACTGCGTGCGTACGACATCGTTGGCGGTGCCATCAGGGATAGCCGGGTTACCCGCGTTGTAGACGTAGACCGAACCGGCGAATTGCGGCGCGCGGTACTCGACACCGTGTCCGAGCACGGCCTCGGGATAGCGCTCGCCCTTCCACAACGGCACCGATCCCAGCCGGTCGGGGAACTGCAGCCCGACCTCCATCACGAGGTATTCGGCGCGGGCCGAACCAACCTGCCAGGCGAGACCCAGGCAAGCGAACAACAGAACGGCCAAACGAAGCGCTGCACGCATGATTGCCCCTCCCGCGAAATCCACTCAACGCGAATTGGCGCCGGCCAGGACCTGGCCGAAATTCTGCAGAAAGTCGTCGAGCCGCGCCTGCGCTGCGTCGTCGTCCGAGGCCCGCGTGCCGATGCGCACCTTGATGAAATTCCGGCGCAAGCCCGTCATGGCGACGAGGCTCAGCGTATCCAAGTCGCCGCGCCTGTAGCGGTAGGTCGCCGTGAGGAACTCGATGCCGCCCGCCGAAACCTTGCGCTCGCCCACTAGCTGCGGCTCCGGCGCGTTCTGCTGCCGCTGGATGGCTGCGATATCGCTGCGCGCACGGGCGAATTCCGAGCGCACGACGTCGCTGGCGACGCCGTCGGCGATACCCGACGCGCCACGATCGTAGATATAGATCGATGCGCCGTAGCTCCCGCCGTTGTAGTCGATGCCATGGCCCAGGCCCGGCTGCGGATAGCGCTTGCCGCCCGTCTGCTTCGCCGTCCCGATCTGGTCGGGAAAGCGCAAGCCCGCTTCCTCCACCAGATACTCCGCCGAGGCCACACTTACCGTGCCGAGGCTGGCCAACAGCGCGAGGAGGGGTAGCCAGAACCGGGTCGATACGCGCATGCACGCTCCTCTTGCTGCCGGCATCAGGCGGCGAAACGCGCCAGGATGGCTTCCGGTGCCATTTCCTCGCGCTGGCCGGTCTTGCGGTTCTTCACCTCAAGCTTACCCGCGGCGACCCCCTTGGGACCGATGATCACCTGCCAGGGCAGGCCGATCAGGTCCATGTCGGCGAACTTGGTGCCCGGGCGCAGGTCGCGATCGTCGTACAGCGTGTCGACACCGGCAGCGCCGAGCTTGTCGTACAGCGTCTGACAGGCGCCGGAGACTGCCGAGTCGTCGGGCTTGAGGTTGATCAGGCCGACCTTGAACGGCGTTACCGCCTCCGGCCAGATGATGCCGTTGGCGTCGTGGCTGGCCTCGATGATCGCACCCATCAGACGCGACACACCGACACCGTAGGAGCCCATCTCGACGGCGATGTTCTCGCCGTTCGGGCCGGCGACCACGGCGTTGAGCGGTTTGGAGTACTTGGTACCAAAATAGAAGATATGGCCGACCTCGATGCCGCGTGCCGCGACGCGGCGATCGGCGACGACTTCCTTTTCGAAGCGTGCCTGGTCGTGCATCTCGTCGGTCGCGGCGTAGAGCGATGTCCACTCGTTGACCGTGGGCTGCAGGTCAGCGCTGAAATCGATCTTGCGACCCAGGATATCCTTGTCGATCAGGTCCTTGTCGCAGAACACCGCGCTCTCGCCAGTGTCGGCGAGGATGATGAACTCGTGGCTGAGATCGCCGCCGATCGGACCGGTATCGGCGCGCATCGGGATCGCCTTGAGCCCCATGCGCGCGAAGGTGCGCAAGTAGGCCACGAACATCTTGTTGTAGGAGCGGATGGCGCCGGCCTTGTCGAGGTCGAAGGAGTAGTTGTCCTTCATCAGGAACTCGCGGCCGCGCATTACGCCGAAGCGCGGACGCACCTCGTCACGGAACTTCCACTGGATGTGATAGAGGTTGCGCGGCAGGTCGCGGTAGCTTCGCACCGCGTCGCGGAAGATGACGGTGATCACCTCCTCGTTGGTCGGTCCGTAGAGCATCTCGCGCTTGTGGCGGTCGATGATGCGCAGCATTTCAGGACCATAGGCGTCATAGCGGCCGCTCTCGCGCCACAGGTCGGCCGACTGGATGGTCGGCATCAGCACTTCCTGCGCGCCCGATGCGTCCTGTTCCTCGCGCACGATGCGTTCGATGTTCTTCAGCACGCGGTAGCCCAGCGGCAGCCAGGCGTAGATGCCGGCGCTCATCTGGCGCACGAGCCCGGCGCGCAGCATCAGGCGATGCGACACGATCTGCGCCTCGGCGGGCGTCTCCTTGAGGGTCGGCAGGAAGTATTGGCTGAGGCGCATGTCGGGAGGGGTCCATATCGTCGGTTTGCGCGCGAATTTAGGCAACCGGGCCGGTCAAGGCAAACCGCGCTGGCGTCGGAGGCCGTTCCTGCCCCACAATGTGGGCAAATCGACGACTTGGGGGGAAGCCATGATCGACTCGATCTTCAAGCTCAACGAGAACAAGACGACCATCCGTACCGAGGTGCTGGCCGGGATCACGACGTTCCTGACCATGGCCTACATCATCTTCGTCAATCCTGACATCCTGTCCAAGGCCGGCATGCCGCGCGACGCGGTGTTCGCCGCCACCTGCATCGCCGCCGCCGTGGGCTGCGCGCTGATGGGGTTCCTCGCCAACTACCCGATCGCGCTGGCCCCGGGCATGGGGCTCAACGCCTACTTCACCTTCGGCGTCGTGCTGGGCATGAAGTACACGTGGCAGGTGGCGCTGGGCTGCGTGTTCATATCAGGCATCATCTTCTTCATCCTGAGCGTGCTGCCGGTGCGGGAGTGGATCGTCAACGCGATCCCCAAATCGCTGAAGATGGCGATCGCTGCCGGCATCGGCCTGTTCCTGGCGCTGATCGCGCTGCAGAGCGCCAAGATCGTCGTCGCCCATCCCGCCACCCTGGTCAGCGCCGGCGACCTGAACAGCTGGCCGGTGATCCTCGCCGCCCTGGGCTTCGTCCTGATCATCGCGCTCGACCAGTTCAAGGTCCCTGGCGCGGTGATCATCGGCGTGCTGGCCGTCACCGCCGCCTCGATCGCCGTGGGCGCCAGCAAGTTCGGCGGCGTCGTCGGCACGCCGCCCAGCCCCGGCCCGGTCTTCCTCGCGATGGACCTCAGCGGTGCGCTGAAGGTCGGCCTGGTGACCGTGGTCTTCGCCTTTCTGTTCGTCGATCTGTTCGACAATACCGGCACCTTGATCGCGCTCGCCCATCGTGGCGGCTTCATGAACAAGGACGGTACGGTGCCACGGCTGCGCAGCGCGCTGATGGCCGATTCGGGCGCGGCGATGCTCGGCGCGGCGATCGGCACCTCGACCACCACCAGCTATATCGAGAGCGCCTCGGGCATCAACGCCGGCGGCCGCACGGGCTTGACCGCGATCGTCGTCGGCCTGCTGTTCCTCGCCGCGCTGTTCCTGTCACCGCTGGCAGGCTCAGTCCCGCCTTGGGCCACCGCGCCGGCGCTGTTCTACGTCGCCTGCCTGATGGCGCGCGGGCTCACCGAGGTCGAATGGGACGATGTCACTGAAGCCGCACCGGCGATGGTGACGGCGCTGACCATGCCCTTCACCTTCTCGATCGCCGAGGGCATTGCATTCGGATTCATCAGTTACGCCGTGATCAAGCTGGCGGCCGGCCGCTGGAAGGACATCCATCCCGCCGTGGCCATTCTCGCGGTGCTGTTCATCGTCAAGTTCGTGGTGATCGGATGACCCTTCCGGGTTCGCGGCAATTGTATGTCTGCTGACGTTCTGCGGACTTTGGAGCAATTCCAAAAACAAGTGCTCGCTCGCAAGATTTAGTCCTAGCCGCGCCGCGAAATCTCGGGTACGACCCTGATGTCGGGACCGACGGGGCAGTGCCCCAGCCCGAGTTTCTAGGGAGGAAAATCCGTCACAGGGCGGACGAGTGCGCCAAAGAAGCGCATCGGGGATCCAAAACTTGGTCAAGGTGAACGGCAAACCCTCCGGGTTTGCCGTTTCTATTTCCGGAAGCTGAAGACGTCGAAAACCCACACGACGTACCAGACGCACCACAGCACCGCGCTGATCGCCGTGCAGATGATCGCCTTGCGCAAGAGCTGAGGTTTCTCCGGCGCGCCACGATCGACGCCCGGCGTCGGATCCTCGATGCGCCGCACGCCCAGTGGCAGCACGGCGAAGATCACCGTCCACCAGATGACGAAGAAGACGAGAATACCGGTAATCCAGCTCATGCCGCCACCGCGGGCAGGCGCACGACGTGCACGTCGGTGACCGGCTTCTTGTCGAAGCGCGCCTTGTAGACGCGACGGATCGCGCGCCGCGCCGCCTCAGCCACCTGCTCGTCGTCGCGCGCTTCGGCACGCGACAGCTCATGGATTGCGGTCTTGATCGCATCGATCGCCGCCTCGTGCGCCTCGACGACATCGGGCGCATCGTCCAGCCCGTGCACGGTGAGCGTCGCCGGCAGGGCGAGCTGTCCCCTGCCGTCGAGCACCACGGTTGCGACCGCCGCACCGTTCCACAGCATCTTGCGTCGCTCCCGCAGGCCCTCGCCGTCCATCGGCACGATGCGCGTGCCGTCGCGCGCCAGCCGGCCAGCCGGCACGTTGTCGATGATCTCGGCCGGTCCCGGTGCCAGCCGCACAAGGCTGCCGTTGGGCGCCACGATCGAGGTCGGCACCTGGCAGTCGCGCGCCAGCGCGGCGTGCTCGACGAGGTGGCGATACTCGCCATGAACCGGCACGGCGACCGCTGGGCGCACCCATTGATAGAGGCGCACCAGCTCGTCGCGTGCTGGATGGCCGGAGACATGGATCGAGGCGTCGCGGTCGGTGACGATTTCCACGCCGCGCTGCGCCAGCAGGTTCTGAATGCGGCCGATTGACTTCTCGTTTCCGGGAATCACGCGAGAGGAAAAGATCACGCTGTCACCAGGTTGCAGCGACACGTCACGATTCTCGCCCTGCGCTAGCCGCGCCAGCGCAGCGCGCGGCTCGCCCTGGCTGCCGGTGCAGATCAGGCACACCTTCTCTCGCGGCAGCCAGCCGGCATCGCGCTCGCTGACCGTCGGCGGGAAGTCGAGCAGATAGCCGTTGTCCTTCGCCGCGCCGACCATGCGATGCAGTGCCCGGCCGACCAGCACGGGGTGGCGATCCGCAGCCACCGCCGCCACGGCAATGCTCTCGACGCGCGCCAAGTTGGAGGCGAAGCAGGTCACCGCCACCAGGTTCTTGCGCTGTCGGATCAGGTCAGCGAGTTCGTCGCGTACGCCGGACTCCGAGCCCGACTCGCCCTCGACGAAGACGTTGGTCGAGTCGCAGACCATCGCCAGCACGCCCTCGCCGCCGATACGCCGCAGCGCCGCCTCATCGGTGACCTCGCCGATCAGCGGCTCCGGGTCGATCTTCCAGTCGCCGGTATGCATCACCGTGCCGAAGGGCGTGCGGATCGCCACGGCGTTGGGCTCGGGGATGGAGTGCGTCATGGTGACGAACTCCAGCTCGAACGGTGGCAACGAGAGTTTGCCGCCCAGTGGCACCTCCGTGATCGGCACCTCGCTATCGATGCCCGCCTCGTTGAGCTTGCGGCGCAAGACGGACGCAGCGAAGGGCGTGGCATAGACCGGGCAGCGCAGGCGCGGCCACAGGTCCGGCACGGCACCGAGATGATCCTCGTGCGCATGCGTGATGATGATGCCCAGCAAATCGTCGCGCCGTTCCTCGATGAACGTCGGATCGGGCATGAGCACGTCGAGGCCGGCGGCCGCGTCGTCGGCGAAGGTAACGCCGAGATCAAGCATCAGCCACTTGCCGCGGCAGCCGTAGAGATTGAGATTCATGCCGATCTCGCCGGCGCCGCCCAGCGGCAGGAAGACGAGCTCGTCCTTCGGGGTCATTTGCGGTTACGGCGCCAGACTTCGAGCAAGCCGAGGTACATCAGGTCGGGCTCGATGACGTCAAACAGGCCCACCTCGCTCTCGAACACCGTCGCCAGGCCGCCGGTGGCGATCACCTTCATGGGCTCGCCGTACTCTGCCTTGATACGCTTGATCAGGCTTTCAATCAGGCCGACATAGCCCCAGAAGATGCCGGATTGCATCGCTGGCACGGTAGCCCTGCCGATCACCTTGGCCGGCTTCTCGACACGGATGCGCGGCAGACGCGCGGTCATCAGGTAGAAGGCCTCGATGGTGAACTCGACGCCGGGCGAGATAACACCGCCGACGAAGTTGCCGTCCTTGTCGGCGATGTCGAAGGTCGTGGCGCTGCCGAAATCGACGGTGACCAGCGGCCCCCCATGGCGCGTGTGGCCGGCGATCACGCCGACCAGCCGGTCAGGGCCGGCATCCTGCGGCCTGTCGATCAGCACCTGAATGCCGAGATGGCAATCGGGCTCGCCGACGATCAGCAGCTTGGTGCCGAAATAGCTCTCGCACAGGCGGCGGATGTTGGGGTTCACCGCCGGCGCCGTGCTGGCCATGATCGCACCCTCGATCGAACGCGGGTCAATGCCCTTCAGGCCCATCAGCTGCGTGACCCAGGCGCCATATTCGTCGGCGGTGCGCTTGGCTTCGGTGCGCAGGCGGAATTGCGCGACGATCCGCTCGCCGTCGAACAGCGCGAACTTGCTGTTGGTGTTGCCGACATCGATCGCCAGCAGCATGCAGGCCTCCGGATCAGGCGCGGGGCGGAAAGATGTCGCCGGCGGTGATCCGCCGGACGCCGCCCTCGGCGGTTTGCAGCAGCAGCGCCCCCTGTTCGTCAAGATCGACGAACCGGCCGCGAAGCGCCGTCTCGCCCAGCGAGACTTCAATGTCGCGCTCCAGCCACGCCGCACGGCGCAGCCATTCGACGCGCGTGGCGGCGAATCCGCCCAGACGCCACTCGCCATAGCGCCGCGCCAGCGCGCCGATATAGGCAGCGAACACCGTGTCGGCCGAAGCCGTCGAACCTAGCGCCGACAGATGCGTGGCACCGTAGCGCGTAGAGGGTGGCGCACTGGCGACGTTGATACCGACGCCGATCACGACATGGCCGATCAGGCCGCCTTCGCCAACCGCTGATTCCAGCAGGATGCCGGAGATCTTGGCGTTGTCGACCAGCACGTCGTTGGGCCATTTGATCGCGACGCGATGGTCCTTGCCGATCAGTGGCGCCGCCGTGTCAGCGACGGCCAGCGCGGTGACGAAGCTCAGCTGCGCCGCCTGAACCGGCGGCACCGGCGGCCGCAGAATGGTCGAGGAGTAGACATTGCCGGGCGGCGAATCCCAGCCGCGGCCGCGCCGTCCCCTGCCCGCCTCCTGGCGCAGCGCGCGAATCACCGTGCCTTCGGGCGCGCCGGCCTCAGCCCGCGCCATGGCTTCGTCGTTGGTGCTGCCGACGGTATCGAGCGTGATGACCGACCAGCCGGCCGGGATCATCGCACGAAGAAAGCGTGCGCCGCGGCCTGCGCCGTGGCGAGGAACGGCGACTGGAAGACGATGAAGACGGGGAAGATGAAGATTGCCATGACGGCCATCACCGAGCCGATCGGCATCTCGACAGGATCGAACGGCGCCACCGGGTCGTCGAGAAACATCACCTTGATGATGCGCAGATAGTAGTATGCGCCCACCACCGATGCCGCCACGCCCAGCGCCGAGGCCCAGAACAGGCCGGCATTGATGGCCGCGAGAAAGACGTTCAGCTTGCCGAAGAAGCCGGCCAGCGGTGGGATCCCGGCCATCGAGAACATGAAGAACAGCAGCGCTGCCGCCATGCGCGGGTGGTTGCGCCACAGCCCGGAGAGGTCGGCGATCCGCTCGACGGAGATGCCGCCGCGGCGCATCGAGAGAATGCAAGCGAAGGTGCCGACGCTCATCGCCAGGTAGATGATCATGTAGATCACCACCGCGCGAATGCCCTCCTCGGTGCCGGCGGCAAGGCCGAGCAGCGCGTAGCCCATGTTGGCGATCGAGGAGTAGGCCATCAGGCGCTTGATGTTTTCCTGGCGGATCGCGGCGAAAGAGCCCCAGGCCATCGAGGCGACCGAGACCATCACCAGGATCTGCTGGGACTGGGCCATCAGTGGCCGGAACGGTCCCATGACGACGGCGACCAGCAGGCCAAGCGCGGCGATCTTGGGTGCGACCGAGAACAACGCCGTCACCGGCGTCGGTGCGCCCTCGTAGACGTCGGGCGTCCACATGTGGAACGGCACGGCCGAGACCTTGAACACCAGGCCGGAAAGGATGAAGACGAGACCGATCACCGCGCCTACCGGCGGCGCGCCTGATGCAAAGACCTTGGCGATGTTGGCGAAGTTGGTCGTGCCGGCGAAGCCGTACACCAGCGAGGCGCCGTAGAGCATCATGCAGGACGCCACCGCACCCAGCACAAAGTACTTCACGCCGGCCTCGGTCGAGCGTGCGCTGTCGCGCTGGAAGGCGGCCACGACATAGAGCGCCAGAGACTGCATCTCGAGGCCGACATAGAGCGTCATCAGGTCGGCCGACGAGAGCATGATCATCATGCCCAAGGTCGCCAATACGATGATCACCGGGAACTCGAAGCGCCAGGCACCCTCGCGCTGCATGAAGCTGCTGGACATCAGAATCGCCAGCGCCGAGCCGAGCAGCGACAGCACCTTCATCGCCATGGTGAAGGATGTATTGAGGACCAGGCCGGAGAACGCCGAACCGGTCGTTCCCCAGATCACCGCGCCGGCGGTGCCGATCAGCAGCGCCACGGCGAGCCAGGCAACGAGGTCAGCCGAGCGCTCGCCACGGAAGACGCCGATCATCAGCAGCAGCATGGCGCCCGCTGCCAGGATGATCTCGGGGGTGGCGATCTGCCAGTTGTCCAATCCGACCATGTCCATCCCCTAGCGCAACATGGCGGTCTTGCCAGCCGCCTTGAGCGCCGCGCCGTAGTCGGCCACCAGCTTGGTGACCGAGGCGTCCATCACGTCGAGGAACGTCTGCGGATAGACGCCCATCCAGATCGTCATCAGTACGATCGGCGCGAAGATCGCGATCTCACGCGCGCTCATGTCGGGCATCCGCCGCACGTCGTCCTTGGTGATCGTGCCGAAGCAGATGCGCCAGTAGAGGTACAGCGCATAGGCCGCGCCCAGCACCACGCCGATCGCCGCGATGGTCGCCGCCCAGGTGTTGAACTTGAAGGCGCCGGTCAGCACCAGGAACTCGCCGACGAAGCCTGATAGTCCTGGTAAGCCGACGCTGGCCATGGTGAAGAACATGAAGACCAGCGCGTAGCGCGGCATGTTGTCGGACAGGCCGCCGTAGCGGTCGATCTCGCGGGTGTGCAAGCGGTCGTAGACCACGCCGACGCAGAGGAAGAGCGCGCCCGACACCAGGCCGTGGCTCAGCATCTGGAAGAGCGCGCCCTGCACGCCCTGGTTGTTCATGACGAAGAGGCCGATGGTCACGAAGCCCATGTGGGCGACGGACGAATAAGCGATCAGCTTCTTCATGTCCTCCTGCGCCAGCGCCACCAACGAGGTGTAGACCACGGCGATGCAGCTCAGCACGAAGACGAAGGGCGTGAAGTAGTCCGAGGCCAGCGGCAGCATCGGGATCGAGAAGCGAATGAAACCGTAGGCGCCCATCTTCAGGAGCACGCCGGCCAGGATCACCGAGCCCGCCGTCGGCGCCTGCACGTGCGCGTCGGGCAGCCAGGTGTGCACCGGCCACATCGGCACCTTCACCGCGAACGAGGCGAAGAACGCCAGCCACAGCCATTGCTGCCACTCCAGCGGCAGCTTCAGGGTGGCGATGATGGTCGGGATGTCGGTGGTGCCGGCCTTCCAGTAGATCGCCAGGATGGCCAGCAGCATGAAGACAGAGCCGGCCAGCGTGTAGAGAAAGAACTTGAACGCGGCGTAGATCTTGTCCTTGCCGCCCCAGATTCCGATGATCAGGAACATCGGGATCAGCACGGCTTCGAAGAAGATGTAGAAGACCATGAAGTCGAGCGCGCAGAACATGCCGACCATGAAGGTCTCGAGCACGAGGAACGCGACCATGTACTCGCGCACGCGAGTCTCGATCGCCTCCCAGCTCGCCAGGATGCACAGCGGCGTCAGGAAGGTCGACAGCAGCACGAACGGCATCGAGATGCCGTCGACGCCCATGTGATAGGCGATCTTGTAGTCCGGGATCCACTCGACGTGCTCGCGCAGCTGGAAGCCGGAGTTGCGCGGATCGAAGCCGAACCAGATGAACAGCGAGACGATGAAGGTCGCCAACGACGTCCACAACGCGGCGTGCTTGGCGTTGGCGACGCCGGCCTCGCCATTGCGCGTGAACAGCAGGATCCAGGCCGCACCGATCAGCGGCAGGAACGTGGTGAGCGAAAGAATGGGCCAGGTCGCCATGGTCAGTGCCCGCGCGAGAGCAAGTACCAGGTGACCAGGGCGGCAAC
>JAFAZJ010000292.1 GCA_019239835.1 Alphaproteobacteria bacterium | reverse complement strand
GCGGGCCGGCCGTCAAGCCACGCAGCTTCGGCGAGGCGAACGTGCCGATTCCGGAGGGCGCCAAGGTCGAAGGCGTGACCTCGGCGGACGGTCGCACCGTGGCGCTGGTTCGCCTGCGCGACGGTTCGGCGGCGCTCTACGTCATTGACCCTGCCACTGGCGCCTTGCTGGGCGTCGTGCGCTTCCCCGAGGGCAAGCGCTGATGCTCGACCATCTGTCGATCACGGTCAGCAACCTCGACCGCGCGCAGGTTTTCTATGACGCCGTGCTGGGCGCGCTGGGCTACCCGCGCGTCAATCGACGCGAGCGCGCCATCGGCTATGGCGAGCGCGGCGGGCCGCTTTGCTATGTCTCGATCTACCTCAGCAGCGGCCAGGTGGTGCCCGATAACCGGCATTGGTGCTTTCGCGCGCCCGGCCGCGCGGCGGTCCGCGCCTTCTACAACGCCGCATTGACGAACGGCGGCCGCGACGACGGCCCGCCTGGCATCCGCGAGATCTACAGTCCCGAGTATTACGCGGCCTTCGTGCTCGACCCCGATGGCAATCGCATCGAGGCGGTGACGCGCCGGCCGGAGGAGTAAGCATGGATTTCCGCAGCGACAATACCGTCGGCGCCCATCCCGCGATCATCGAGGCGCTGGCCAAGGCCTACCGCGCCGGGCCGATGTCGTCCTACGGCGCCGACGACCTCACCGCGCGCGTCACCGAACGGCTGCGCAAAGCCTTCGAGCACGACTCCCTGATCGCCTTTCCGGTGGCCACCGGCACGGCGGCCAACGCGCTGTCGCTGGCCTGCCTGACGCCGCCCTGGGGCGTGGTGTTCTGCCATCCCGCGGCGCACATCAACGTCGACGAGGCCAATGCGCCGGAATTCCTCACCGGTGGCGCCAAGCTGCAATGCGTCGATGGTCACGCCGGCAAGCTCGATATGCCGACCCTCGGGCGCGCGCTGGCGGTCGATGTGAAGGGCGTGGTGCATCACGCGCAGCCGGCGGTGATCTCGATCACCCAGGCGACGGAGTGCGGCGCCAGCTACACGCCCGACGAAGTGCGCGCGATCTCGGGGCAGGCGAAGAAGCACGGCCTGTCGCTGCATATGGATGGCGCGCGGCTGGCCAACGCCTTGATCCATCTCGGCTGCAAGCCGGCCGACGTCACCTGGAAGGCCGGCGTCGACGTGCTGAGCTTCGGCGCTACCAAGAACGGCGCGCTGGCGGCCGAGGCAGTGGTGTTCTTCAAGCCCGAGCTCGCCAAGGAGTTCGAGTTCCGCCGCAAGCGCGCGGGACACCTGTTCTCCAAGATGCGCGCACTCTCGGCGCAGCTCGACGCCTATCTCGACGGCGATCTCTGGCTCGCCAATGCGCGGCACGCCAACGCCATGGCCAAGCGCCTGGCCGAAGGGCTGGGCCGGCTCAACAGCACGCGGCTGCTCTATGCCGTCGAGGCCAACGAGATCTTCATCGCCCTGCCGCCCGCTGCCAATCGCGCGCTCGAGGCGGCGGGATTCAAATACTACCCGTGGCCCAGCGACCGGCCGGACGAGCAGGCCTATCGCCTGGTGACGGCGTTCGACACCGACGCAGCACACGTCGACAAGTTCATCTCAGTGGCGGCCTCGCCATGAGGTCCCTGGCTCTCGTGGCAGCGCTCCTTGCGGTCGCGCCGGGAATCGCGGCCGCCGCCTGCGGCGATCCGCCGGCGCCGAAGGTGAACTGGCAGGGCTGCAACAAGCGCGACGCCGATCTGCGCGACAAGGATCTGCAGGGTGCCAATCTTCAGGGCGCGTTGCTGGCCGGCGCCAAGCTGGGGCGGGCCAATCTGCGCGGCGCCAATCTGAACAAGGCGATGCTGCTCGGCGCCGACCTGTCGCCGACGGTCGATTTCCGCGAGGCCACCTTGTCGGAGGCCAATCTCAAGGACGTCGATCTGACCTACGCCAAGCTGGACAGCGCCGATTTGCGCGGCGCCAACCTCGATGGCGCACTGATGGACGAAGTCAGCCTGCCGCGCGCCGATCTGGAAGGCGCCCGGCTCACGAACGCGTCCCTGGTCGGCGCCAATCTGCAAGGCGCCAATCTCAAGGGCGCGTTCCTCAAAGGCGCCAAGCTGTCGCGCGCCAATCTGAAGGACGCCAAGCTCGATGGCGACAATCTGGAAGGCGTCAACTTGTATGGCGCAATCTGGATCGACGGGAGAGTGTGTTCCCTCCGGTCGCTCGGTGCCTGCAACAAGTAGCCTCAATCCGTCATCCTCGGGGCCGTCCGCGGCCTCTGAAGCACGGCGAGGATCTTTACCGGCGCAAAGATTCCTCGCTTCGCTCGGAATGACAGGACGCGCTAGACCTTGACCGCCTGGCGCGCCAGCAAGCGCCAGTTGCCGCCGCGGTTCACCCAGACCATCAGCACGCCGATCTTGATGTCGGTCGTCTTGCCTTCGCTGAGAGTCTGGCCGGTGAGCAGGAAGCGCGAATGGCCCATGCCGCCTTCGCCCCACGCCACGGGCTTCTCGAACTCCAGCGTCTTCCAGCTCGACTTGCCGTTGGTCGACGCGGCGATGAACTCGGCCTTGGTCTCGACCTTGCCGGACGAGTGGCCGTAGGTCAGGGCGTCGTCGCAGAGCGCCTCGAACGTGGCCTTGTCGGGCTTGAGCATGGCCTGGCGGAATGCCTCGGTCGCCTTGCTGACGGCGGCCGAGTCGGCCCCCGCCGCGGCCGCGCTGCCGGCAACGGCCACGAGAGCAGCAGCGGCGCCGGCCGCCGCGAGATGGCGTCGGTTGATCGTCATGAGAGTCTCCTCCTGTATCAGGCGAGATTTTTCTTGAAGAACGCGACGGTACGCTCCCACGCTACTTTGGCCTGCGCCTCGTTGTAGCGAGGCGTCGAGTTGTTATGGAACCCGTGCTGCGTGCCCGGGTACTTGTGCATCTCGTACGACACCTTGGCGGCCTTCAGCGCTGTCTCGTAGGCCGGCCACATGTCGTTGATGCGGTCATCGTTCTCGGCGTAGTTGATCAGCAGCGCCGCCTTGATGTTGGCGACGGATGCGGTGTCGGCCGCGGCGCCGTAGTACGGCGCGCCCGCCTGCATGTCGGCGCCCAGCGTGGCGGCGAGGTAATTGGTCGTGCCGCCGCCCCAGCAGAAGCCGGTGACGCCGAGCTTGCCGCTCGATAGCTCATGCGCCTTCACGAACTTGGCGCTGTTGAGCATGTCGGTGCGCAGCTTGGGCTGGTCGAGCTTGGCCTGCAGCGTGCGGCCGTCGTCGTCGTTGCCGGGATAGCCGCCGACCGGGAACAGTCCGTCGGGCGCCAGCGCCAGGAAGCCCGCGGTGGCGAGACGGCGCGCGACGTCCTCGATGTACGGGTTCAGGCCGCGATTCTCGTGCACGACGAGGACGGCGGGGAACTTGCCGGTGCCCGCGGGCTGCACGAGATAGCCGCGCATCTGGCCCGAGGAGCCGCCGGGCGAGGGATAGTTGACGTAGCGCGCCTTGATGCGCTCGTCGGTGAAGGAGATGGTCTGCGCCTGCACGTAGCGCGGCAGCAGCGCCTGCGCCATGGCGAGCCCACCGACGGTGATCGCCGCGGCGCGCAGCAGGAATTCGCGACGGTCCATCGTGCTGCTGTGGCAGTACTCGTCGTAGAGATCGAAGATGCGTTGATCGATCTCGATCTGCGTCACTTGTTGCGCGGTATCGTCAAGCGGCGTCATTGGTGTCCCTCCCAGACGTCTGTTATGCCTGCGACAGTACAGGATAGCCGGGATACGCGGCAGCGTGATTTCCGTCGTGGCCCGCCATGCCGGGCCGGGTGAGGTAGCCGCGCGGCGGGATGTAGCTGTAGATCGCGCGACGCGGCCTTTGATGCCAGCCGATGTTGAAGGCGGCGAGCTTGGGGAAGAATTGCAGCTCGCTGTAGGGCAGGTGATCGTGGATCCACCACGCGATCGGCTGCCATGATTCACCCCTAGCGTAACGATCGGCGACCCAGGGAATGATGATCGAGGCCGAGGCGCCGATGAAGCCCTTGGCATCGCGGCGATCCCAGATGTGGCGCGCGAAATTGTATTCGTTGCGCGCGCAGCCCAGCTTCAGCCGGTTGCACAGCGCGTTCATCTCGGGCGAGCGATAGGCCGAGCGGATCGCCAGACGTCCGAAGGTCGCCTGCAGCGGCTCGAGCAATTCCTCGCACAGGCGCGAGCCGGCCTCGACCGCCAGTGTCGGATCGTCGGGCACGTTGCTGATGCCGTAGATCTGCGCCGTCTCGCTGTAGAGGAAGTCGCGCAGGAAGAAGTTGGCCGACAGCCGCGTCCGGCTCAGCATCTCCAGCTTGCGTACCTGGCTCGGTGTCGCCATCACGTCACCGCCCGCCGCAACGCCGCGCGCGCCAGCAGCCGCGTCGAGTCGAGCGTCGGCAGCGGCGAGTTCGAGTCGTTCATGACGATCGGCAGCTCGGTGCAACCCAGCACGACCGCGTCGCAGCCCTCGTCCTTGAGCCGACCGATGATGCGCTGCAAGGCCGCGACCCCTGTCGGTGTGGTGATGCCGCGCACCAGTTCGTCCATGATGATGCGGTTGACCTCGTCGCGCTCCTCGATCGTCGGGCGCATGTAGTCGAGGCTCTGTGCAGCGAGCTTCTGTGGATAGACCTCGCTGTCGACCAGCCAGCGCGTGCCGGTGATGGCGATGCGCTTGAAGCCGCGTGCCTTGGCCTCCTGCGCCACGCTCTCGGCGATGTGCAGCCAGGGCAGGGGCGAGCGATCCTCGACGAAGGGCAGCGCCTGGTGGATCGTGTTGTCGGGGCAGATCACGAAATCGGCACCGATGCGCTTGAGCTTCTCGGCCGATGCCAGCATCAGCTCGCCGACGCCGCGCCAGTCGCCGCAATAGATGCACTTCATGTAGTCGTCGAAGGGCGGCGTATGCATCGACACTTCGGGATGGTCGTGGCCGCCCATCAGCGCGGGTGCCTCGATGCAGATGGTGCGATAGCACAGCGCCGCGCCCTCGGCGGAACAGGCGGCAATTCCGATATGTCCGGGCATGTCGTGGTGGCCTTGTGGATGATCTTCGCTACGATGCGCCAGCACAAGGGAGAACACCATGGCGTCCGAGCGTCTCGATACCACGCGCCTGCAGGCGATGGCGCTGGCCTATCAGCAGAGCGCGGCGCTGATGGCGGCGGTCGAGATCGATCTGTTCACCGCCGTGTCGCAGGGCGCCCATACCATCGACGCCGTGGCGGCCAAGCTCGACATCACCCGCCGCAACGCCGAGCGCATGCTGACGGCACTGACGGCGATGGATCTGCTCAGCAAGACCGGCGACACCTATGCCAACGCGCCCGACGTCGAGCGCTTTCTCGTCAAGGGATCACCGCGTTACGCCGGTCCGTGGATCACCTTCACCAAGCCGCGCTGGGAGCGTTGGGGCAAGCTCTCGGATGCGCTCAGGCAAAAGACCGAGCGCGTGCTGGGCGACTACGAGAACTTCACCGTCGAGGATGCGCGGCGCTATCACACCGCGACCAATTCCATCGGCATGGGCGCGGGGCGGCGCTTCGTGCGCCAGGTCGATCTGTCGAATCGCAAGCTGATCCTCGATCTTGGCGGTGGCTCAGGCGCCTACAGCATCGTCGCGGCGCAGACCTTTCCCAATCTGCGCGCCATCGTCTTTGATCTGCCGCCGGTCGCCATCGTGGCGCGCGAGTTCATCGCCCAGCACGGCGTATCGGATCGCGTCACCGCCATGCCGGGCGACTTCACCAAGACCGAGTTTCCATCGGGCGCCGACGTCGTGATCATGGCCAGCAACCTGCCGCAATACAGTCCCGACCTGATCCAGCTCGTGGTCAGCAAGGCCTTCGCTGCGCTCGAGCCTGGCGGCGAGATGCACCTGATCGGCGAGACCATGCGCGACAGCCGCGACGGGCCGCTCAATCCCACGCTCTGGGGATTGAACGAGGCGGTGTTCAACAGCACCGGGCAGGCGCATTCGGAATCCGACGTCAGAGGCTTCTTCGCGCGCGCCGGCTTCACCGGCATCACGGTCAACGAGTTCATCCCCGGCGTGCTCAGCCGGATCACCGGCCGCAAGCCCGGCTAGGGCGCCGTCACCATGCGCGTCCTGCTGGTCAACCCGCCCTACATCACGCTGACCAGCGTCTACGGCGTCGGCCACCAGGTTCCGTTCGGCCTGCTCTGCGTCGGCGGGCCGCTGATCGATGCTGGTCACGAGGTGATGCTGCTCGACGCCGAGGTCGAGCGCTTGACCGGCGCGGCACTGGCCGCGCGGATCGCCGCGCACCGGCCCGACGTGGTGATGACCGGTCATGCCGGCTCGACGCCGGCGCATCCGGTCTGCCTCGAGACCTTGCGTCTGGCGCGCGAGGCGGCACCCGGCGCGCGCACCGTCTATGGTGGCGTCTATCCGACCTATCACGCGGCCGACGTGCTCAACGAAGCACCGTGGATCGACTTCGTCGTGCGCGGCGAGGGCGAGGTCACGGCGCGCGAGCTGGTCGATGCGCTGGCGCGTGGTGCCGACGCGGCCGCGGTTCCGGGCATCGCTGCGCGGACTAGCGGTGCGCCGAAGTTGGCGCCAGCGCGAGTGATCAGCCAAGAGCTCGATACCCATCGCGTCGGTTGGGAGCTGATCGCCGACTGGGACCGCTATCAGTGTTTCGGCATGGGCCGTGCGGCGATCATCCAGTTCTCGCGCGGCTGTCCGCATCGCTGCAGCTATTGCGGCCAGTTCCAGTTCTGGGCGAAGTGGCGCTATCGCGATCCCGTGCGCCTCGTCGACGAGATCGAATGGCTGCATCGTGAACACGGCGTCATGTTCGTCGATCTGGCCGACGAGAATCCGACGTCGTCGAAGCGACTATGGACGACGCTGTTGGAAGAGCTGGCCCGCCGCGCATTGCCGGTGCGCCTCTTCGCCACCATCCGCGCCGGCGACATCGTGCGCGATGCCGACATCCTCTCGCTCTATCGCCGCGCCGGCATCATCTGCATCCTGATGGGCATCGAGACCACCGATCCCGATACCCTGGCGGCGATCCGCAAGGGCTCGACGACGCAGACCGACTACGAAGCGGTGCGCCTGCTGCGCCGCTACGGCATCCTCTCGATGCTGGGTCACATCGTCGGCTTCCAGGAGGAGACGGCGCGCACCTACTGGCGCGCGCTGCGCCAGGTGCTGGCCTACGATCCCGATCTGCTCAACGCGATGTATGTCACGCCGCATCGCTGGACCGACTGGGTGGCGGAGAATCGTGACCGCCTCGTCATCGAAGAGGATCGCGCCAAGTGGGATTACCGCCACCAGCTGCTGGCGGTACGCGGCCTGCGGCCGTGGCAGGTGTTTACGCTGGTGAAGCTGATGGAGTTCATGGTGCAGGCGCGGCCGCGCGCGCTCGCGCGCATGCTCTTCCATCACGACCCTGAGATCAGGAGGCATTTGCGCTGGTGCTTCCGCAAGGCGGGTGCAGTGTGGCTGCGCGAGATCGTGGCTTTTGCACGCTACCGTCGCCATGCGGAGCGGCCGCGCTCGCTGGCGCAGTGGTTCGGCATGGATCGCGCGCTCACGGTTCCGCGTGGCGACTCCATGCGACGACGGGCATAGCTGATTTCCGCTGGTGAACGTCGATTCATCGTTTCGTCATCGGCGGTGCCTGTGATCTACTCAGCCGCATCTCGGATGAAGCGCGTCGACGGAAGACGCGCTTGCATCCGCCCCGGCCTGCAAGAGTCGGGTCGCGACAACGATCACGGCGCCCTGTTCGGCGCTCGGAGGAAACGATGATGTCCCGTCCGTTGGGGAGGATGGCGGCCGCTCTCGCGCTCGCCACCATCACGCTGACCGCCCAGTCGGCGTTCGCACAGAAATCCGGCGGCACGCTGCACATCACGCATCGCGACAATCCGCCGAGCGCCTCGATCCACGAGGAAGCGACGATCTCCACCGTCATGCCGTCCATGTCGGTGTTCAACAATCTGGTCGTCTTCGATCCCCAGTCGAAGCAGAACAAGCCCGACGCGATCGTGCCCGACCTCGCCGAATCGTGGGCCTGGGGCAAGGACGGCAAGACCCTGACCTTCAAGCTGCGCACCGGCGTGAAGTGGCATGACGGCAAGCCGTTCACCAGCGCCGACGTGAAGTGCACCTGGGATGGCGTGATCGGCAAGAACGAGGCCCGGCTGCGCAAGAATCCGCGCAAATCCTGGTACTTCAATCTGCAGGACATCACGGTGAACGGCGACCAGGAGGTCACGTTCCACCTCAAGGATCCGCAGCCCTCGTTCCTCACCATGCTCGCCGGCGCCTTCTCGCCCGTCTATCCCTGCCACGTGAACGCCGCGCAGATGCGCACCAAGCCGATCGGTACCGGCCCCTTCAAGTTCGTCGAGTTCAAGCAGAACGAAGGCATGAAGGTGGTGAAGAACCCGGACTACTGGAAGAAGGGGCTGCCGTACCTCGACGCCATCGAGTTCACCATCATCCCCAACCGCTCGACCTCGGTGCTGGCTTTCGTGTCCGGCAAGTTCGAGATGACCTTCACCGCCGACCTGTCGTTCCCGGTCATGAAGGAGCTGAAGGCGCAGGCGCCCAACGCTGTCTGCGAGTATCTGCCGACCAACACCCAGG
>JAFAZJ010000290.1 GCA_019239835.1 Alphaproteobacteria bacterium | reverse complement strand
TGATCGGCGTGGCGTTGAGCTCCTCGCAGTGCATGATGTAATCGATGCCCTTGAGGCAGTCGTCGATGTACATGAAGCTGCGCGTCTGGTTGCCGTCGCCCCAGATGTCGATCTCGTGCCGGCCGGTGGCCTTGGCGTGGATGACCTTGCGGCAGATGGCGGCGGGCGCCTTCTCGCGGCCACCCTCCCAGGTGCCGTGCGGGCCGTAGACGTTGTGGAAGCGGGCGCAGCGCGTGCGCAGCCCGAAGTCCTCGCGGAAGTGCCGGCACATGCGCTCGGAGAAGAGCTTCTCCCAGCCGTAGCCGTCCTCGGCCTGGGCGGGGTAGGCGTCCTCCTCGCGGAGGGGCACGACGGCCGCGCTCTTCTGCTTGTCGGCGTTGTAGACGCAGGCGGAGCTGGCGTAGAAGTAGCGGCGCACGCCCGCTTGCCGGGCCGCCATCAGCAGGTGGGTGTTGATGAGCACCGAGAGCATGCACAGGGCGCGGTTCTTCTCGATGAAGCCCATGCCGCCCATGTCGGCGGCGAGGTTGTAGACCTGGTGGGCGCCCTTCACGGCCTTGAAGGCCGCCTCGCGCCGGCTCATGTCGAGCTGCAGGTTCTCCACCCCGTCGTGCAACTGATACCACTCGTCGGTGGGCTTGATGTCGACCGCCCGGATGCGGCTGAAGCCGCAGGCCTTGCTCAGGTGCTCGACCAGGTGGCCGCCGATAAAACCGCCGGCGCCGGTAACCAGGACTATGTCTTCGTTCCTCATCACTACACCCGTAAATACATGCATTAAATCGGCAACGATTATATAAATTTTGCAGATGTTTGCGAGAAGTTTATGAGGCAACGCTTAATATTCGCCCGGGACCTCATCCCGCATCTAGTAGTCACATCAACATCGGCCCGCAAACGCTAGTCCTGCGTCATCACGCGCTCATTGCATATGAGTGGCCTTCGTGAGGATCGCCTCGAAACGATCAGTGATCCTGTGGATATCGAAGGTAGCCTCCGCGTAGCGACGGGCATTGCAACCTTGCGTTGTCCGCGTCCCGGGGGCGTCATGCAGACGGGCGGCGGCGGCGGCGAAGCCGGGCGCGTCCTGCGGCGAGACCACGATGCCGGCCTCATGCGCGACGATGGTGCGGGCGGCGAGGTTCTCTGCCGGCATGGCGGCGAGCAGGGGGCGGCCGGCGCAGAGATAGGTCAGCACCTTGGAGGGCACCGAATAGACCCCGGCCTCTGGCTCGAGGATCGCCATCAGCACGTCGGCCGAGGCCAGCATGTCGGGCATACGCGAGAAGGGCTGGAAGGGCAGCAGCAGCAGATTGTCGAGACGCTCGGCCTGTTTGCGCTCGGCCAGCCAGTTCGCACCCAGGCCTTCGGAGATCACCACCACGCGCACGGCGGGATCCTCGCGATAGCGATCGGCGATGCCCAGCAGCAGGCTGGGATTGTGCTTCAGGCCCAGGGTGCCGGAGTACATGAACACCAGCTTGCCGCTCAGCCCGTGCGCGCGCGCGAAATCGTTGTCGCGCGGGCGCGGCGGCAACTCTTCCAGCGGCGCCCAGTTCTCGATGGTCGAGACGCGCTTCTCATCGATGCGCCAGCTCTTCAGCAGCGGCTTGAAATCGTCGGTGATGGCGACGACCTGATCGCTGCGCCGCAGTAGTCCAGCTTCAAGACGCCGGTAATGCCAGACCACGGGTGCGCCCAGCGGCCCCAGCTTGGGCGCTGCCAGTCGCGCGATCGCCTCGGCGTAGATGTCCTGCACCCAGAAGACGAAGCCGCGATGATTGGCGCGGCACCAGCGTTGCGGTGCCAGCAAGGAATCCGGCGGTGTGTTGCTGAGCAGCGCGACGTCGGGCTGGAACGCCTCGAGCTCGCGTTCCAGCAGCTTTCCGTAGGCGCGCTCCTGGCGGAAGCGGGTGAAGTAGTCGTACTTCGCCATCGGCTGGCCGGGGTCGATCGGCGCGACCTCGAATGTCGTGGGATCGCCGGGCAAATGCGATAGCGAGCCGCGCGGCGTCTGGAAGCGGGCGTTGAAAAGATGACGCACAACGTGGCCGCGCCGCGCCAGCTCGCGCGAGAGCTGGACCTGGAAGGGATGGCCGGAATTGTCGTGCAGCAGGATGCGCATTGCGTCAGCTATCCGTCATTCCGAGCGAAGCGAGGAATCTCCCACGACGACTCTTCAGTCACAGGAGATTCCTCGCTTCGCTCGGAATGACAAGAAGTTCAGTACGCGTTCTTGCCGCGCAGTACCGTGACGATGGTCATCAGCACGATCTTGATGTCGAGCAGCAGCGACCAATTCTCGATGTAGTAGAGGTCATGGTCGACGCGCTTGCGGATCTTCTCGATGGTGTCGGTCTCGCCGCGCCAGCCATTGACCTGGGCCCAGCCGGTCAGTCCCGGCTTCACGCGGTGGCGCGCTGCGTATTCGGCCACGGCCTCCTCGAACAGCACGTTCTCGGCCTTGGTGTCGATCGGATGCGGCCTGGGGCCGACCATCGACATGCTGCCGCCCAGCACATTGAAGAGCTGCGGCAGCTCGTCGATCGAGGTGCGGCGGATGAAGCGGCCGACCCTGGTGATACGGGGATCGTCTCGGCTGGCCTGGATCGGCGCGATGTCGCGGCAATCATCGTCGCGCATCGAGCGGAACTTCCAGACCTGGATGCGCTGGTTGTTGAAGCCGTAGCGCGTCTGGCGGAACAGGACCGGCCCGCGGCTGTCGAACTTGATGGCCAGTGCCGTGGCCAGCATGACCGGCGAGAACACCAGCAGCAGCAGCAGCGACAGGCCGATATCCTCGAGCCGCTTGAGCAGCAGCTTGTCCTCCGACAGCGGCTTGTCGAAGACGTTGAGCACGGGCACGTTGCCCAGCTCGCTATAGGAGCAATGGGCGAGGCGAAAGCCGATCATGTCGGGCGCCAGGCGGATATCGACCGGCAGCTCCCACAGCTTCTTCAGAATGGTCATGACGCGGATCTCGGCCGCCCAGGGCAGGGCGACGACGATCTGGTCGATGTGGTGGTGGCGGGCGTAGTCGATCAGGTCGTCGACGGTGCCGCGCACGGGCACGCCCTCGACCGGCTCCATCTCGCGCTGGGCGCGCTCGTCGAAGACGCCGACGATGCGGTAATCGGCGCCACCGGCCTCGCGCAAATGCTGGATCAGGCGGCGGCCATGCGGGCCGGCGCCGACCACGGCGATGTCGCGGGTCAGCCGGCCGGACTCCAGCCAGCGGCCGATGATGCTGGCCACGACGAAGCGCGCGGCGATGAAGGTGCCCAGGGTCCAGACGTACCAGAGGATCGCCCAGCCGCGAGGGAAGTTGGCGGAGACCTTGGTGACGAAGGCCACCGCGATCAGCACTGCCAGCACGCCCGTCCAGGCCACCATCACCCGGCCGATCTGGCGCGGCACATTGGACAGGCTGCGGATGGAATAGAGGTTCAGCGCCTGGAAGATGTTGGCCACCAGCAGCGAGCTGGCCGCCATGGCGAGGAAATACTGATCGTCGAACTGGCTGAAGTGCTGCGGCAGCCAGGCGGCGATCGCGATCCAAGCGATCGCGGCCGGCGCCAGGATATCGGCGATGCGCGTGAGCCAGAGCAGCTTGGTCTCGGAGTACGCTTTCGACCTATCCATGTCGTCCCCCCGCCGCACGGGAGCCTCGAAAATAACTGACCGACGCCACAACCGACGCCATGTATGAAAACCGCGCTAAGTGTCTGCTATTGTGAAATAATCCAAGCGCAGGGTCAATGAAATCAGGCTCATGCTGGCCACTGGCGACCACCGTGAACATCTTGCATGATAGCTTTAACAATTAGCATTCCTCAAGTAAAATCAACGTAATATAAAAGGTAATTAAATCCAGATGGGACTTAAGAATGGGCTCCGCGTGCTCTACCGGACGGTCGATCGCTTCGGCCTGGGCGCGGGTTTGAAAGCCTGGTGGGCGCTGGCAGCGCCGGGTAGTGGCGTACGTGCTGTGCGAATTCCCGGCTTCGACCACAAGGTGTGGTTGCGGGCCGGCACCACGGACGTGGCCAATTTCGAGCAGATCTTCCTGTTGGGCTCGCTAGACCAGCGCCGCTTCCCGCAGTGCCGCGCCCTGCGCGAATACGCCCGCACGGCGCCAGCGCCCAAGGTCGTGGTCGATGGCGGCGCCTATATCGGCCTGTCCTCAGTATGGCTGGCGCACGCGTTTCCCGATGCAACGATCTTTGCGGTCGAGCCCGACCCGGCCAACGCTGCCATGGTCCGACGCAACGTGGCGGCCTGGCCTAATGTCGAGGTGGTCGAGGCGGGTTTGTGGGACCAGGCAACAACGGTATTCCTGCGCAGCGAAGGACAGGAGCCCTGGAGCGTGAAGGTCACGGACTCTGTGGGCGAGGGGACGGGTGTGCCGACGGTCACCATCAACCAGCTGATGGAGCGCGCCGGCGCCCGCGAGTTGCTGATGGTGAAGCTGATCATCGAGGGATCGGAGAAGGCGGTGTTCCGCAGCGGCCTGGAGTGGCTCGACCGGACCCATCACGTCGTCTTTATGCCGGGTGATTGGGCCAGTCCCGGTGCTGGCGGCGGCCAGGTTGCGTTCGCGGCACTGGCGGCCCGGTCGTTCGACTGGATCGTCGACGGGCAATGCGTCTACTGCTACCGCATGGCCGGAAAATCGCTGGCCTGAGGGCACGATTTGAATTATAGCATGATCTGAGAAATTTGCGGAAATCTGCGTAATTTCAGTAATTTGTCGCGATCTATTCAATTGACGATGCTCGACCAGATCACCCCGGTGATCCTGACCTGGAACGAGGCGCCCAACATCGGGCGGAACCTCGACCGACTGGGCTGGGCGCGCGAGATCGTCGTGCTCGACAGCGGCAGCGACGACGAGACCCAGTCGATCGTCCAGCGCTATCCCAACGTCCGCTGGCTCAGCCGCCCCTTCGACAGCCACGAACGGCAATGGACCTACGCGGTGCAGGAGACCGGCATTGTCACGCCCTGGGTGCTGCGGCTGGACGCCGATTACATCGTGCCGCAGGCGACCATCGACGAGATCGCGGCGCTTGCCCCCACCGACGACATCGGCGGCTATCGCACCGCCTTCGACTACTGCATCGACGGGCAGAAGCTACGCGGGTCGCTCTACCCGCCTCTTCCCACGCTCTTCCGGCGCGATCGCGTGACCTTCGTGCAGGATGGCCACACCGAGAAGGCGCATGTCTCCGGCACCGTGCCGACCCTGCGCGGCCATATCGATCACGATGACCGCAAGAACCTCGAACGCTGGCTGGCCTCGCAATACCGCTACCAGCGGCGCGAGGTCGACAAGCTCACCTCGACGCCATGGGGCCAGCTCTCCTGGGGTGATCGGCTGCGATTGACGCGCGTGCTGGGGCCGCCGGTCGTGTTCCTCTACTGCCTGCTGGGCCGCGGCCTGCTGCTCGATGGCAAGGCGGGGCTGTTCTATGCCTGCCAGCGCGCCACCGCCGACCTGATCCTCTCGATGCTCCTGCTGCAGCGCGACTTCAAGCGATGACCTACATCCTGGGCCTGAACGCTTTCCACGCCGACTCCGCCGCCTGCCTGGTCAAGGACGGCGAACTGGTCGCCGCCGCCGAAGAGGAACGATTCCGTCGCGCGAAGCACTGGGGCGGCTTCCCCAGCGAGGCGATCCGCTACTGCCTGAAGGAGGCCGGCATCGGCCTCGACGAGGTTGGCCATGTTGCGATCAACCGCGACAGCCGCGCCAGCTTCTGGCGCAAGGTCGGCTACATCGTCACCAAGCGCCCAAGCCTCGACCTGATCATGAGCCGGGTGCGCAACCGCCGCCAATGGGACGACGTCGGCGAGCAACTCGCAACGCAGGTGCCCGAGGCAAAGTTCACCGGAACGGTGCACGCCGTCGAGCATCACCTCTGCCATCTCGCTTCGACCTTCTATGTCTCGCCGTTCGATCGCGCGGTGGCGGTGTC
Organism: Alphaproteobacteria bacterium; assembly: GCA_019239835.1. GTDB lineage: Bacteria > Pseudomonadota > Alphaproteobacteria > Reyranellales > Reyranellaceae > JAFAZJ01. The sequence goes on along the minus strand of JAFAZJ010000290.1, from coordinate 909 downwards.
GGTCGACGGCTTCGGCGACTTCGCCAGCGCCGCCTGGGGCATGGGCGAGGGCAACAAGCTGAGCATCGACGGTCGCGTGCACTTCCCCAACTCGCTGGGCATTTTCTACGAGGGCATCACCCAGTTCATCGGCTTTCCCAACTACGGCGACGAGTACAAGGTCATGGGGCTGGCGCCCTATGGCGAGCCGAAATACCTCGAGCAGATGCGCCAATTGATGACGCTGAAGGACGACGGCTCCTTTGAGCTCGACCTGCGCTATTTCCTGCACGCGCGCGAAGGCTCGAAGTACGAGGTGCGCGACGGCACGCCGTCGGGTGGGCGTATCTGCTCACCGGCGATGGTCGAGCTGCTGGGCCCGGCGCGCGGCAAGGATGACCCGCTGGAACAGCGTCACAAGGACATCGCCCGCTCGGCGCAGGCGATGTACGAGGAGGCGTTCTTCAATCTGCTGGGCGCGCTGCACAAGCGCTATCAGTGCGATTCCGTCGTGCTGTCGGGCGGTTGCGCCTACAACTCTGTCGCCAACGGCAAGGTCTACGAACGCTCGCCGTTCAAGCACTGCTATATCCAGTCCGCCGGCGGCGATGCGGGCGGCGCGATCGGCGCGGCGTTCCAGGTCTGGCACGGCCTGCCCCAGAACAATGGCAACAAGCGCCACTTCGTGATGGATCACGCCTATTGGGGCCCGGCGGCCAAGCCTGAAGAGATCGCCGCGGCTGTCGCCGCGCGGCGCCCGGAGTTCGATGCGGCCAATTGCACGATCGAGGTCATCGCCGACGAGGCCGAGCTCTGCGGCCGCACGGCAACGGCGATTGGCGAAGGCAAGGTGATCGGCTGGTTCCAGGGCCGCATGGAGTGGGGCCCGCGCGCGCTGGGCAACCGCTCGATCCTCGGCGACCCGCGGCG
>JAFAZJ010000282.1 GCA_019239835.1 Alphaproteobacteria bacterium | reverse complement strand
ACGCACGAGCCCGACATGAACGCGGTCTCGAAGCCGGCCTCGGCGGTGAGCTTGGCGGTCAGCCCGTCCCACACCGCCGGCATGACGACGAAGTCCGGCTTCTTCAGCAGGGCACGTAGGCGATCGGGCGCGTTCATGACGATGGATTCCCTTTGAGCGATTTCTCCCGCCGCGACGTTAGGTGCCGCGCGCATTGCCGACAACCGATTCCGTCTGGCGACGGCGCATGCCGCGCATAGTAGCGTTGCACCAACAAGCACGAGGAAACCCATGACGATCACGCTGCGTCGGCTGTCCAACGCGCTGGGCGCGGAGGTGCAGGGTGTCGATCTCGGCAAGACGCTGAGCAATTCCGAGTTCGATCAGATCCACCGCGCCTTCCTCGACCACGGCATCCTGCTGTTCCGCGACCAGGAGATCACGCGCGAGCAGCACATCGCCTTCAGCCGCCGCTTCGGCGAGCTCGACACCCACGACTCGCTGCCGCGCGACCGGCATCCCGACTATCCCGAACTGCTGCTGGTGACCAACATCCCCAAGGCCAATGGCGCGCCCTCGGACTCCAAGTACACCGGCCACCTCTGGCATTCGGACATGTCGTTCACGCCGGTACCGTCGCTGGGCTCGCTGCTGCGCGGCATCACCATTCCCGATGTCGGCGGCGACACCATGTTCACCAACATGGCCAAGGCCTACGACGCGCTGTCGGACGGCATGAAGAAGATGATCGCCGACCTGCACGGCATCCACACCGGCACGCGCAAGATTGCCGACCTCTCCTCCGATCGCGCCGCCGAGCAGGCCAAGCTCAATCCGCCGATCGCCCAGCCGCTGGTGCGCGTGCATCCCGAGACCGGCCGCAAGACGCTCTATATCGGCGAGAAGGTCTCGTGCTTCGTCGGCATGACCGAGGAGGAGAGCAAGCCGCTGATCGACTACCTCGTGAAGCACGCGACACGACCGCAATTCATCTACCGCCACCAGTGGCGCACCAACGACATCGTCTTCTGGGACAATCGCTGCACCATGCACATCGCGCTGGGCGACTACGAGGAAGGCAAGATCCGCCATCTCGAGCGCACCACGGTGAAGGGCACGCCGTCGGGATACTTCCTGCAATGAAGCGCGCGGATTTTCTGAAAGGTCTAGGCGCGCTCGCGCTCGCGCCGGCCGTGGTGCGCGCGCAGTCGCCCTTCCCGGACAAGCAGATCCGCATGGTGATCCCCTTCGCGCCGGGCGGCACGACCGACCTGCTGGCGCGAGCGGTAGGGCAACATTTCACCAATGTCTGGGGCCAGGCCGTGATCGCCGACAATCGCGCTGGTGCCAACGGCGTGGTCGCGGGCGAGATCGTCGCCAAGGCGCCCGCCGACGGCTACACGCTGTCGGTCGTCGCGATGGGCCACGCGATCAATCCGCTGATCTACAAGAAGCTGCCCTATGACGGCGACAAGGACTTTGTGCCGATCAGCCTGATCGCCACCTTCCCGCAGCTCGTGCTGGTGCATCCCGCGCTGAAGGCCAACACGCTCGGCGAGCTGCTGGCGCTGGCCAAGGCGGCCTCGCCGCCGGTGACCTATGCCTCGGGCGGCAACGGCTCCTCGCAGCATCTCGCTGGCGCGCTGTTCGCGCACATGGCCGGGCTCACCATGACCCACGTCGCCTACAAAGGCGGCAATCCGGCGCAGCTCGACCTGATGGCCGGCAACGTCAACATGATGATCACCCAGCCCAACTCGGCCGACCTGATCACCACGGGCAGGATGCGGGCGCTGGCCGTGAGCTCGACCACGCGCAGCGCCTACTACCCCAACCTTCCCACGGTCTCCGAGGCCGGGATACCGGGCTACCAGTCGGTGGCCTGGTATGGGCTGGTCGGTCCGCGGGACATGTCGGAAGCGCTGGTGAAACGGATCGCCGATGAAGCCGTACGGGCGACCAAAACGGAGGCCGTCAAAGGCATCGTCGCCAGCCAGGGCGGCGATATCGCCGGCAGCAGCCCACAGGAATTCGCCGATTTCATCGCCGCCGAGCGCAAGCGCTATGCCGCGATCGTCCAGGCGGCCGGCATGACGGTGGAATAGGGCGCCGGACGGGCCTTTCCAGCAGCCTTGCTAGGGCCACAAGCGGAGGCTATAACCCGCGCCGCTTCGCACCCGAAGGGCGCGCAAGCCACCGCCGGAGTGTAGCTCAGCCTGGTAGAGCACTAGCTTCGGGAGCTAGGGGCCGGAGGTTCGAATCCTCTCACTCCGACCAATCTGACGACGACTAAGCCGGCCCTTCGGGACCGGCTTTTTCGTTTTGTTGCGGTTTGACCTACAGGACCTACTACGGCTTTGGTCGACTCGCGACGCGCGCGCCTACCTTTATTCCCATGCCGTAGAATTTCTCTGCTTCTCTCGACCGGATGATTTTTTGCTCGACGGCCATTCCCGTCATGATCCCAAGGCCGGCGGTGATATCGTTCTTCGCACTCAGCAATGGGATATTGTTTATCTTCATGATCTGCAAGAGGTTCGGATAGATCAGTCCTCTCCGCGGATCATCACACAGGTTTTTCTCGACGTCGCTATAGCTGACGTTAGGTACGCCGTGAACGGCCACAAGGAGCGAGTACCGAAACCCGAGCCTTTCGGCGCTTCCTTGGCTTGCGGCGTGGTCAACATGGAAGTCAGTTATCCCTGAAACGTCTCTGCCGTGGCCGACCTCCACGCTTCGTATAAAAAGGTTGCGATAACTCTTGAGTTCGGGGTTTGCAAACAGCAGCGGCTTTTCGTCCGCCGTCCATAGTAGTACCGCTTGAGTGCGCTTTATACGCGGCGTGACCTCTGTGACCCGCCCGCCGATTTCCTCACCATAGTTCTCCAGGTCGGAAAGCGTCATGGCGCCAATTGGAAACGAAATAACTGGCCCATCATCCCCCTTCGGGGCCGCCATATAGCTGTCGGTAACTATTTTCGGCGCCTGTTTCATGGCGGCGATCGCGCGGTCGCTCTCATTCATCGAAGATTTGCTCATGTCGCCGGTAGTGCCTTGAGGCAAGTTCCAACAAGAAGATCAAACAGCCTTGCAACCATATCAAAGCAGTGCGAGTGCATAAACAACTTTCGCGGGATTTGGCGATTTTTGGTGGCGCACTGTCAACCCATTGAAACTGCGCCAACGACGGAATTCAGCCATGGCGGTGTATCCGGCGGTATAATCGAGCGCTCAGGAGAGGAAACGATATGTCGATTGATTTCGAGATTCCGGCCGAAGCCCAGGCCATTCGCAAGAAGGTGCGCCAGTGGGTGCAGGACGAATGCATCCCGGCCGAGAAGGAGCTCGACCACAAGCCGCTGAAGGACGTGCTCGATCCGCTGCGCAAGAAGGCGCGCGCTCAGGGCCTGTGGTGTCCCTTCATCCCCAAGGAGCACGGCGGCATGGGCCTGGGCCCGCTGGCCAACGCGCTGGTGCAGATGGAACTGGGCGAGAGCATCCTCGGTGCGCTGTCGATGAACACGCAGGGGCCCGACGACGCCTCGATGATGACCCTGCTGGCGCACGGCACCGAGCATCAGAAGGAGAAGTTCCTCAAGCCGATCCTCAACGGCGAGAAGCGCGTCTGCTTCTCGATGACCGAGAAGGCGGCCGGCGCCGACGCCACCGGGATGCGCACCACGGCGGTGAAGGACGGCAACGCCAACTACATCCTCAATGGCGAGAAGTGGTTCTCCTCCTCGGCCAGCGTCGCCGACATCGCCTTCGTGATCGCCCGCACCGATCCCGACGCGCCGCGCCACAAGCAGCACTCCGCCTTTCTCGTCGAGCTGCCCAACCCGGGCTACAAGATCAAGCGCAACGTGCCCAACATGGCGATCACCGGGCCGCACTACGACCAGCTCTCCGGCGGACATTCGGAGATCGAGATCAAGGATCTCAAGGTCCCGGCCGAGGATCTGCTGGGCGGCGAAGGCAACGGCTTCAACATGGGCCAGCATCGCCTCGCCTATGGCCGCCTGCGTCACGGCATGCACAACATCGCCAAGGCGCAGCGCGCGCTCGACATGGCGACCAAGCGCGTCACCGAGCGCTCGACCTTCGGCGTGCTGCTGGCCGACCGTCAGGCGGTGCAGTTCATGCTCGCCGAGTGCGCCAGTGAGCTCTACATGGCGCGCCTGATGCTGCTGCACATCGCCTACAAGGCCGAGAAGGGCATGGACCTGGCGCAGGAGAACTCGATCGCCAAGGTCTTCCTGGCGCACATGGTGCACAAGGTGGTCGATACCGCGATCCAGCTGCACGGCGCGCTGGGCTACAGCCAGGATACGATCCTGGCCAAGTGGTACACGCAGATCCGATCGCAGCGCCTGGTCGACGGCCCGGACGAGGTCCACAAGTGGAAGGTCGGCCGCAACGTCATCAAGGCCTTCCGCCGCGATGGTACGACGGCAGCGGCCGCGGGCGGCGACCTCGGCGTCTAATCACACTGTCATCCCGAGCAAGGCGAGGGATCTTGGTGCTGCCGAAAGATCCTCGCTGCGCTCGGGATGACAGTTCGTTCTTAGCCGCCGGCAGGCGTTCCCACTCTGGTGAACTTTGCCGCGGCATCGTCGGGCAGCACGGCAAACACGGCTGTGGCCTGCCCGACGGGCTTGTCGTCGCCGTCGGCGTAGAACACCACCTCACCGAACACCGTCGAGCGGCCGAGCTTCAGCGGCCGCGCTTCGGCGATCACGTCGCAATCGACCGCGGCGCGCATGAAGTTGGTCGTCAGCGAGACCGTGGCCATGCTGGGCTTTCGGCCCAGCGCCTCGCTGAGGGCCAGCACCAGCAATGTATCGGCGGCAGCCATCAGCGCCTGGCCCATCACCACGCCGCCGGGCCGCTGGATGCGCGCCGAGCGCGGCAGGCGGGCACGCACGCCCGCGTTGTCGATGCGCTCGATGCGCAGGCCGAGATCGGCGATCCACGGCGAGAAGTGACCGCCTGGTGACACCATCGCCTGGGCTTCGTCGACCGATATCAAGGCCATGGTGCGCGCTCCCCTCTCCCCGCTACGATGGCGGCACTCTAGCATCCGCAGGCCATCCTCCATGAGTTCCGTCGCCAGCCATTTCGCCGACAGCTATGCCGAGGCGCGCGAGAAGTTCTGCGCGTCGGTCGCGGCGACCGGCGGCAGCCTGCGCTCGCTGCGCAATCCGACGCTGGGGCCCGATGGCGGGCGGTTGTTCATGGACGTCGCGCGCTATGGTGCCGACGACGCGCCGAAGATGCTGGTGCTGATGGCCGCGACGCACGGCGTCGAGGGCTATTGCGGCAGTGGCGCGATGATCAACTGGCTGCGTGCCGGCCGCGTCGCGTCGTTGCCCGCCGACACCGGTGCGCTGTTGATCCATGGCGTGAACCCACACGGCTTCGCCTGGATCCGCCGCGTCAACGAGGACAACGTCGACGTCAACCGCAACTTCGTCGATCACGGCAAGCCCCACCCACCGAACGCCGGCTATCTCGCCATCGCCGACGCGCTGAAGCCGGTCTCGTACGACGACGCCAGCCTGGCCGAGAGCAAGCGCGTGATCGATGCCTTCACGCAGGAACACGGCGCCTTCGGTTTCCAGCAGGCCGTGAGCGGCGGGCAGTACAGCCATCCGCAGGGATTGTTCTTCGGCGGCCACAAGCCGACCTGGACCAACCGCACCATTCGTCGCGTGATCCGCGAGGAGCTCAGCCACGCGCGGCTGATCGGCTGCATCGACTTCCACACCGGACTGGGGCCCTTCGGCTACGGCGAGCTGATCAACGTCTCGCCGCCGGGCAGCGCCGCGTTCGAGATGGCGAAGCACTGGTACGGCGAGGAAATGACCTCGCCCGAGCAGGGCAGCTCGACCTCGGCCGTGGTTATCGGCGCGGTGCTCGACGCTTTCTCGCAGGAGGCACCCGAGGCGGCCTTCTGCGGCATCGCGCTGGAGTACGGCACCTATCCGGTCGACGAGGTGCTGGAAGCGGTGCGGCGCGACAACTGGCTGCACATCCACGGCGACCTGAACTCGACGCAGGGCCGCGCCTTCAAGGCCTATCTGCGCGAGCGCTTCTATCCGGCGGGCGCAAAATGGGCCGAGATGGTCTGGACGCGCGCCGACGAGACGATCGGCATGGCCCTGCGCGGGCTGGCGTCAAGCTAGGGGGAAACACGATGACCTATCCGCTGCAGCCGGCCGATCCGGCCACGCTCGGCTTTCGCATGGAGCAGATCGAGGCGCTGGTCGCCTTCATCGACAAGCAGATCGACGATGGCTACTACCCGGGCTGCCAGATCGCGCTGGCGCGCAACGGCAAGCTGGCGCTGGTGCGCAGCTTCGGCAACGCCATCACCGATCCGACGCCGCGCGAAGCCAACGACCAGACGCTGTGGCTGCTCTACTCCAACACCAAGGTGATCTGCGCCGCGGCGCTGTGGGTGCTGGCCGAGCGCGGCGCGCTGCGCTTCGCCGATCGCGTCAGCGACTACGTCCCCGACTTCCGCCGCAACGGCAAGCGCGACGTCACCTTGCTGCAGCTGATGACGCACCAAGGCGGCTTTCCCAATGCCGTGGTGCCGAAGGAAGCCTGGGACGATCACGAGAAGCTGAAGCAGGTCGTCTGCGACTTCACCCTGGAATGGACGCCGGGCACGAAGGTGCACTACCACGGCCTGTCGGCGCACTGGACCGCCGGCGTGGTGATCGAGGCCATCACTGGCCAGGATTTCCGCGACTTCATCCGCGAGACGGTGATCGAGCCGCTCGGCCTGGGCAACGACCTGTTCATGGGCGTGAGCCGGCCATCGGAGCTGGCGCGCATCTCCGACATGCACATGCCACCGCCGCTGGGCGGCAACGCGCAGAAGGACGCCGACGCCAACACACCGGAGTGGCGGCGTGCCGGCGTGCCGGGCGGCGGTGGCTATGGCACGGCGCGCGGCATGGTCGCGCTCTACCAGATGATGCTGGCCGGCGGCGTGTTGAACGGCGCGCGCATCGTCTCGCCGCGCACCCTGCAATATGCCATCCGCAACTGGACCGGCGATCGCGTCGACGAATACATGGGCATGCCGATGCATCGTGGCATCGGCCCGCACGTACGCGGCGACACCGAGACCATCCGCGGCCTGGGCTCCTTCGCTTCACCGCGCGTCTTCGGCCATGGCGGCGTCGGCACGTCGTATTGCTGGGCCGATCCGGATTCGGGCGTGTCCTTCGCCTACATCACCAACAACCGCATCCCCGATCCCTGGCACACGCGCCGTCTCGACCTCGTGGCCAATTTCGTGCACGCCGCGATTTTGTAGAGCCACAGCAACTGTCATCCCGAGCGCAGCGAGGGATCTTTCGTCAGAGCAAGGATCCCTCGCTCCGCTCGGGATGACAGTGGTGCATCAGCGCAAGCGCTCGCGGTTGTTGGCCTCGAAGACGAGGGCGGCGGCCGCGATCGCCAGCGCGCCCAGCGACATCATCATGACGGCGCTGTAGCTGCCGGTGCGATCGAGCAGCAGGCCGCCGACCCACGCGCCCAGCCCGGCTCCGATGCCCATGCCGATGGTGATGCTACCGAGGATGCGGCCCTGGTGCGCACCGCTGTAACGCAGGGTCGCCAGCGTGGTGATCATCGGGCCGCGTGAGCCCGACGTACTGCCGAACAGCACGACGAACGCGGTGAGCAGTGGCCAGTCGTCCGGTCCACGCACCAGCCACAGCGACACAACGCCCAGTGCCGAGCAGGCATACGCGGCCGCCGCGCCCAGCACGCGCCCGCCGCGATCGGCCAGCACGTTGAAACCGATCATGCCCACGGGCATCAGCAAGCCGCTGATTGCCCAGACATGGGCGGCGTGCGACAGCGTGAGCCCGCGGCTGGCGAGATAGGCCACGATCTGCGGCGCAATACCGAAGATGCCGACAGACGTCATCGCGAACGACAGGCTCAGCGCCCAGAACGGCGCCTGCCGCAGCGCCTGCCCCAGCGTGATGCCTGATGTGCCAGCGGGCCGGCGCAACGCGATGACGGCGGGATCGCCCGCGGAGATGCGCGTCCACGGCAACAGCAGCACCGGCACGATCAGGGTCAGCACACCGGCACCGAGCACGAGATAGGCGAAGCGCCAGTCGCGCGCGTCGATCAGTGCCTGCGCTGACGGCGCCATGATCATCAACCCGATACCCGAGGCCGACCAGGCGACGGCCAATGCCGTGCCCAGACGGGCCGAGAACCAGCGTCCGAGGATCGCGGCGTGGAACACTCCGCCGATCGAAGCGCCGGTAAGCCCGATGGCGATGCCCAGGCCGAGGTAGAGCTGCCACAGCGCAGTGGCCTGCGAGGCCAGCATTGCACCGCCGCCGGCGCAGGCCAGCCCGAAGAGCGCCAGGCGCAGCGGTCCGAGCCGGTCGACAATCAAGCCGATGAACGGGCCGCACAGACCGACCGCCAGCAGGGAGACGCTGTAAATGCCGGTGATCGCCGCGCGCGGCGCCTCGAAGGCTCGCTCGAGATGCGGTACGAAGACAGCGAATGTGTCGTTGAAACCGCGCGTGGCAATGCCGAGCGTAAAGCACAACGCCACCAGCCCCACCGGCAACCATCGATTGGACCCACTCATCGGCGGGAGAATGACGCAGGTCCAGGGGTTGCGTCCCGCCTCCGCAGGCGGCAGGTTCGCCGCGCGAAAGGGAATTGGCGATGCATGAAACGCTGACGATCGACCGCCGCTATAGCGGGCCGCGGCTGACCGGCAATGGCGGCTATGTCGGTGGCGTGCTCGCGGCACGGCTGGCCGCCGATGAACGCGATCCGGTCGAGATCACCTTCCGCGCGCCCGCACCGTTGGAGACGCCGCTCAATGTCGAGCGACAGGGTGATGATCGGTTGTCCCTGAAGCACGGCGAGACCCTCATCTGCGAGGCGCGCCGCGCACCGCTCGATGTCACGCCGCCGCCCCTCGATATCGACTGGCCTCAGGCCGAGGCCATCTGGCGTGTCGGCGGCAGCTCCGAGGGCAGCAATTTCTATGAATGCCTCGTCTGCGGCCGCGGCCGCGCCGAAGGCGATGGATTGCGCGTCTGGGGTGGGCCCGTGAATGGCGGCGGGCTGTCGTGGTCGCTCTATCACGCACACAAGGGCCACGCCGATGCCGACGGCCGCATCGCGCGCGAATTCGTCTGGGGCACGCTCGACTGCCCGGGCGCCTGGGCGGCGCAGGATCTCGACGACTGGCGGCCGGCGCTCACCGGCCGGCTGACCGCGAGCATCCTCGAACGGCCGCGCGCCGGCGAGCGCTGCATCGTCGTCGGCTGGCGCATCGGCGAGGAGGGCCGCAAGCTCTACTCGGGCACGGCGCTCTACACCGAGTCCGGCACGCTTTGCGCCAAGGCGCTGCAGACCTGGATTCTGCTCAAGGATGCCGCCGTCGGAGGCGACGCCGACCGGCCACGCACGCCGAATTGAGCGTATCGCGCTGGCGACACGCCGGCGCTTCTGCTACTGAGCGCCATGAACGACGCGCCTCCGCCTCGGCAACCGAGCGACGTCGCCTTCACGCCCTCGGTCAAGGCCGCCCAGACCCGGCTTGGCTCACGCCCGCTGATGGCGCGCAACGAGCGCGAGCATCCCTGGCGCACGGTGATCACCGACGATCTCGCGCAGTTCCTCGAGCATATCGACAGCTTCTTCCTCGCCACCGCGACCGCCGATGGGCAACCCTACATCCAGCATCGCGGCGGTCCGCCCGGCTTCCTCAAGCCGCTCGACGAGAAGACGCTGGGCTTCGCCGATTTCGGCGGCAACCGGCAATATGTCAGCGTCGGCAACCTCGCCGAGAATGATCGCGCGCATATCTTCCTGCTGCACTACGCCACCAAGCAGCGCGTCAAGCTGTGGGGCCGCGCGCGCATCGTCGAGGGCAACGAGGCACTGCAAAACCTGCTGGCGATGCCTGGCTATCGCGCGCGCATCGAGCGTGTGATCCTGTTCGAACTCACCGCCTGGGACGCCAATTGCCAGCAGCACATCACCGCGCGCTACAGCGAGGCCGAGATCGCGCCGGGCATCAACAAGCTCGTCGCGCGCATCCAGGAGCTCGAAGCCGAGGTCGCGCGGCTCGGCGGCACCAAGCCCGCGGACTGACGACAATCGCGACGCTTTCGTTGCCGTAGCGTTGGTCGCGATCTGTACCGTGACGGCGGTACACCGGTGGATCGGGGCAGATCATGGGCATCATGTCGGAGACTGTGCGGCGCGAGATCGACGGCGAGCGCATGGCCTATGTCGCCAGCGTCAATAACGACGGCTCACCCAACCTCTCGCCCAAGGCGACCTTGGCGACCATCGACGACGATCACGTCGCCTTTTGCGATCTCGCCTCGCCGCGCACCCTTGCCAACATCGCCGTGCGGCCCGCAGTCGAGGCCAATAGCGTCGACCTGATCCGGCGCAAGGGCTGGCGACTCGCCGGCACGGCGCGCGTTGTCGACGGCGGCGCCGAATTCGCGTCTCTGGCCGCCCTGTTCCGCAGCCGCGGCAGCAATCTCGACGGCGTCGGTCGGCAGCCGCCGGTGCGCCGCTTTGTCGTCATCCGCGTCTCGAAAGTCTCGCCGCTGCTCTCGCCCGCCTATGCGATGGGCCAGTCGGAGCCGCAGGTCGTCGACTATTGGAGCAATCTCTGGCGCTCGCGGGCGCATGTCGCGCACGCCCAGGCACAGCCCCGTGCGATGCAGACACCGGAAGGCGCTATCGCGCGCGACTTCACGAAGGAGGCGACGCCGCCCGCCGGCATCAC
>JAFAZJ010000244.1 GCA_019239835.1 Alphaproteobacteria bacterium | reverse complement strand
CAAGGCGAACGTGCGGATCATCGCCGCCACGCACCGCGATCTGCGCAACGCGATCCGCCAGGGCCTGTTCCGCGAGGACCTGTTCTACCGCCTCAACGTCGTGCCGATCCGCCTGCCGCCTTTGCGCGACAAGCCTGAGGACATCGCCGAGCTGGCGCATCACTACCTGCGCAAGGCGGCCTCCGACGGTCTGCCGGAGAAGGTGCTGGCGCCCGAGGCGCTGGCGCTGATGCGCGGCTATCGCTGGCCGGGCAATGTGCGCGAGCTGGAGAACCTGGTGCGCCGTCTGGCGGCGCTCTATTCGCAGGAAGTCATCACATCAGACATCATCGAGGCGGAGCTCGCCGAACAGGTCAGCGCCCAGGTAGCACCGGCCGCCCCGATGACCAACGGTGCCGCCGTCGCCTCGCCCTCGAGCGTCGAAACCTTGACCGAGGCGGTTGAACGTCACCTCAGGGATTATTTCGCCGCTCACCGGGAGGGCCTGCCGCCCAATGGCCTGTACGACCGCATCCTGGCCGATATGGAGCGCCCGCTGCTGGCCCTGACCCTGGGTGCTACGCGCGGCAACCAGGTCAAGGCGGCGCAGCTGCTGGGCCTGAACCGCAACACCCTGCGCAAGAAGATCCGCGAGCTCGACGTCCAGGTGGTGCGCAGCCCGCGCTGATTTCGGCGTTGCCGGTGCGGAAATAGCCAGCCGGGCCCCTCGCGTGGCCGGAGCCGGCGCGGTAGACTGGAATTCCCCGGCCGGCGCGCCGTGCGCCGCCCAAGAATTGCGGTGTGATGAGCGTTCGTTCGGCCTCCGCTTCGGAGCGTCCCCTGATCACCTGGCTGTCGCGCCTCGGGCAGCTGTTCACCGGCCGCGTCGCGGCCCTGGCGCTGGTCGTGCTGGCGATGATTGCCGGCGCGCTGACCTACGCCTCGTTTGGCGGTCTGCTGCCGATCAGCTTCGCCAATCAATGGTTCGTTGGCAGCCTGCTGGCCTCCGACATCGTCATCGCCCTGGGCCTTGCCACGGTGGTCGGCGCGCGCCTGGTGCGCACTCTGCTGGAGCAGCGCCGCGGCGCTGCGGGCGCACGCCTACATGTGCGCATGGTGCTGCTGTTCGGCCTGTTCGCCGTGGTGCCGACGTTCGTGGTGGCGATGGTTTCCGGCTACTGGCTGTCGATCGGCCTGCAGGAATTCGTCAACGAGCGCATCGCGCGCGGCATGGACAGCGCACGCCTGATCGGCAACACGGCCCTGGAGCCGCAGCGCGCCGCGGTGCTGGCCGATGTCGAGCGCCTGTCGAGCGCGCTGCAGCAGCTTGGCCCCGAGACCGTGGGTGACAATGAACGTGCGACGGCAGCGCTGACACGGCTGGCGCAGGGTCTGCCTACCCTGATGGATGCGCTGATCGTCGATATAGACGGCAAGACCATTGCCTCGGTCGCGCTGATCGCTGGCCACGTTGCGCCATCGTATGTGCCGCCAGCGTCGTCGATGGTGCGGGCTGCGGACGAGGCCGGCCCGTTGATCGAACTACGCCAGACCGGCGTCTATGTCGTGCTGCACCTGTTCACCGGCGGCAATCTATTCCTGGTGACCGGGCACACTGTCGATCCCGGCCTGTGGTTCCACGTCGATCAGATCGCGCGCGCCGACGCCTTCCTGACCCAGCTCGAGAGCAACTCAATCGATAATCAGCTCCGTGTCTTCGCGGTCTACGCCGTGATCGCTGTGCTGATGCTGCTGTCGGCAGTGTGGCTGGCGCTGAGCTTCGCCTCACGCCTGGCACAGCCGATCGGCAACCTGATGACGGCGGCCGACCAGGTGCGCAAAGGCGACCTCTCGGCACGCGTCTCGGAGGAGGGCGCCGACGACGAGCTCAAGCGGCTGGTGCGCGCCTTCAATCGCATGATCCGCCAGCTCGACGAGCAGCGCCGCGACCTCGTGGACGCCAACCGTCAGCTCGATGAACGCCGCCAGCTCACCGAGGCGATTCTCTCGGGCGTGTCTGCCGGCGTGCTCAGCATCGGCATCTCGGGCGAGGTGCTGCGCGCCAATCGCTCCTCGTCCGACCTGCTCAACCTGGCTTCCGACCAGATCGAGGGCCACCGCCTGCTCGACGTGCTGCCCGAGCTCGGTGACGCACTGGACCAGGCGCGGGCAAGGCCGGATCGTGCCTATCAACGGCAGATCGAGATCCGCCGCGACGGCGTGTCGCGCACCCTGCTGGTGCGGATATCCACCGAGCTGGGCGAGGATGGCCTGCGCGGCAACGTCGTGACCTTCGACGATGTCAGCGACCTCATGGCAGCGCAGCGCATGGCCGCCTGGGCCGACGTAGCGCGGCGCATCGCACACGAGATCAAGAACCCGCTGACGCCGATCCAGCTCTCGGCCGAGCGTCTGAAGCGCAAGTATCTCCGGCAGATCACCGACGATCCCGACACCTTCACCATTTGCACCGACACCATCGTGCGCCAGGTCGGCGATATCGGCCGCATGGTCGACGAGTTCTCGTCTTTCGCGCGCATGCCCCGGCCGACCCTGGCCAACGAGGACCTCAAGGAGCTGTGCGCGCAGGCACTTTTCCTGCAGCGCAACGCCCAGCCGCAGATCGAATTCATCGCCGAGCTGCCCGATACGCCGCCGATCGTCGTCTGCGATCGCCGTCAGATCGGCCAGGCGCTGACCAACCTCTTGAAGAATGCCGGCGAGGCGATCGAAGGACGCACGCCGTCAGACGGCGGCAAGCTCCCGCCAGGCCAGATCCGCCTGCGCCTGATCGACGAGGGCGGCGACGTGCGCGTGGTGATCGAGGACAACGGCAAGGGCCTGCCGCGCGAGGGGCGCGAGCGGTTGACCGAGCCCTATGTAACTACACGCAGCAAGGGCACCGGCCTGGGCCTGGCGATCGTGAAGAAGATCATGGAGGATCACGGCGGCGCCCTGCAGCTTGACGATCGCGAGGGTGGCGGAGCGCGGATCTCTTTGGTATTCCAACGCGCCGCATCCCAGGCTCGCCCGGCCAGCGCCGCCGCGTCCGCCTGATGGCCCGTAGCTAGAGCTCTCGACCCCCGCCGCATGGCCCACGAAATCCTCATTGTCGACGACGAACGCGACATCTGCACCTTGATCTCCGGCATCCTCGAGGACGAGGGCTACGCGACGCGCCGTGCCCACGACAGCCGCGAGGCGGTCGAGGCATTCCGCCTGCGCCGGCCCTCTCTGGTGATCCTCGACGTCTGGCTGCAGGGCAGCGAGCACGACGGCCTCGAGGTCCTGAAGATCATCAAGCGCGACGATCCCAGCGTGCCCGTGGTGATGATCAGCGGCCACGGCACGATCGACACGGCGGTCGCCGCGATCAAATCGGCGGCCTACGACTTCATCGAGAAGCCCTTCAAGTCCGACCGCCTGCTGCTGGTCGTGCAGCGCGCCATCGAGACGGCGACCCTGCGTGCCGAGAATGCCGCGCTGCTGCGCCGTGCCGGTGGCGAGGAAATGCTGGTCGGCAACTCGGCGGCGATGGGCCAGCTGCGCGCGGCGATCGAGCGCGTGGCGACCACCGGCAGCCGGGTGCTGCTGAGCGGCCCGCCGGGCTCGGGCAAGGAACTGGTTGCACGGCTGATGCATCGCGCCTCGAAGCGTGCCGGCGGTCCCTTGGTGACGGTGAACTGCGCAGCCTGGTCGGCCGAGCGCCTCGACATGGAGCTGTTCGGCAGCGAGAACGGCGAGAGCGAGAACGGCGCCGACGGCGTGGCCGTATTCGGCGCCTTCGAGCAAGCGCATGGCGGCACCCTGCTGCTCGACGAGGTCGGCGAGCTGCCGGCTTCGACCCAAGGCAAGGTGATCCGCGTCCTGCAGGAGCAGGCCTTCTTCCGCGACGGTGGCAAGTCGCGCGTCGAGGTCGACGTGCGGGTGATCGCCTCGACGACGCGCGATCTGCAGCCCGACATCGCCGCCGGTCGTTTCCGCGAGGATTTGTTCTACCGCCTCAACGTCGTGCCAATTCGCGTGCCGTCACTGGCCGAGCGGCGCGATGATATTCCCGAGCTCGCCAACCACCTGGTGGAGCGCGTCGCCGCAGCCGCCGGCCTGCCGGTACGCCCGGTCGGCGAGGATGCGATCGCCGCGCTGCAGAGCTACGACTGGCCGGGCAACGTGCGCCAGTTGCGCAACGTCATCGAGCATCTGCTGATCGTGGCGCCGTCCGACGGCGCGGCACCTTTGCGTGCCGACATGCTGCCGGCGGATTTCGGCGACATCTCACCCTCGGTGCTGCGCTGGGAAAAGGGCGGCGAGATCATGCAGCTGCCGCTGCGCGAGGCGCGCGAGGTCTTCGAGCGCGAGTACCTGATGGCCCAGGTGACACGCTTCGGCGGCAACATCTCGCGCACTGCCGCCTTCGTCGGCATGGAACGCTCGGCGCTGCATCGCAAGCTGAAGTCGCTGGGCGTGCACGGCGAGGAGCGCAGCGGCTGAAATCGCGAGCGGGGGAGTCATGTCGCGTATCGCTTACGTCAATGGTCGCTACGTGCCGCACCGCGCGGCGCAGGTGCATATCGAGGATCGCGGCTATCAGTTCGCCGATGCAGTCTACGAGGTGATCGGCATCGCCGATGGCCGGTTCCTCGACGAGGACCCGCATCTCGATCGCC
>JAFAZJ010000210.1 GCA_019239835.1 Alphaproteobacteria bacterium | reverse complement strand
GTTCTCGGCCTTGTCGACGCAGACGTCGACGATCACCGGCCGATCGATGGCGATCATCTCCTTGATCACGCGATCGACCTCGTCCGGCTTGGTGCAGCGCATGCCGACGCCGCCGAAGGCATCGGCCAGCTTGACGAAGTCGGGCAGCGCCGCGGTGTAGCTCTCGGAGTAGCGCCCGCCGTGCAGCAGCTCCTGCCATTGCCGGACCATGCCCATGTACTCGTTGTTGAGGATGAACACCTTGACCGGCGTGCGGTACTGCACCGCCGTCGACATCTCCTGGATGTTCATCAGGATCGAGGCTTCGCCGGCGACGTCGATCACCAGCTTGTCGGGATGGGCGATCTGCGCGCCGATCGCGGCCGGCAGGCCGTAGCCCATCGTGCCCAGCCCGCCCGAGGTCAGCCACTGGTTGGGCTTCTCGAACTTCAGGAACTGCGCCGCCCACATCTGGTGCTGGCCGACTTCCGTCGTGATGATCGGCGCGCGGTCCTTGGTCAGCGCGTAGAGACGCTCGAGCGCGTATTGCGGCTTGATGATCTCGCTCGACGGCTTGTAGCGCAGGCAGTCGCGCGCGCGCCATTCGTCGATCTGCGCCCACCACGCCTTCAGCGCCTTCTGGTCGATCTTCGGCTGCCTGGCCTTCCAGACCTTGATCATGTCCTCGAGCACGTGCGCCACGTCGCCGACGATCGGGATGTCGACGCGCACGTTCTTGTTGATCGACGACGGATCGATATCGACGTGGATCTTCTTGGAGTTCGGCGAGAACGCGTTGAGACGGCCGGTGATGCGATCGTCGAAGCGCGCGCCGATGTTGATCAGCACGTCGCAGCCGTGCATCACGAGGTTGGCCTCGTAGGTGCCGTGCATGCCCAGCATACCGAGGAACTGCGGATCCGACGCCGGGTAGCTGCCCAGCCCCATCAAGGTGTTGGTGATCGGATAGCCGGTCATGCGCACGAACTGCGCCAGCAGCTTCGAGGCGTTCGGGCCGGAGTTGATCACGCCGCCGCCGGCGTAGAACACCGGCTTCCTGGCCTTGGCGATCAGCTCGACCGCGGCCTCGATCTGCTTGATGTCGCCCTTGACCTGCGGGCGGTAGCTCTTGTGCTGCGTGACAGCCTTCTTCGGCGCCTCGTACTCGTGCGGCGCCATCAGCACGTCCTTGGGCAGGTCGATCACGACCGGGCCGGGACGACCGGACTTCGCCACGTAGAACGCCTCGCCGACGACGCGCTGCACGTCGGCGACGTTCTTGATCAGGTAGTTGTGCTTGGTGCAGGGCCGCGTGATGCCCGTGGTGTCCGCCTCCTGGAAGGCGTCGTTGCCGATCAGGTGCGTCGGCACCTGCCCGGTCATGCACACGATCGGGATCGAATCCATCAGCGCGTCGGTCAGCCCGGTCACCGCGTTGGTGGCACCCGGACCCGAGGTCACCAGCACCACGCCGACCTTGCCGGTCGAGCGCGCATAGCCCTCGGCGGCGTGCACGGCGGCCTGCTCGTGGCGCACGAGGATGTGGCGAAGCCGGTTCTGCTTGAAGAGCGAATCGTAGATCGGAAGGACGGCGCCGCCGGGATAGCCGAAGACGACCTCGACCTCCTGGTCGATCAACGTCTTGATCACCAGGTCGGCACCGGTCGTCTTGGTCTCGGCAGTCATGGCCCTCTCCACTGGAAAAACGAGCCGCGAAGCAGAGGCTTCGCGGCGGGGCGGACCATATACGAGGGCCAAAGCTGGGGTCAACCCGAAATCGCAAACAAACGTAAAGTTTCAGGTCTCCGGATTGTCCGAATATTTCAAGAAGGCATCGATCTTGTCTGAAGATGTCTCTTTCAGGACAGAATCAGCAACAATCTGATGCCGAAGCCACGTCATTTGACGCTTTGCGTATTGCCTGGTGTGGTCGACTGCGATCCGCACCGCCTCGGCCAGATCGACCTGCCCGTCGAGGTACCGGAACAGCTCCGGCGCCCCATGCGCCTTCAGTCCCGGCAGGCTCGCCGCCATCCGCCCGTCGCGGACGTCCCGCCACACCGGCCGAACCTCCTCGACGACACCAGCCGCGACCATGGCATCGAACCGGGCTGCGATCTTCGCCCGCAACACCTCACGCGGCGGCGCCAAGACCAACGTGCGAAAGCGCCATCCCGGCGGCCCACCCTCGACCGGCGCCCGCTGCCAATCGGATAGCGGCCGGCCGGTCGCCAGCCACACCTCCCACGCGCGCACATGGCGTTGGCGGTCGTTCGGCTTCAGCCGCGTTGCGGTCTGCGGATCGTGCTCCGCAAGTCGAGCGTTGAACGCCGCAGCGCCCAACCCATCCCACTCGGCATTAGCTTGCTCGCGAAACGACGGCGGCACATCGGGCACCTGCGCCAACCCTTGAGTCAGCGTCTTGAGATAGAGCCCAGTGCCGCCAAGCAGGATCGGCACGCGTCCCGCCGCGACCACGCGCTCCATCTCGACCAGCGCCAGCTCGCGCCAGCGTTGCGCACTCAGCTTCTCGGTCAGTGGCAACACGCCGTAGAGCGCATGCGGCACGGCGGCGCGCTCCTCGGCGGTCGGCTGCGCCGTAAGGATCGGGAAGGCTCCATAGGTCTGCATCGCATCGGCGTTGATGATCACGCCGCCGACGCGTGCCGCGATGTTGAGGCCCAACGCCGATTTGCCGGACGCCGTAGGCCCGGTGACGATCAATGCCTGTCGCGCGGCGTTCATCGGCGGCTCATAGCACGCGACGGCGTGGCGGTGGACGGGGCGCGGCGCCCTGACCATAGTGCGCCGCCTTCGCGGAGAGCCTGTCTATGACGCACGTCCTGACCCTGATTGCCGATCCGGCCAAGCCGTCGATCGATCAGGCGTGCGTGCGGGACGTGGCGCAGGCGCTGGGTGTGCGCGCCGACTCCGCCATTTGGCTGGCGGATGGCGTCGCGGTCGATCTGCCGTTCAATGGTACCGACGCATCCGACGCCATTCGCGTCGCGCTGGAGGCTCGCCCGATCGACGCGGTGGCGCAGCCTGTTGCGCATCGGCGCAAGCGGCTGCTCGTGGCCGACATGGAATCGACGATCATCGAGAACGAGATGCTCGACGAGCTGGCGGAGTTCCTCGGCCTGCGCGCGCATATCGCGGCGATCACTGCGCGGGCGATGAACGGCGAGATCGATTTCGCCGGCGCGTTGCGCGAGCGCGTCGGATTGCTCAAGGGGCTCGACGTCGCGCGGCTGGGTGAAGCGGCCAAGCGCATTCGCTACATGCCGGGCGGGCGCGAGCTGGTCGCCACGATGCGCGCCAATGGTGCGTACTGCGCGCTGGTGTCGGGCGGCTTCACTTTCTTCACGGCGATGGTGCGCGCGACGGTCGGCTTCGACGAGGATCGCGCCAACCGGCTGCTCGACGATGGCGCCAAGCTCACCGGTGCGGTGGGTGAGCCGATCCTCGGCAAGGAGGCCAAGCTGACCGCTCTGCAGGAGCTGGCGACGGCGCACGGCCTGCACATGGCGCAGACGATGACCGTGGGCGACGGCGCCAACGACCTGCCGATGCTG
>JAFAZJ010000131.1 GCA_019239835.1 Alphaproteobacteria bacterium | reverse complement strand
AAGACCAAGCCGCGCGCGCTGTCCTTCCTGACCTTCGGCCAGGGCGGCGCACCGCAGGCGGCCGGCCGCATGACGGCGGCCGACGGCATCATCCGCCTCGCCGGCGGCGTGAACGTCTTCGATGCCTGGTCCGGCTACAAGCCGATGACGCCAGAGGCGACGGTGGCGGCGGCGCCGGAGGTGATCATGGTCGGCACGCAGACCATCGAGGCGATCGGCGGCGTCGACAAGATCCTCGCCGATCCGGCGCTGGCGCTGACGCCGGCAGCCAAGGACAAGCGCGTCGTCTCGGCCGACGCCTTGCTGCTGCTGGGCTTCGGCCCGCGCACACCGGAAGCCGTGCGCATTGTCGCGCGCGTCTTCCATCCCGACATCGAGTTCCCCGCCGCGCGATGAGCGATCTCAGCATACCGGCAGCCGCCGCGGTGCCGCGCCGCGTGAAGCGGCCGCTGGCGCTCGTGGTGTTCGGTGTCGCGCTGGTGTTGGCCTTTCTCTGCGCCGTGGGCTTCGGCGCCGTGCGCATCATGCCCGGCGACATCCTCGCCATCGTGCTGCGCGCGGTCGATGTCGATCCGCGCCTCGAAGCGGTCTTCCTCGCCATCCGCCTGCCGCGCGCCGTGCTGGCGCTGGTGGTCGGCGCCGGTCTGGGCATCGCCGGTGCTTCGATGCAGGGCCTGTTCCGCAATCCCCTGGCCGATCCCGGCCTGATCGGCGTCTCAGCCGGCGCGGCACTGGCTGCCGTGGCGGTGATCGTACTGGGTGGCTCGGTGCTGCACCTGATCACGCCGGCGCAGCGGCCCTGGCTGTTGCCCGCCGCGTCCTTCATCGGCGGGCTGATCGCGACCGCGCTGGTCTATCGCATGGGCACGCGCGGCGGCAGCACCTCGGTCGCCACCATGCTGCTGGCCGGCATCGCGGTGAACGCGCTGTGCGCCGCCGGCATCGGTTTCCTCACCTACATCGCCGACGAGAACCAGCTGCGCCTGTTGATGTTCTGGACCATGGGCAGTCTCGGCGCGGCGAGCTGGGGCGTGATCCTGCCGGCGCTGCCGCTGGTGGTGATCCCTGCCCTGCTGCTGCTGCGCGCCCATCGCGCGCTCGACGCCATGGCGCTGGGCGAGCGTGAAGCGTCGCATCTCGGCATCGAGGTCGAGGGTGTGAAGCGACGCATCGTCGTGCTGGTGGCGCTCTGCGTCGGCGGCGCTGTGTCGGTCAGCGGCATCATCGGTTTCGTCGGCCTCGTCGTGCCGCATCTCGTGCGCCTGATCGGCGGGCCGCGCCATGCGCTGGTGCTGCCGGGTGCGGCGATGCTGGGCGGCGCACTGATGCTGTCGGCCGACCTCGTGGCGCGACTGATCATGGCGCCGGCCGAGATGCCCGTCGGCATCGTCATGGCAGCATTCGGCGCGCCGGTGTTCCTCTCGATCATGGCGCGGCGTCATACCGCGACGGCGCTATGACGCTCGCCGTCCATAACCTTACGCAGCGTATCGGCCGCGCCACCATCCTCGCGGACATCTCGGTCGAGGTGCGGCCCGGCGAGATATTGGGCCTGCTCGGCCCCAACGGCGCCGGCAAATCTACTTTGCTGGGCGCGCTCGCCGGCGACTTCAAGCCAACCGCAGGCCGAGCGTCACTCGACGGGCAGGACCTCGCGCGCATCGACGCGCTGGCCCGAGCGCGCC
This sequence comes from Alphaproteobacteria bacterium, assembly GCA_019239835.1. Lineage (GTDB taxonomy): Bacteria > Pseudomonadota > Alphaproteobacteria > Reyranellales > Reyranellaceae > JAFAZJ01. The sequence continues at coordinate 7,995 of JAFAZJ010000131.1, read as the reverse complement.
GCCGCGCAGTGATGCGCCAGCACGGCGCGTCGGCTTTCGACTTTACCGTGCGCGAGATCGTCGAGCTCGGCCGCTCGCCCTGGGTTGGCCGTTCGGCCATTGCGGACGATCGGCGCGCCGTCGCGCGGGCGCTGGCGCTCACCGATGTCGAACGTTTCGCCGATCGCGCCATGGGCACGCTGTCCGGCGGCGAACGCCAGCGCGCCCAATTCGCCCGTGCCCTCGCCCAGCTCGACGCGCCGCCGTCGGAAGTGTCGGCGCAACGCTACCTGTTGCTCGACGAGCCGACGTCGAGTCTCGATCTTTCGCATCAGCACGCGCTGCTCGCGGCGGTGCGTCGCCTCGCGGCCGAGGGTCCAGGCGTCTGCGTCGTGCTGCACGACCTCAACCTGGCGGCGCGTTATTGCGATCGTGTGCTGGTGCTGCATCAAGGGCGCGCCCATGCGATGGGCACGCCTCTCGAGGTCATGACGCCGGCGACGCTGGGGCCCGTCTACGACGTGCGCTTCACGTCCGTGCAGGCGGGCAATGCGACGATGCTGGCCGTCGTCGGCTAGCGGCGCTTCTTCGCCGCCTTCTTCTTCGCGGCCTTACGCACGGCCGGACGTTTGGCCGCGGCGCGGCGCGGCGGGTCGCTGACCTCGACGATCACCTCGACCTCGACTGGGATATTGTTGGGCAGACCGCCCATGCCGACGGCCGAGCGTGCATGCTTGCCGCGATCGCCGAAGACCTCGACGAAGAGATCGGAGCAGCCGTTGATCACCTTGGGCTGGTCGCCGAACTCCGGCGTGCAGTTCACCATGCCCAGCACCTTGACGACGCGCACGACGCGATCGAGGTCGCCCAGCTCGGCCTTCATCACCTGGATCAGGCTGATGCCGGTCAGGCGCGCGGCCTTGTAGCCGTCCTCGACGCTCATGCTCTCGCCCAGGCGGCCCTTGATCGGGCCCGGCCCCTTGCCGGCGAGGTAGAGCAGATTGCCGGTGCGCACGGCGTTGACGTAGTTGGCGATCGGCGTCGGCGGCGCCTTCAGCTCGATGCCCAATTCCTGCAGACGCTTTTCGGTCTTCATCGCGGCCCCCTCGGGATGACGGGAAGCAGCCTAGCTCAGAGCTTGCCGACTGCCGAGAGAAAGGCGCGGATCAGCTCCGGCGACTTCACGCCCCGGCTCGATTCGACGCCCGACGACACGTCGACCGCCTTCGCGCCGGAGGCACGCACCGCATCGGCGACGTTGTCCGCAGTCAAGCCGCCCGCCAGCATCCACGGCAGCGGTACCTTCACGTCCTGCAGCAGGCGCCAGTCGAAGGGCAGGCCGTTACCGCCGGGTAGCGCGCCCATGGCGGCCGGTGTGGGTTCGAACATCAGGCGATCGGCCGAGCCGGCATAGGTCTCGATCGCCGCCTCGACATCCGCGCGCGAGGCGATGTGCACGGCCTTCGTCACGGGGAGACCGGTGGCCTCCTTGATCTTGCGGATGCGGCGGGGCGTCTCGCTGCCCTGCAACTGGAGCATGTCCAGCGCGCCTTCCTCGACGTACTCGCCCAAGGTGTCGTCATCGGGATCGACGAACAGGCCGACGCGGATGATGTGCGCGGGTACGTCGGCGACAAGCTCCTCGAGATCGTGGAACGCGATATGCCGCGGCGAGGGCGGATAGCAGACGAAGCCGACATAGCGCGCGCGACCGGCGATCGCCGCGTCGAGCGCTTCCTTTGTGCGAATGCCGCAGATCTTGGCGACGACGGCCATCAGACAGTCCTCGCCGTCATCCCGAGCGCAGCGAGGAATCTTTCCGATGCACCAAAGATCCCTCGCTGCGCTCGGGATGACAGGGTGGTGGTGGCCATCAGGCGCCGACTTGGATGCGGATCTTGTCGCCGAGATCGGCTTCGTGGGCGATGGCCAGCGCGGCCGCGCGCGGGTCGGCGGCCTCGGTGATCGGCCGCCCCACGACCAGCGCCGTCGCGCCAGCGCGCATGGCATCGCGCGGGGTCATCACCCGCTTCTGGTCGCCCACCGCCGAACCGGAAGGCCGGATGCCCGGCGTCACCAGCAGGAAGTCCGGGCCGCAGGCGGCGCGCAGGGTGGCGATCTCCTGCGGCGAGCAGATCACGCCGTCGAGCCCGCCTTCGCGCGCCAGCAGCGCCAGGCGCTTGGCCTGGTCGGCCGCGGTCTCGTTCACGCCCGTCGCCTTCAGGTCGGCATCGTCGAGCGAGGTCAGCACCGTCACGCCCAGCAGCTTGGGTCGCCGCACGCCGAGCTTGGCGGCTTGCAGCGCGGCCTCGTCGACCGCGGCTTTCAGCATCGCGGCGCCGCCGCCGGCGTGGATGGTGATGTAGGTCGGCTCGAGTGACGCCACCGCGCGGATACCGCCGGCCACGGTGTTGGGGATGTCGTGCAGCTTCAGGTCGAGGAAGAAGCCGACGCCGGTCATGCGCACTGGCTCGGGGAATGCGTAGCGCACACCGGGCGCGCCATGGGCGAGGAAGAACTCCAGCCCCAGCTTGATGCCGCCCACGGCCGGCACTGGGCCGGCGGCGATGCGCTGGATCACGCGCGCGGCCTGCGCCAGGTCGACGGTGTCGATGGCGGCGTAGATCGGGTTCTTGTTGGCAGGCATCAGGGCGCTCCGCAGGGCGCGCCCCTACTAATCGAAGCAGCAGGCCTTGTCGATGTTCGCGGCGCCTTACGCGGTGGCGCGCTGGATCGCCGGCCAGACCACCTTCGGCCAGGCTTCCTCGCCGGCGGCGACGGCCACCGGGCGGCCCTGGTTCAACACGATGAAGGCCGGCGCCTCGCGCAGTGTCGGCGCATAAGTCCGAACCTCGTGCGGCCAGTTGGACGGATCGAGCGCTTCCTCGACAGTCTTGCCTTCGATGCGGCGATAGGCCGAGCGGCGGTACTCACCGGAGTTCAGGAAGCGCGGCAGATAGCGCAGGTCCCAGCGATGGCAGTCTTCGGAGTCGGGGCTGACAAAATGGTAGACCACGACCGGCGCCTGATACTGGTCCGCCTTTTTCGGCGCGGCGAAAGCGGGAGTGGCGAGGGTGGCGACGGGCAGCACGGCCAAGCCACGGACAAAAGCACGGCGATTCAAGTTCATCCCCAAAGAAAATTCATTTAATATGATCTAATTACGCCGTTAATTTACCATCAAACGTTAGGGAAAGCGAGTCCCTTTCTCAGTCATGGTGAAGAAGCTGACCTAGGGGCCAGTCGAATCAGGATAAATGCCAAAATGGCCGAGACCACTGAGCCGACGATCACGCCCAGGCGCAAAGGCGCAGCAAAAGCGGGGTCATCCCAGGCCAGCGAGCCGATGAACAGGCTCATGGTGAAGCCGATGCCGGCGCAAATCGACACGCCGTAGAGCTTCAGCCAGGTGCCGCCCGCCGGCATGGGGGCCAGGCGCAACAGGACAAAAAGTGCAGCCGGCAGGAAGACACCGATCTGCTTGCCGAGGAACAGACCCAGTGCGATGCCCAGCGGGACCGGCGCCAGCAGCGCCGACAGCGACAGCCCGGCCAGCGGCAGGCCGGCATTGGCCAGCGCGAAGAGCGGCATGATCAGGAACGACACCCAGGGCTTCAGCGCATGCTCCAGCCGGATGAACGGCCGGTCGTCGGGCGCCACGCTGTCGTCGCGCAGCGGCAGGCAAAGCGCGATCACCACGCCGGCCAGGGTGGCGTGCACGCCCGATTTCAGGACGCAGACCCACAGCACCGCGCCGATCAGCAGGTAGGGCGCGACGCGGCGTACCTTCAGCAGGTTCAGCGCCAGCATCGCCGCGATACATGCCGCCGCCAGCAGCAGCGCCGTGGTCGACAGCGCGTCGGTGTAGAAGACGGCGATGATCACGATGGCGCCGAGGTCGTCGATGATCGCCAGCGTCGTCAGGAATAGCTTCAGCCCCAGCGGCACGCGCGAACCCAGCACCGCCAGCACGCCGATCGAGAAGGCGATATCGGTGGCCGCCGGCACCGCCCAGCCGCGCAGCGCCACGGCGTCACCCGCGTTGAGCCAGGCGAAGATCGCCGCCGGCGCCAGCATGCCGCCCAGGGCGGCGACGACGGGCATGGCGATCAGCGCCGGCTTCGACAGTGCGCCTTCGAGGACCTCGCGCTTGATCTCCAGCCCGACGAGCAGGAAGAAGATCGCCATCAGCCCGTCGTTGATCCACAGCACCAGCGGCTTCGACAGCCCCAGTTCGCCATAGCTGATGGTGAACTTCGTTGCGAAGACCCGGTCGATGGTGGCGTGCAGCGGCGAGTTGGCCAGCACGATGGCCAGCGCCGCCACTGATATCAGCACGATGCCGGGCGCGGCTTCGTCGTGCAGGAAGCGATGTATGCGGCTCGTCATGGGACTGATCTTACCTTCCCCCGGAGGAGGAAGGTGGCGGCGCGAAGCGCCGACGGAAGGGGGATGTCGAAGACGGACGCCAGAATCCGTCTTCGACATCCCCCTTTCGCCCTTCGGGCACCTTCCCCCTCCGGGGGAAGCAATAGCTGAAACGAAAACGCCCGGGCCTCGCGGCCCGGGCGTCGAGCGTACCCGCTCCGGCGGGAACTAGTCGCGGTCGCCGATCAGCGACAGCAGGAGCTGGAACAGGTTGACGAAGTCCAGGTAGAGGTTCAGCGCACCGAAGATGGCGATCTTCTCCTGCGCGTCGGAGCCCCAGGACTCGGCATACTGCTCCTTGATCGTCTGCGTGTCGTAGGCGGTGAAGCCGGCGAAGATCAGCACGCCCGCGGCCGAGATCAGGAAGTGCAGCATGGTGCTCTGCACGAAGATGTTCACGACGCCGGCGATCAGGATGCCGATCAGGCCCATGAACAGGAAGGTGCCCAGGCCCGACAGGCTGCGCTTGGTCGTGTAGCCGTAGAGGCTGAGCGCGGCGAAGGCGGCGGCCGTGATGAAGAACGTGCGCGCCAGGCTGACGCCGGTGTAGCGGTAGATCAGCAAGGTGAAGCCGATGCCGTTCAGCGCCACGATCGCCCAGTAGATCGCCTTGGTCGTCGTCACGCTCATCGTGTTGGCGCGGAACGAGGTCAGCAGGATCAGGCCGATCGGCGCCAGGATGGCGATCCAGCCGAGGATGGTCAGGGTCGCGACCTCGCGGCCGTTCGCGAGCATGAAGTGCTTGATGAAGATCGCGTTCAGCGCCGGCACGCTGTAGACGAGCAGCGCCACGATGCCCGACAGCGCCAGGCCCGACGCCATGTAGTTGTACACACGCAGCATGTGGCTGCGCAGACCGGCATCGAAGGTAGCCTGGTCGACTGTCGTCGAACCGACCACCGGCCGGGTTTCAAACTGTGCCATTTGATTTTGCCTCCCGATTAGGCGAGCACATATTTAGGCAAACACACCACGCAGACATATTGGCTGATAGTCAGGTTTTATCAATACCCGCGGCGCCCGTTGCGGAACCCAAATTGGCGACACGGAAGCGTTATGACGCCTGTCGATATCCCTTTGATGCGACTGCCTATTCGTTGCGGAGCAGGGCTAGCGGCCGCTGCCGGGTCGCCCCCACTGCACCGACCAGACCGAAGCCCAACGTCAAGGCCATGGCACCCAGCACGGTCATCGCCACTACGTCTGGTAGGAGGATCCACTCCAGGTTCATCACGAAGCGGATCACCAACCAGGCGGCGACCGCGCCGAAGGCGGCGGCGGCCAGCGCGGTAACGAAGCCCAGCGCGGCAAATTCCAGGGCGAAGACGCCCAGCACGCGCCGACGCGAGGCACCCAGCACCTTCATCACGACCGCGTCATGCACCCGGCGCCGCTGGGTCGCCAGCATGGCGCCGGCCAGCACCAGCAACCCGGCGCCGATGCCGACCACGCCCACCACCCGCGCCGCCAGGCCGATATTGGCGAGGATCTCGCTGGCGTTCTCCAACGCCTCCTTCACCCGCACGATGGTGACGTTGGCGAAGTCGCGGGTGACCACGTCGAACACCTTGTCCTCCGCCCCTGGCGCCGCGCGCACGGTGGCGAGGAAGGTCTGCGGCGCCTTCTCCAAGGTGCCGGGCGCGAAGACGAAGACGAAGTTGATCGACAGCGAGCTCCAGTCGATGCGCCTGAGATTGGCGATGCGCGCCTCGACGTCGCGACCCAGCACGTTGACGGTGATGGTATCGCCGACGCCCAGCCCATAGGCGGCAGCGAGGTCGGCGTCGAAGGAGATCAGCGGCGGGCCCTTGTAGTCGGGCGGCCACCATTCGCCGGCGACGATGCGCGTGCCCTCGGGGATGGTCGCCGAGTAGGTCAGCCCGCGATCGCTGTCGACCGACCAGCGCGCCTGCGAGGGAATGCGCGATTCCTGGATCGGCTGGCCGCCGATGCGGGTGATGCGGCCGCGCAGCATCGGCACCTTGTTGATGTCGTGCACACCGGGGATCGCCGTCACCGCCTTGGTGAAGGCGTCAACCTGCGGCTGCTGGATGTCGACGAAGAAGAAGGTCGGCGCGTTGGTCGGCAGACGCCGCGTGATCTGGCTCTGCAGGTTGCCCTCGATCAGCGCCACGGCGACCAGCACGGTGAGCCCCAGGCCGAGCGACAGCATCACCGTCGGCGTCGGCGCGCCGGGGCGATGGATATTGGCCAGCGCCAGGCGCAGCACGGCGAAGCGCGGTCGCCCCGCCAAGCGCGCCAACAGCATCACGATGCGCGCCAACAGCGGGAAGATGATGAAGGCGCCGATCGAGCCGCCGACGAACCACAGCGCGATACGCCGGTCGCCGGCGGTCGCGACGGTGAGGGCCGCCAGCGCCAGGATGGCGACGCCGATGATCGCGAGATCGCGCAGCCTGGGTCGCGGCGAAGTCGGCGACACCGCGCCGCGCATCAAAGTCGCCGCCGGAACCAGCCGCGCTTTCATCAGCGGCCACAGTGCGAAGATCCCGGCCACCAGCATGCCGAAGGCGGCGGCGACGATCAGCGGCTGACCATAGATGCCGACTCGCGCACGCACCGGCAGGACATCGGCGAAGAACGCATCGGCGACGAAGGGTAACGCCACGCCGATCGCCAGCCCGAGCACCACGCCGACCGCCGCCAGCGCCCCGATCAGCAGCAGATAGGAGCGCGTCACCAGTCCGGCGGGTGCGCCGACGCATTTGAGGATGGCGATCGTGCGCGTGCGGCCCAGCAGATAGGAGTCGACGGCGTTGCCGACGCCGACGCCGCCGACAAGCAGCGCGGCGAGGCCGATCAGCTCGAGGAACACGGTGAGCCGCTCGGTCCATTGCCGCACGCCGCCACCCGCCTCGGTCAATCCGCGCACGCGCCACCCGGCTTCCGGGAAGCGCGCGATCAGATCGCGGCGATAGGCCTGCCAATCGGCGCCTGGCCGCAGCACGACGCGATAATCGTGCGTGCGCAGCACGCCGGGCTGCAGCAGGCCAGTCGCGGGCAGCGCCTGGTCGCTGACCATGACGCGCGGTCCCAGACCAAACAGGCCCAGCCCGCGATCCGGCTCGCGCGCGATCACCGCGCGCAGCTCGAACGAGGCCTCGCCGATGCGGATGCGATCGCCGATCGACGCGCCCATACGACGCAGCGCGACTTCTTCGACCACGGCACCAGCGACTCCGTCGCGCACCGCGAGCGCGTCCTTGAGCGCCATGCCGCCTTGCAGCTCGAACGTACCGACCAGCGGATAGCGGCCATCGACCGCCTTGAGCTGGATCAGCGTCGGCCGCGAACCGTCGTGATCGAGGCGCGCCATGCCGCGCATCTCGACCCAGCCGGTGACCGTGGCGCCATCGCGCGCCATATAAGCGAGCTGCTCGTCGGTCAGCGGCTGATAGGGGCGCGATACCGAGATGTCGCCGCCCAGCAGCGCGCGGGCATCGGCGCGCAGGCCTTCCTCGATGGCGCGCGAGAAGGAGAGGATCGCGGCGATGGCGCCGACACCCAGCGCGATACAGGCGAGGAAAAGACGGAAGCCGCCGAGACCCGAGCGTAGCTCGCGTCGCG
>JAFAZJ010000090.1 GCA_019239835.1 Alphaproteobacteria bacterium | reverse complement strand
ATCTCTACGATGCGTGGCTGACGGCGATCCGCGCGCTCGCCGTCGTGCCCAAGGGAACGTTGCCCTCGTTCCTCACGGACAAGACCGGGCAGGACCTGCGGCTGAACACGATCGCGGCCGCCTACGGCCAGCTCAAGCACAACTACGTGCTGGTGGCGGGGCAACCCTACGCCGAATTCGGCTGCGAGATCCCGGACGGCTATGTCGAGCCGGTGCCTGCAGCCTACAAGGCGCTGATCGAGTATGCGGCGCGCGGCGCCAAACTCGCAGCGTTGCTCGATTCGTCGGACCGGACAAAGGTCCGGGCGCATTTCGAACGCGTCGGTCAGGTGCTGCGTGTGCTCCTCGCCATCGCTGAGGACGAACTTGCCGGCCGTCCTTTGAGCATCATCCAGCGGCGCTGGCTCGGTATGGTCGCCGAGCTGACCGTCGACATCTCCGTCGAGACCACCGGCCATCCGCCCATGTACACCGGCTGGTACTTCGATCTGTTCTACGACCGCGAAGCCGACGGCATGCGCGGGGCCGACTACATCGCCGACTACTTCACGTCGCAGGAAGGCGTGACCTATGTCGGCGCGACCGCGCCACGGCTGGGCATCTTCGTGGTCGATGCTGGCGGCCCGCCGCGCGCCTTCGTCGGTCCGGTCGCCCGCGCCTATGAAGTCAAGGGCCCGCTCGACGCCCGCTACTCCGACGAGACCGCCCGGACGCTTGCTCGGCGCGACGAGCCGTGGGCGGCAGGCTACACGATCAACGCGGCGCCGCAGCCGTCCTCGCTCCAACTACGCTATGACGTCGAGGCACGGCAGCTCGTGCTGACCTCGGATCGCGCCCTCGGACCGGCGACCCTCAAGCTGCTCGATCATCACCGCGTCGCGTTCAATACCGTGCGTGCGAACGTGCGGAAGGGCGAGACCCGAATCGCGATCAAGGACAAGCGTATCGCCGGGCTGTTCGTCGAGATCGGCACCTTCCGCGACTTCGTGGTCACCGACGCGTATGGCCAGATCCAGGGCCAGTGGGGCAAGCCGCCACCCGAGTGATGTTCGGCTGTGCCTTACACGACGCGGTCGCCGGTCGTCGGGTCGAACAGGCTGACCTTGCGCGTGTCGACGGTGAAGGGCGCGGTGTCTCCCGGGCGGTGGCGGAGATCGGGCGAGACCCGGCCCAGGACGCGTTCGTTGCCGAGCCGCAGAACGACGATGGTCTCCGCGCCGGTCGGCTCGACCATTTCCACTGGCGCCGTCATCGTGATCACCGCGCCCGGCGTATCGGTGAAATGCCGGGTCGACTCGGCGATGCACTCCGGCCGGATGCCGAGCACGACCTCGCGGCCGATCCAGCGTCCCGCTTCCGCCGGGACGGGGAGCCGGACATCGCCGATGACGGCCACGGTGCCGTCCGGCGCCGCCTCCAGGCGGGCAGGCAGCGTGTTCATCGGCGGTGCGCCCATGAAGCGCGCGACGAAGAGGTTGGCCGGACGATTGTAGACCGTCTCCGGGTCGGCGAATTGCTGCACCACGCCCTGGCGCATGACGGCGATGCGGGTCGCGAGCGTCATAGCCTCGATCTGGTCGTGCGTGACGTACACCATCGTCGAGCCCAGGCGCTGGTGCAGCTGCTTGATCTCCATGCGCATCTCGACGCGCAGCTGGGCGTCGAGATTGCTGAGCGGCTCGTCGAACAGGAAGAGCAGGGGATCGCGCACCAGGGCGCGGCCCATGGCGACGCGCTGGCGCTGGCCGCCGGATAGCTGGGCCGGCTTGCGCTCGAGCAGCGCTTCGATCTGCAGGAGTCGCGCGACCCGGGCGACTGCTTCGTCGCGCTGCGGTCGCGGCACATTGCGGCATTCCATGCCGAAGGTGATGTTCTGGCGCACCGTCATCGAGGGGTAGAGCGCGTAGGACTGGAACACCATGGCGATGTCGCGATCCTTGGGCGCGACGTCGTTCACGACCCGGTCGGCGATGCGGATGGTGCCGGCGCTTTGGCGCTCCAGCCCGGCGATGATGTTGAGCAAGGTCGACTTGCCGCAGCCCGAGGGACCGACCAGCACGGTGAATTCGCCCGAGCCGATCTCGAGATTGATGTCCTTCAGCACCTCGGTGGCGCCGAACTTCTTGCTGACGTCGCGGATCGTGAGGGCCGACATGCCGGTCTCCTATTTCACCGCGCCGGCGGTCAGGCCACGCACGAAGTAGCGGCCGCCGAAGAGATAGACGAGCAGCGTGGGCAGGGCGGCGATCATGACGGCGGCGCTCTGCACGCCATGCTGCGGTACGTCGGCGACGGCGGCGGTGAGTGATATCAGCGCGGCGGTGACCGGTTGCTGCTGGCCGGTGGTGAACGTCACGCCGTAGAGGAACTCGTTCCAGATATGGGTGAACTGCCAGATCACGGTGACGATCAGAATGGGCGGCGAGAGCGGCAGCACGATGCGCCAGAAGATGCGGAAGAAGCCGGCGCCGTCGATGCGTGCCGCGCGCATCAGCTCCTGCGGGATGGCGACGTAGTAGTTGCGGCAGAACAGCGTGGTGAAGCTGAGGCCCTGAATGGTGTGGATCAGCACCAGGCCGGTCAGCGTGTTGGTCAGCGCCGTCTCGCGCAGCACGATGGTCCAGGGCAGCAGGCGCATCTGCTGTGGCAGGAAGATGCCGATGGTGATGATGCCGTAGATCCAGCGATCGCCGGGGAAACGCCAGAGCGAGACGGCATAGCCGGCTACGGCACCGAGCAGGGTCGAGATGATGGTCGCCGGGATCGTGACCAGGGCGGAGTTCGCCATGTAGGGCTGGATGCCCGAGCAGGTCTGCGCGACGCAGAACTTGTCCCAGGCGATGGCGTAGTTGCCGAACGCCCAGCTCTGCGGCCAGCCGATCATCGAGGTTTGCGCGATCTCCTCGGCGGTGCGCAGCGAGTTCAGCGCCACGACGGCGAACGGCAGCAGGTAGGCGGCCGCGATCAGGCAGACGACGGCGTAGACGAAGGCCCGGCCCGGCGTGAAGGCGCCCCTATGCACGGGACGCGCGCCTGTGCTGGACATAGCGCCACGCCCAGTAGGGCAGCAGCACGGCGAGCAGGGTCAGCAGCATCAGCACCGCCGCCGCCGCGCCGCGCCCGAGCAGGCCGCGCTGGAACATGAAGTCGTAGACGACCAGCGCCGGCAGTTGCGTGGCGATGCCCGGACCGCCGCCGGTCAGCGCGCGCACGAGGTCGAAGGTGGTGATGGCGAATTGCAGCTGAATCACCACCACGGTGACGGTGATCGGCCACAGCACCGGCAGAATCACGCGACGGTAGATGCGCAGGGGGCCGGCGCCATCGATCTGCGCCGCCTTCACGAGATCGGCGTCGACCGAGCGCAGGCCGGCGAGGAACAGCGCCATGGCGAAGCCCGAGGATTGCCAGACGGCGGCGATGACGATGGTCCAGATCGCCATGTCGCGGTCGATCAGCCAGTCGAAGCGAAAGGACGTCCAGCCCAAATTGTTGACCAGCTTCTGGATGCCGATGCCGGGATTGAGCAGCCAGCTCCACGCCGTGCCGGTGACGACGAAGGACAGCGCCAGCGGGTAGAGGAAGATCGAGCGCAGCACGTTCTCGCCGCGAATGCGCTGGTCGAGCAGGATCGCCAGGCCAAGGCCCATCAGCAGGCTCAGGAGCACGAAGGCGGTGCCGAACAGCAGCAGGTTGTCGAACGCGATGTTCCAGTTCCGCGTCGCCAGCACGGCGTTGTAGTTGCGCAGGCCGACCCAGCCCGTCACCGGCACGAGTGTCGAGGGGGTGAACGACACCCAGATCGTCCACAACGCGAAGCTGATCAGGTGACCGGCGGCGAGCAGCAGCGGCACCCAGATCACCAGATACTCGGGCAGGCGACGCATCGTGTCGAGCGTCGCCGGCCGTGTGCTCAACGCGCTCCCTCCACGGCATCGGTGAGGCGCGCGACTGCCTGGTCCGGCGTGATGCTCTTGTTCTTCACGTACTCGGTCAGCACGTCGATGATCGCCGCCGTCATGCCGTTCTCCTGGGCCATGTTGTGCGCGAGGCTGAGCACGGCCTGGTTGGACGCGACGGCATCCTTGAGCGCGGCGGCGGTGCGGCGCTGGCCGTCGGACCAGCCGGCGCCCGAGAGATCGACGTCGGTGCGCACCGGGATCGAGCCGGTGATCTGCGAGTACATGGTCTGGATCGCCGGATCCATCACCAACTGGGCCATCAGCTTCTGGCCGGCCTGCAGATCGGCCTCCTTGCGCTGCCAGAAGATGAAGGCGTCGGCGTTGAGCAGGAACACCGGCTTGCCGTTGTCCGAAGGACCCGGCGCGATGATGAAATCCTCGAGCTTGAAGCCCGAATTCAGCAGCACGCCCTGCGCCCAGCCGCCCTGGATCATCATGCCCATCTCGCCGGCGACGAAGCGCTTGAGGTTGGTCGAGTAGTGCTGGGCTGCGGTGTTGGGATCCATCCAGTCGGCGATCTTGCGCACCTGCGCGAAAGCCGCCTTCACCTCGGGCGCCTTCAGCGCCTTGGCGTCGAGGTTCATGAACGCGGCACGATAGACCGTCGGGCTGATGCCCGCGATCGCGGCCTCGAATTTCTGTCCGTCGTCGGGCCGCGTGCCGCCATTGGCGATCGGATGGGTGACGCCGGCCGCCTTCATCTGCTCGGCCAGCGCGTTGAAGTCGGCCCAGGTGACGGGGACCTTGTCGGCCTTGGCCTTGTCCATCGCGCGCTTGGACAGGAACAGCATGTTGGTGCTGTAGATCTGCAGCGGCAGCGCGATCCATTTGCCGCCGGGCTTGTGCAGCTTCGCCAGATCTGGAGCGACAACCTTCTCGTAGCCGGCGGCGGCCACGAGCTCGTCGAGGGTCGCGACAGGCGCGATCTTCGACCAGGCGGCGATCTCCGGGCCCTTGAGCTGCGAGCAGGCTGGCGGATCGCCCGCCATGATCTGCGCGCGCAGCTTGTTCATCATCTCGGTGGTGAAGCCGGGCACCGGCGAATGCTGCCAGACGCCGCCCTTCTCCTCGAATTTCTTGCCCAGCGCCGTGATCGCAGCGCCATCGCTGCCGGCCGACCATTGCGAGATCACGGTGAGGCGCGGCTTGACGGCCTGGGCGCGCGAGAAGCCGGGACTGGTGGCGGCCGCCAGTCCGGCGGCGCCCGCGAGCGCGCCGCGGCGGGTGATGGTCTTCATCACGTGGTTTCCTCCGTCGATTTTGCGCAATCGTGGCAGTCCGCACCGCGATTGTCTGCCGTCAATTTCCGTTGCGGTGACCTCGCCGGCAGGCTCTGTAAGATGCATCAATCCCATCAAAACCGGCTGGAAGCGAGGAGACCCCAATGAGCCAGAAAGCAGCGGCAATCCGCCCCGATCGTCCCGAGCGCCCCGATGTCGAGGCTGAGCTCAACAACCTCGCCATGTCGAAGGCGGCGCAGCCGCTGTTCGACGCGGTGAAGAAGCACATCGCCGAGAACGTCGAGCCGATCTCGGAGAAGTTCTTCAAGCTCGGCGAGGGTCGCAAGGACCCGTGGAGCTGGGCGCCGGGCCAGCTCGAGCTGCTCGAGACCGCCAAGAACAAGGCCAAGGCGTCCGGCCTGTGGAACTTCTTCCTGCCCGGCTCGGAGATTGGCCGAGGCCTGACCAATCTCGACTACGCCTACATCGCCGCCGAGCTCGGCAAGTGGCCGCTGGCGTCGGAGACGTTGAACTGCTCGGCGCCCGACACCGGCAACATGGAGGTGCTGGAGCGAGTCGGCACGCCGGCGCAGAAGGAGAAGTGGCTCAAGCCGCTGCTCAACGGCGAGATCCGCTCGGCCTACGCCATGACCGAACCGAACGTCGCCTCGTCCGATGCCAAGAACATCGAGACCCGCGCCGTGCTTGATGGCGATGAATGGGTGATCAACGGCGAGAAGTATTTCATTTCAGGGGCCGGCGATCCGCGCTGCAAGATCATGATCACCATGGTCAAGACCAGCCCTGATGCGTCGCCGCAGTTCCAGCAGTCGCAGATCCTGGTGCCGATCGACACCCCCGGCGTGAAGATCCTCGGGCCGATGTATGTCTTCGGCCACGACCACGCGCCGCGCGGCCACATGCACCTCAAGTTCGACAACGTGCGCGTGCCGCAGGAGAACATCCTGCTGGGCGAGGGCCGCGGCTTCGAGATCTCGCAGCTGCGCCTGGGGCCGGGCCGCATCCATCACTGCATGCGCTCGATCGGCCAGGCCGAGAAGGCGCTCGACCTGATGGTCAAGCGCGGCTCGACCCGCACCGCCTTCGGCAAGCAGCTCATCCAGCTCGGCAAGAACCTCGAGACCGTGTCGCGTGCACGCATCG
>JAFAZJ010000080.1 GCA_019239835.1 Alphaproteobacteria bacterium | reverse complement strand
TGAAATGGGGTGGCAAATCACAGCGTCAAGCAGATGAAAGCGCATGCGACAATGCAACGGCGCAAGGGGGTTCAGCGTTGACCCAGACGCAACTCCGCGATCGCCTGGAAGAAGCTGTCGGCCGGCACTCCCTGTGCGCGCCGAGGTCGTGGATCAGGCGCGCACGCCGTAGCTGCGATCTTCGATCTTCAGCCGACCTTCCTCGATGGCGTGACAGGCCACCAGCCCACCCTCGATGGCGATCGACGCCGGCCGCTCGCGCTTGCAGCGCTCGTTGGCGAACGGGCAGCGCGGGTGGAAGGCACAACCCGAGGGCGGGTTGATCGGGCTGGGCACCTCGCCCGCCACCGGCGATCGCTGCCGGCCAGTCATGTCGAGGTCGGGGATCGTGTCCAGCAGCATGCGCGTATAGGGATGCTTGGGCCGCTTGAACAACATGTCGGTATCGGCGACCTCGACCAGGCGGCCGAGATACATCACGCCCACGCGCGTGCTGATGTGATAGACGACCGCGAGGTTGTGGCTGATGAACAGATAGGTCAGCCCGTGCTCGCGCTGCAGCTCCATCATCAGGTTGAGGATCTGCGCCTGCACCGAGACGTCGAGCGCCGAGGTCGGCTCGTCGCACACCAGGAATTCGGGTCGGCTGGCGAGCGCGCGTGCGATCGAGATGCGCTGGCGCTGTCCGCCGGAGAATTCGTGCGGATATTTCGAGCCGTCGGCCGGCGTCAGCTTCACCTGGCGCAGCAGATCATCGACGCGCTTGCGAACGTCCTGCGCGGAGCTGGCCAGTTTGAAGGCGCGGATCGGCTCGGCGATGATGTCGAACACGCGCCAGCGCGGATTGAGGCTGGCGAACGGGTCCTGGAAGATCATCTGCATGCGCCGGCGGATCGCCGCCATCTCGGCGGCGCCGCGCTTGTGCGCCATGTCGTTGCCGTCGAACTCGATCGAGCCGTCGGTCGGCGGATAGAGGCCGACGACGAGACGCGCCACCGTCGACTTGCCGCAGCCGGACTCGCCCACCAGCGAGAAGGTCTCGCCCTTCTTGATCTCGATGTCGACGCCGGCGACCGCCTGCACGACGGCCCGCGGCTTGCGCTCCAGGACGCGCGCCAGCCATGGTGGCGACACATCGAAATAGCGCTTCAATGCTGACAGCCGCACCAGCGGCTTGCCGCCGGACGCCGGTGGACGGGTGACCGCGACGCCTGTGTCAGGCATTCGCCGCCTCCCTCGTCAAAGCCGCGCCGACGCCGCCAGGCGCATAGAGCCAGCACGCCGCGCGCGTCACGCCGGCCGGCATCAAATCGGGGCGCTCGACGGTGCAGCGTTGACCAGCCTCTGGGCAGCGCGGGTTGAAAGCACAGCCCGTGGGAATCGCGGTCAAGCGCGGCATGGCGCCATCGATCTGCGTCAGCCGCTCGCTGCGCACGCCCAGGCTGGGGATCGAGCCCATCAGGCCGCGCGTATAGGGGTGGCTGGCGTTCTTCACCACGTCGCGCACCGGGCCGATCTCGGCGAGGCGACCGGCATACATCACCGCGACGCGATCAGCGGTCTCGGCGATCACGCCCATGTCGTGCGTCACCAGCATCACCGCGGTGCCGTGCTCGCGGCACAGCCGCTTCAGGAGCGCAATGATCTGCGCCTGGATCGACACGTCGAGCGCGGTGGTAGGCTCGTCGGCGACGATCAGGCGCGGATTGGCGCAGAGCGCCAAGGCGATCACCACGCGCTGGCGCATGCCGCCGGAGAATTGGTGGGGATAGTGATCGATGCGCGACTCGGCTGCGGGGATGCCGACTTCCTTCAGCAGATCGATGGCCCGCTTGCGCGCCTCGGCGGCGGAGAGCGGCAGATGCGTCTGGATGGTCTCGACCAGCTGGCGGCCGATCGAATAGAGCGGATTGAGGCTGGTCAGCGGGTCCTGGAAGATCGCGCCGATGCGTGCGCCGCGGATCCGGCGCATGCGCTCGTAGGGCAGATTGTCGATACGCTCGCCTTCGAGCAGCACCTCGCCGCCGGCGATGCGACCGGGCGGTTCGAGCAGGCCGATGATCGCCGCACCGGTCAGCGACTTGCCGGCACCGGACTCGCCCACCACGCCGAGCACCTCGCCGGGCGCGATCGAGAACGAGACATCGTCGACCGCCACCAGGGTGCCGCGACGCGTCGGGAACTCGACGCGCAGGTTGCGGACCTCGAGCAGCGGCGTCTGGTTGGATCCGGCGGTCATGCGCTCGGGCCTCATCGCAGCTTGGGATTGAGGGCGTCGCGCAACCAGTCGCCCAGCAAGTTCACGGCCAGCACAAGCACGGCGAGCGTGACACCGGGGAACAGGCTGACCCACCAGTCGCCCGATTGCAGCATGTCGTTGCCCAGCCGGATCAGGGTGCCCAGCGACGGCTCGGTCGACGGCAGGCCGACACCGAGAAATGACAGCGTCGCCTCCGTGATGATCGCCAGGCCGAGATTGATGGTGGCGATCACCATCACCGGTCCGGTCACGTTGGGCAGCACGTGGCGCACCATGATCAGCATCGGCGACAGGCCGATCACGCGGGCGGCCTGCACGTACTCCTTGTTCTTCTCGACCATCACCGAGCTGCGCACGGTGCGGGCGTATTGCACCCAGAAGGACAGGCCGATCGCACCGACGACGACATAGATCGCGATCTCGTCGTGGCGCTTCACCGAGATGATGCCGCGCACCATGCCGTCGATCAGCAGCGCCACGAGGATCGCCGGAAAGGTCAGCTGCACATCGGCGACGCGCATGATCACCGCGTCGATCGCGCCGCCGACATAGCCGCTGATCAGGCCCAGGGTGATGCCGATCAGCATGGCGGCGATGACGGCGGCGAAGCCCACCTCCAGCGACAGGCGGGTGCCGTACATGATCGCCGACAGCACGTCGCGGCCCTGATCGTCGGTACCCAGCGGGAAGCTCCAGTCGCCCTCCGGCGAAAACAGCACCGGCGGCCGCAGGCCGTCGGACAGCGACAAGGTCGCCGGGTCGAACGGCGTGTGCGGCGCCAGAATGGGCGCGAGGAAGGCCATGGCGAAGATGAACAAGGTGACGGAAGCCGCCACGACCGTCGTGGTCGAGGACTTGAAGCTCCACCAGATATCGCTGTCGATGGCGCGGCGGTACCAGTCCATCTCAGTGCCCCGACACGCGCGCCGCGCCGCCCTGGCTGCGCAGGCGCGGATCGACCAGGAAGTACAGCAGGTCGACGATGACGTTGATGACCACGAACAGGAACGCGATCAACATCAGGTAGGCCGCCATGACAGGGATATCGGCGAACTGCACCGACTGGATGAAGAGCTGGCCCATGCCCGGCCAGGCGAACACGGTCTCCGTGACGACCGCGAAGGCGATAATCGCGCCCAGCTGCAGGCCGGCGATGGTGATCACCGGCACCAGGGTGTTCTTCAGCGCGTGGCCGAAATTGATGGCGCGATTGGACAGCCCGCGCGCGCGGGCGAACTTGATGAAGTCGGTGCGCATCACCTCGAGCATCTCCGAGCGCACCAGCCGCATGATCAGGGTGAGCTGGAACAGGCCCAGCGTGATCGATGGCATGATCAGCGCCAGCAGGCCCTTGGTGGTGAGGAAGTTGGTGCTCCACCAGCCGATATCGACGGTCTCGCCGCGTCCGAAGGACGGCAGCAGGCGCAGGAACACCGCGAAGACCAGGATCAGCAGGATGCCGACCAGGAAGGTCGGCAGCGAGACGCCGATCAGCGACACGGCCTGCAGCAGCTTGCTCGACCAGTGGCGGGGATAGAGGCCCGTGTAGACGCCCATCGGCACGCCGACGAGCAGCGAGAACATCGCCGCGCAGAACGACAGCTCCAAGGTCGCCGGCATGCGCTCCAGGATCATGCGGCCGACCGGCTCCGACGTGCGGTAGCTCAGGCCGAACTTGCCCTGCGCGGCATTGCCGATGAAGCGCAGGAACTGGATCGGCGCCGGGTCGTTGAGGCCCAGCTTCTGGCGCAGCTCGTCGCGCTCCTGCAGCGAGGTGTCCTGGCCGACCATGGCGTTGATCGGATCGCCGACGTAGCGGAACATGAAGAACGCGACCACGCCCACCGTCAGCAGAACGGCGACGGATTGGGCAAGTCGTCTCAAGACAAATGCGAGCATAGGTTGGGTCGTGACCCCGATTCGGGGCCATGCCTAGCAGGATCGACGGCAAAACGGAACCGGCCCCGGTCAGTTCCTGACCGGGGCCGGCATTGTGTCGCTGGTCTACTTGATGGTGACGAAGCGCAGCGGGAAGCTGTTGTCGGCCGGCTGCACCAGGCTGATGTTCTTGCGCGCCGCCCACACCACCGCCTGCTGATGCAGCGGGATATAGGCGTAGTCGTTGACGTACAGCTTGGTGGCCGCGGCGATCATCGCGTCGCGCTTGGTCTTGTCGGTCTCCTGCTCCATGGCGTCGGCGAGCTTGTCGAGCTCCGGGTTGGAGTAGCCGCCGGCATTGAACATGCCCTTCTTGGTCGCCGCGTTCGGGGTCTGGATCAGCGCCTCGAACACGTTGTGCACGTCGTAGGTTTGCGCCGGCGACCAGCCGAGCATGTAGAGGCTGGTCGTGCCGGGCGAGCCGTCGCCCTTGCGCAGGATCTTGGCGAAGTAGAGGTTGCGGGTCTGCGCCAGCAGATTCACCTTGATGCCGATGCGCGCCAGCATGGCCACGACAGCCTGACAGATCTTCTCGTCGTTGACGTAGCGATCGTTCGGGCAATCCATGCCGACCTCGAAGCCCTGCGGATAGCCGGCATCGGCCAGCAGCTTCTTGGCCTCGTCCGGCTTCAGGAGCGCCGGGCGCTTGTCGAGGTCCTTCATGTAGCCGTTGATGCCCGGGGCGACCATCAGCGCCGTCGGGAAGGACTGGCCGCGCATCACCGTGCGCTTGATCGCATCGACGTCGATCGAGCGGTAGATCGCCTCGCGTACCCGCTTGTCCTTGAACGGGTTCTTGCCCTTGACGCTGGACTCGACGAGCTCGTTACGCTCCTGGTCCATGCCGAGATAGACGATGCGGGTTTCCGGGCCCTCGAGAACCGCGATGTTGGGATCGCGCTTCAGGGTCTCGGTGTCGGCCGGCGGCACCTCGTACATCATGTCGATGTCGCCCGCCTTGATCGCCGCCACGCGGGTCGCAGCGTTGGGGATCGGCGTGAAGATCACCTCGGTGAGGTTATGGGTCGGCTTGTCCCACCAGCCCGGGTTGGGAACCAGCACGGTACGCTCGCCGGCACGACGCTCCTTCAGCATGAAGGGGCCGGTGCCCATGGCGTTGCGCGTGGCGTAGTTCTCCTCGTTCTTGGTCATGTCGGCGGAATTGACGGCGTTGTTCTTCTCCGCCCAGGCCTTCGACATCATGCCCAGCGCCGCCCATTTGTCGGCCAGCAGCGGGTCGGGATACTTGGTGATCACCTCGACGCGCAGGTCGCTGACCTTGCGGATCTCTTTCACCGAGGCGAAGTTGCTGCCCATGTTCGAGCCGGGCCCGTTGGCGCGGTTCAGTGAGAACACCACGTCGTCGGCCGTGAACGGCGTGCCATCCGAGAACTTCACGCCCGGCCGCAGGTCGAAGAACCACGTGTTCTTGTCGACCTGGCCCCACTTCACGGCCAGCGCCGGCTCCAGCTTGAGGTTCTTGTCGCGGCGAACCAGCGGGTCGTAGATGTTCTGGGTGAAGGTCAGCAGGAAGGTCTCCTGCCGCGCATACGGGTCCATCGAGCTGACGTCGCCGGCATTGCCCCATTTGAAGGTCTTGGCCGAGGCCGGCGCGATGGCCAGCGTCAGCGCGAGCGCCGCCGCGCCCACGAGGCCCCAACGCGAAAACTTGCCCATAAGAACACTCCCTCTCTTGTGGTACCGGCAGCGATTCACCCCTGAACCACCGGCCGCCAGCACTTGTGCTATCGAGCATACAAGCAAAGCGCTGCCTATTTCACGCCCGAACATCGGCAGTCTCTATGTCGATTTTTTCGCGGGAAATTCACGTTGCCCTTGATTTCGGCATGGCGGGCGTGTATAAAGGACATGTTCAGTACAAAGCATATAAGCAATTGATTTCTGGGGGATAATAAGATGACGAGCGACTTTAAGTCGGCCGTTTCGGCCGCTTGCATGCCCGCGCCCGCGTCCTTCCGTCTGCTGGCCCTGGCTCATATCGATCGCGACACGTTCCATGTCAGCGCCATCCTCGGCTTTGCGCTGATGGCCGCGTCCACCCTGCTGCTGAACTACGGTTCCTTCGCCCGCGCGCTGGCCGCTTTCGGCCTGGCGCCGGCCCACTGAGGGAGGACGCCGCCATGTGGTCCTCACTCCTGAACCTGATCGGCAACATTTGGGCCGACGAGACCGGTACCGTCGTCATCGAATACGCGATGCTCGCGATGACCATCGCCATGGCCATCGTCGGCGTGTTGCACGTGATGGCCGACAAGCTCGGCGACATGCTGATGAACACCGCCAACAAGTTCGCGGGGCAGTAAGGGCTATCCCCATCCGGCCGGGGCGCGCATGGACAGCGTCGCGAGTGCGACGCTAGAGTGCGCCCCGAAATCCCGGAGGGTCCCCATGAATCAGATCACGCGCTCGCTGCGCGGCAACTCCAACGCCGCGCGCGACATCGCCTCGCATCTGCACCCCTACACCAACTTCAAGAAGCACGAGAGCGAAGGCCCGCTCACCATCGTCCGCGGCCGCGGCGTCCACGTCATCGACGACGACGGCAAGGAGTACATCGAGGGCATGGCCGGCCTGTGGTCGGCGTCGCTCGGCTTCGACAACGAGCGCCTGGCCAAGGTCGCCTACGACCAGCTGCGCCAGCTGCCGTTCTATCACTCGTTCAACCACCGCAGCCACGAGCCGGCGATCAACCTCGCCGAGAAGCTGCTCGAGATGGCGCCGGTGCCGATGTCGAAGGTGTTCTTCGCCAATTCCGGCTCGGAGGCGAACGACAGCGTCATCAAGATGGTCTGGTACATGAACAATGCGCTGGGCCGGCCGCAGAAGAAGAAGATCATCAGCCGCATCAAGGGTTATCACGGCGTCACCGTGGCCTCGGCCAGCCTGACCGGCCTGCCGACCAACCACCGCTCCTTCGACCTGCCGATCCAGGGCATCCTGCACACCAGCTGCCCGCACTACTACCGCTTCGCCAAGGACGGCGAGAGCGAGGAGCAGTTCGCCACGCGCTGCGCCGAGGAGCTCGAGGCGCTGATCCAGAAGGAAGGCCCCGACACCGTCGCGGCGATGATCTGCGAGCCCGTGATGGGCGCCGGCGGCGTGATCGTGCCGCCCAAGGGCTACTACGAGAAGATCCAGGCCGTGCTGAAGAAGCACGACATCCTGCTGATCTCCGACGAGGTGATCTGCGGTTTCGGCCGCACCGGCAACACCTGGGGCAGCCAGACCATGGGCATGAAGCCCGACATTCTGAGCTGCGCCAAGGCGCTGTCGGCCTCGTTCCTGCCGATCTCGGCGGTGATGGTAAGCGAGCGCGTCTACCAGGCGCTGATGACGGAGAGCGACAAGATCGGCGTGTGGGGCCACGGCTTCACCTACTCCGGCCATCCGGTCGCCGCCGCCGTCGCGCTCGAGGCGCAGAAGATCTACGACGAGACCGACCTGTTCGGCCACGCCGCGCGCCTGGCACCGCATTTCCAGTCGCGCCTGCACTCGTTCAAGGATCATCCGCTGACCGGCGAGACCATGGGCGTGGGCCTGATGGGCGCCATCGAGGTGGTGGCCGACAAGAAGACCAAGGCGGCCTTCGAGCCGGCCGGCGCGGCCGGCAACCGGATCGCCAAGCATGCGATGGAAGCCGGCTTGATCATCCGCAACATGGCCGATCGCATCGCCATCTGCCCACCGCTGGTGATCACCCAGGCCGAGACCGACGAGCTCTTCAACCGCCTGCGCAAGGCCTTCGACGCGACACTCACCGAGATGCGCGCCGACGGCTCGTTCAAGGGCTGAGATCGAGGTGACCGCTTCGCACCGCCTTCCCTTCCCCCGGAGGGGGAAGGTGGCGCGGAGCGACGGAAGGGGGATGTTGAAGACGGACCCCGGCGTTCGTCTTCGACATCCCGCTTCCGCCCTTCGGGCACCTTCCCCCTCCGGGGGAAGGTAACTTGGCAACGACATCCGACATCGGAGCGATCATTCGCAGCCTGCGACTGCGCTCGATCTGGGCGTGGACGTTCTTCGCGTCGGCAGTCCCTGCCGTCATCGTCGGCTACGGCCTCGTCGGCACCAGCGATAGGCTGCGCGATGTCGGCGCCGTCATGGCGCTGATCTTCTGGCTGATCGGCATGATCCCCGCCATCGCCGCAGTGGTGGGCGCTTTCCGCCATTGGGACGCGCTGCCCGATCGCATCCGCTTCCTCGCCGTCTCGCCGATGCTGGCGGTGTCGTTCAGCTTCTCGCTCGGCGTGCTCTCGGTCGTGCTGGCCTGACCGCCGCCGCCGTAATCCAGCTGCGGAATGCCTTGAAGCCCTCCTCCACCGCACGGTGCGGGCGGTAGATCAGGTACCAGCTCGTCCCCTTCGGAACCGACAGCGCAAAGGGCGCGACCAGCCGGCCGGCGGCGAGATCGTCGTCGATGTAAGGGCGGATGCCCATCGCCACGCCGAGCCCATCGGCCGCCGCCTGCAGCGCATGGCCGTAGTACTCGAACACCGGCCCGTCGATTCGCACCTCGCCGACCTCCGCGGCCTTCAGCCAACTCGGCCAGTCCTCGCGCGCATGCCCAACGCGCAGCAAGGTCGCGCGTCGCAGATCCTCGGGCTTGCGCAATCGCATTGCTGCCGACGGCGCGCAGACCGGCACGAGATCGGCAGCGAACAGCTGCTCAGCGACGAAGCCGGGCCAATCGCCGTCGCCCAGCCGGATGCCGCAGGTCCAGTCCTCGGCGAAGGGCACGGTGGCGCCGCCCGTGGTGATGCGCACCTCGATATCGGGCGCCTCGGCACGGAACGCCGCCAGACGCGGGATCAGCCAGCGGATCGCGAAGGTCGGGCCGACGCCGACGGTGAGTACGCGGCCACGCCCGGCATCGCACACCTGCGTGGTCAGGGTCGCGAGCGAATCGAGGATCGGCGTCAGGCCGTCGCGATAGGCGACGCCGGCCGGAGTCAATCGCAGACCATTGGCGCGACGCTCGAACAGCGGCACCGCCAGTCGTGCCTCGAGCAGACGAACCAGTCGGCTAATGGCCGCCGGGGTGACGTTCAGCTCCTCCGCCGCACCGGCGAAGCCGCCGAGACGGGCCGCCGCCTCGAACGCCTTCACGCCGTTGAGCGACGGCAGCGAGCGCATCCCATACCCTCAGCAAAAGTAAGCCTATGCCAACTTAACGCCGTTTGCTCGGCGGCGGCAAGC
>JAFAZJ010000030.1 GCA_019239835.1 Alphaproteobacteria bacterium | reverse complement strand
CCCTGAGCCGATCACCACCAGGTCGTAATCATACGCCATCAGCTATCTCCCCCGAGCCCCGGCAGTGTAGAGGCGTCCATTGTCCCGGCGCGAGATGCAATTCGCGTGACAGTCGGCGCGCTCACAGCGGCGGCTCGGCGCTGCCGGGTCGGGCGCCGAGGATGGTGCGGGTGAGCACGATCAGCGGCAGCAGGCCGACGGCGAGGATGCTGAGCGCTGCGGTCGAGGCCTCGGCGAGGCGTTCGTCGCGGGTCAGGTTGTAGGCTTGCACCGCCAGCGTGTCGAAGTTGAAGGGCCGCAGCATCAGGGTGGCCGGCAGCTCCTTCATCGCATCGACGAAGACGATCAGCCCGGCGGTGGCCAGCGCGCCCCTGAGCATTGGCGCGTGCACGCGGCGTAGCGCTTCGCCCGGCGCGGCGCCCAGGGTGCGAGCTGCGCCGTCGAGGTTGGGCGTGACCTTGGCGAGGCCGGCCTCGATCGGCTGCAGCGCGGCGGCGAGGAAGCGCACCACCAGGGCGTAGACCACGCCGGCGATGGTGCCGGTGATCAGCAGGCCGGTGGAGATGCCCAACGTGCGGCGCAGCAGGGCATCGAGCTGATTGTCGAAGGCGGCCACCGGCGAGAGCACGCCGACGGCGATGACGATGCCCGGCACGGCGTAGCCCAGCCCGGCGAAGCGTGCGACCCAGACGGTCGGGCCGCGGCGCATGATTCGCGCGGCATACGCCAGGCCCAGAGCGGCCAGCACGGTGACGATGGCGGTCAGCGCCGCGACGGTGACGCTGTTGAACGCGAGGCCGAGGTAGCGCGCGCCCCATTGTGCGTCGCCGGAGAAGATCGCGAAGCGCAGCAGCACCAGGGCGGGGATCACGAAGCCGATCGCCAGCGGGAGGGCGCAGGCCAGCGTCGCGGCGATCGCCCGCCCGCCGGTCAGGCGATGCGCCGGCAGCGGGCGATAGCGCGGCGTGGTGTGGTGGAAGCGGCGGTCGGCGCGCGAGCGACGCTCGATCGTCAGCAGGGCGATGGCGAAGACCAGCAGCAGGCTGGCGAGCTGCGCCGCGGCTACCTTGTCGTTGTAGGTGAACCAGGCGCGGTAGATGCCTGTGGTGAAGGTCTGGACTTCGAAATAGGCGACGGTGCCGAAATCGGCGAGCGTCTCCATCAGCGCCAATGCCGCGCCGGCGGCGATGGCGGGACGGGCGAGGGGCAGCGCCACGCGCGTGAAGTTGCGCCACGGTCCGTTGCCAAGGATGCGCCCGGCGTCGAGCGCGCAGACCGACTGCTCGATGAAGGCGGTGCGGGCGAGCAGGTAGACGTAAGGATAGAGCACGAAGACGAACATGCTCGCCGCGCCACCGACCGAGCGGATCTCGGGGAACCAGTAATCGCGCGCGCCCCAGCCGAACGCCTCGCGCAGCGCCGTCTGCACCGGCCCGGCGAATTGCAGCAGGTCGGTCCAGGTGTAGGCCATCACGTAGGCCGGCACGGCGAGCGGCAAGGCGAGCGCCCATTCGAACAGCCGTCGTCCCGGGAAGCGGCACATCACCACCAGCCAGGCGGTGCCCGTGCCGATGATCGTCGTGCCGATGGCGACGGCGAGCAGCATCACGACGGTGTTGAGCAGGAAGCCGGGCAGCACGATGCCGGCGGTCTCGCGCCACGCCTCGCCGCTGGGCCGCAGCAGATGCACCAGCACGCCGAGGATCGGGATCGCGACCAGCAGGCCGATGGCGCAGGCCGCGAGCGACAACAGGCTCGGCCGGCGGCGAATGGGTACGGCGACGGAAGCTTCGATGCTCATCGGCTTAATTTGTCACACATCTTTGACCCAACCTTCGCCGCATTGTCGCGACGGTCGGCCGTTGCGTCGAAATGATTCCTTATTTCAAGACGTTACGCCTCTTGTCCACAGCCCTGGTGGACGGCTATAGAAGCGCCAGTCGCCCGATCGGCGCCGAAGAGGGTCGGCGTCGAGGAAACAGGCGCAGGGAAGAGCCTCGAAGAGGTCAGGCAGCACGTCGCTGGTGGCACAGCCGACCGGCACCGACGCACCGCCCTGTTGCCACCCGCTGCTCGAGCGGGTCCGGTCGTGGCGGACGAACGGGTCCCGGTCGCACGCTGGCGCGAAGGTTGCAGGGCTTCTGCCGTCCAGCATGCGCGTCTCCGCTTTCCTCACCGTCATTCTCACCATCGCCGCCACGTTCGGCGCGTGGAATCTCTTCACCCGCACCTATGACGCGCCGCCCATCGAGGGGCTGCTGCACGGCGTGACGTATGCGCCTTACGCCAAGGACCAGGACGCCGCGCTCGGCGACAAGCCCCGCGTCGAGCAGATGGAGCGCGACATGCGCACGCTGGCCGGCCGCGTGCGTTTCATCCGCACCTATACGGCGCTCGACGGCGTCGACAAGGTGGCGCGCATCGCCGATCAGTACGGCATCCGGGTCATCGCCGGCGCCTGGGTCGATCACCGCGTCGAGCCTTCGCGGCGCGACGCCGCCGCCCTGATCCGCATGGCCAACGACAACGCCAACGTCGAGCGCGTGCTGGTGGGCAACGAGACCATCCTGCGCTGGGACGGCAGCCAGGGCAAAACCGACCTCAGCCCGGCCCAGCTGATCAAGTACATCGAGCACGTGAAGCGCAACGTGAAGGTGCCGGTCTCGACCGCCGAGCCATGGCACATCTGGCTGAAATTTCCCGAGCTGGCGAAGGCGGTCGACTACATCGCCATCCACTCGCTGCCGTACTGGGACGAGAAGTCGAACGAGGAAAACGTCGCCTACCTGAAGCGCCGCATCGAGGAGCTGCGTCAGGTCTACCCGACCAAGAACATCATCGTCACCGAGGTCGGCTGGCCGTCGAACGGCGCCTCGCGCATCAGCCGCGGCGACGGTGCGCCGGTGCTCAAGTCCGCCTCGCCCGCGCTGCAGGCCAAGAACATACGCGATGCCGTCGACTTCCTGCGCCGCGAGAAGATCGACCATTTCGTCGTCGAGGCCTTCGACCAGCCGTGGAAGAGCCACGACCTCGAGGGCATGGCCGGCGGCTACTGGGGCATGTGGAACGCCGACCGCGAGCAGAAATTCGCCTGGAGCGGGCCGATCGTCGCCTTCCCGGAATGGTGGAAGCTGGCGTCGTGGTCGCTGGCGCTGGCGCTGCCGATCATCCTCGGCTTCCTGTGGCTCTGGCGTGGCATGCGGCTCACGGGCGAGCTGGTCTTCGCCGGCCTGACCACAGCGGCCGCCTCGGGCCTCGTCTATGCCGTCTACGCGAGCTTCGGCATCTACATGACGCTCTGGCAGGTCGTGGGCTGGAGCTTGCTGCTGGCCTTCCTGCTGCTGAGTCTGGCCATGGTGCTGGCCCAGGCGCTGGAGCTGGTCGAGGTGATCTGGACGCGGCGCTGGAACCGCGAGGTCAGGCTGACGGCGCCCGTGAAGGCCGATCGCGTATGGCCCAAGGTCTCGCTGCACGTGGCGATCTGCAACGAGCCGCCGGCGATGGTGATGCAGACGCTCGATTCTCTGGCGGCGCTCGACTACCCGAATCTCGAGGTCATCGTCATCGACAACAACACCCGCGACCCGGCGGTGTGGCGGCCGGTCGAGGAGTATTGCAAGACCTTGGGCGAGCGCTTCCGCTTCTTCCACTTCGACGAGATGAAGGGCTTCAAGGCCGGCGCGCTGAATTACGTGCTGAGCCAGACCGCGCCCGATGCCGAGATCGTCGCGGTGATCGACAGCGACTACGTCGTGCGCAAGGACTGGCTGCGCTCGCTGGTGCCGCAGTTCGACAATCCCAAGATCGGCTTCGTGCAGGCGCCGCAGGACCACCGCGACTGGCGCGACGACCGCTTCAAGGAAATGCTGAACTGGGAGTATGCGGGCTTCTTCGACATCGGCATGTGCCTGCGCAACGAATACGACGCCATCATCCAGCACGGCACGATGACGCTCATCCGCCGCAAGCTGATGGAGGAGCTCGGCGGCTGGGCGACCTGGTGCATCTGCGAGGACACCGAGCTTGGCCTGCGCATGATGCAGAAGGGCTACGGCGCCACCTACAGTCGCGAGCGCTTCGGCCATGGGCTCACGCCCGACCACTTCGCCGGCTACAAGAAGCAGCGCTTCCGCTGGGCCTATGGCGCGATGCAGATCCTCAAGGGCCACGCGCGCGAGATCCTCTCGAAGCGCACCGAGCTGACCTTCTGGCAGAAGTACCATTTCGTCGCCGGCTGGCTGCCGTGGTTCGCCGATGCGCTGAACGTGCTGTTCACGGTCACCGGCATCCTCTGGGCGCTGGGCGCGCTGGTGATGCCGTC
>JAFAZJ010000014.1 GCA_019239835.1 Alphaproteobacteria bacterium | reverse complement strand
GGTGGGCCAACTGGCCGATGGTGAGCAGGACGGGCGGCGCCACGCGAGCCTCCGGAAAAGCTTGACCTCAAGTTAACTTGAGGTTGCAGGATGGGGCAAGCAGATCGATCCCGAACAGCAAAGGAGCCGGAGCCATGCCTGGTCCGCGCATCGAGCACGTCAACATCACCGTCACCGACCCTGACCGCACCGCCCGCTTGATGGGTGCGCTGTTCGGCTGGCGCGTGCGCTGGAGCGGCCCGGCGCGCGACGGCGGTCGCACCGTCCATGTCGGCGACGACCGGCAGTACATCGCGCTCTATACCGGCCGCGACGCGCGCTACACGGCCGAGGATTTCGCCAAGGGCCGGCCGCTCAACCATGTCGGCGTCGAGGTCGACGATCTCGGCGCCGTCGAGGCGCGTGTCACGGCCGCCGGCCTCGCACCGTTCGGCCACGATTCGTATGATCCCGGCCGGCGCTTCTACTTCCTCGATCCCGACGGCATCGAGTACGAGGTCGTGAGCTACGCCTGAGACCGCTCAGGCGGCGTCGTGGAAGATCACACCAAGGGTCATGCGCTCGCCTGAGGTGATCGTGCTGACACCGTGGCGCATGGCGGTGCGGTACCAGCCCTTCGAGCCCTTCACCGGCCGGCGATCGACCGCGAAGATCACCGCGTCGCCCTGGCCCAGGGTCGCGACATGGGCGCGCGACTGCAGGCGCGGGCGATTCTCGACCAGCACGAATTCGCCGCCGGTGAACTCCGCCTCCGGCTTGCTCAACAGCACGGTCAGCTGCAGCGGGAAGGCGAGGTCGCCGTAGAGATCGCGGTGCAGCGCGTTCCAGTCGCCGGCGCCGTATTTCAGCAGCAGCGGCGTCGGCCGCGTCTGGCCGGCATCGTGGCAGCGCTTCAGCCAGGCCTCGAGCGTGTCGGGGTAGTCCTCGGGCTCGCCCAGCGCGCGGCACCAGCGATTGGCAACGGCGGCGAGCGGCGGATAGGCCGCCTCACGCAGCGCGGAGATCACGGGAGGTAGCGGGCGTGCGAAGTACTGGTATTCGCCGAGGCCGAAGCCGTGGCGTGCCATGATCACGCGGCTGCGGAAGTGCTTCTCCTCGCCGTACAGGCGGCCGAGCGCGGTGCATTCGGCGACGCTGAGGACGTCGCGCACGACGGCGTGGCCCAGCGCGTCGAGATCGCGGCCGATGGCCTGCCAGTCGAGGCCCTGGATGCGGCGATAAGGCTGGATTGTGCGGTCGGACATGTTCCTTACCTAGGACGGGCGGCGGCGTTCGACTATCCGTCTTCGCGCCGGCAATGCCGCGGCCGCGCGTTTGCGGCACCGCAGAGATTGCGGTAGACTCATGTGTCGCAGCAACCAAGCCCTCTCCCCGCCGGGGAGAGGGCTTTGTGCAACGAGGGTTAGGTGATGGCGGACGCTGTGCAGCAGCCGGATAACAGGGAACAAAGACGTCTCATCCGCATGGCGGAGACGATCTCCAAGGCGCTGCCCTATATGCGACGTCACGAGGGTGCGACCTTCGTCGTGAAGTATGGCGGCCATGCCATGACCGACCCGAGGCTGGGCGACCTCTTCGCGCGCGACATCGTGCTGATGAAGCAGGTCGGCATGGAGCCGATCGTGGTCCATGGCGGCGGCCCGCAGATCAACAAGATGCTCCAGCGCGTCGGCATCAAGAGCGAGTTCGTCAACGGCCTGCGGGTCACCGATGCGGCGACCATGGAGATCGTCGAGATGGTGCTGGCCGGCTCCATCAACAAGGCAATCGTCGCCGACATCAACGAATGCGGCGGTATCGCCGTCGGCATCTGCGGCAAGGACGGCAATTTGATCCTGGCGCGAAAAGTTCAGGAGATGCGCAATCCCACGACCGGCGAGCTGCTCAAGGTCGACCTGCAGCAAGTCGGCGAGCCGGCCAAGATCAACGTCATGGTGCTGGAGCAGCTGGCGCGCGCCAACGTCATCCCCGTCGTCGCGCCGATCGGCTTCGGCGTCGACGACGAGCTGACCTACAACATCAACGCCGACACCTCGGCCGGCGCGATCGCCGGTGCGATGAAGGCCAAGCGCCTGCTGTTCCTGACCGACGTGCCCGGCGTGCTCGACAAGCAGGGCAAGGTGATCGAGGACATGACGGTCGAGCAGGCGCGCGCCCTGATCGCCGACGGCACGATCTCCGGCGGCATGATTCCCAAGGTCGAGAACTGCATCGACGCGGTGAACGCCGGCGTCGAGGCGGCGGTGATCATGGACGGCCGCGTGCCGCACGCCCTGCTGCTGGAGGTCTTCACCGAATCCGGCGTCGGCACCATGGTGAAGCGCCGGTAACCGCGACGGGCGGGCGCCTTGACGGCGCCCGGCCCCGACCATACCTAGGGTCTCCAGACCCGTTTTGTTCCCGTACCGGAATCATGGCCATCCTGCCCATCATCACCGCGCCCGACCCGAGGCTGAAGCAGCTCTCGGCCTCGGTGGTCGCGGTCGACGCCGAGATCCGCCAGCTGATGGACGACATGCTGGAGACCATGCATGCCGCGCCCGGCATCGGGCTGGCAGCGCCGCAGATCGGCGTGCTCAAGCGCGTGATCGTGCTGGAGATCGATCGCGAGGAAACCAAGGTCGGCCCGTTGTTCATGGCCAACCCGGAGATCATCGACGCCTCCGAGGACGACGCGGTCTACAACGAAGGCTGCCTGTCGGTGCCCGAGCACTACGCCGATGTCACGCGTCCGGCCGAGGTCACCGTGCGCTACCTCGACCGCGACGGACAGAAGCAGGAGCTGAAATGCGACGGCCTGCTGTCGACCTGTGTGCAGCACGAGATCGACCATCTCGACGGTATCCTGTTCATCGACAAGATCTCGGCGCTCAAGCGCAACATGATCCTGCGCAAGCTGGTGAAGGAACGCAAAGAACGCGAGAACGCGCTCTGAAATTACCTTCCCCCGGAGGGGGAAGGTGGCGCGCAGCGCCGGATGGGGGATGTTGAAGACGAACGCCTATGTCCGTCTTCGACATCCCCCATCCGCCTTCGGCACCTTCCCCCTCCGGGGGAAGGTAAGGCATAAGCCAGCGCATGAAGCTTGGATTTCTCGGTACCTCGGCCTTTGCGGTCCCGGCGCTTGAGGCGCTGATCGCCGCTGGCCACGACATCGCCGTCGTCTACACCCGCGCGCCCAAACCGGCCGGCCGCGGCCAGCGCGAGCAGCGTACGCCGGTGCACGAGGTGGCCGATCGCGCCGGCATCGCCGTGCGCACGCCGCGCACCTTGCGTGCCGAGGAAGAGGCGGCTGCCTTCCGCGCGCTCGATCTCGATGCGGCGGTGGTCGTCTCATACGGCCACATCCTGCCCAAGGCTTTCCTCGAGGCGCCGGTGCTGGGCTGCCTCAATATCCACGGCTCGCTGTTGCCGCGCTGGCGCGGCGCGGCGCCGATCCATCGCGCCATCCTCGCCGGCGATGAGGAGTCGGGCGTCACCATCATCCGCATGGACGAGGGCCTCGACACGGGGCCGATGCTGCTGGCCGAGAGCGTGCCGATCCGCGCCGACACGACGGCCAGCGCGCTGCACGACGAGCTGGCGGCGCTGGGTGCGCGCCTGATCGTCTCTTCGCTTGATGGGTTGGTGGGCGGCAGCCTGCAGGCGGTATCCCAACCGACCGAAGGCGTCACCTATGCCCACAAGCTGGGCCGCGAGGAAGGCGCGCTGGACTGGCGGCGGCCGGCCGCCGAGCTCGAGCGCCAGATACGCGCCTTCGAGCCGTGGCCAGGCGCTTTTTTCGACGCGCCCGCGGCGGGCGGTGGCATCGAGCGCATCAAGCTGCGCGGCGCGACCTTGGCGCTGGCCTCGGGGACACCGGGCCGCGTCAGCATCGCGCGCGACGGCGTGCCGGTCGTCGCCTGCGGCGTCGGCGGCCTGCGCCTGACGTCGCTGCAGCGGCCGGGCAAAGCTGCGGTCGATGGCGCCGCCTTCGCGCGCGGCTTTCCGCTCGATGGCGTGACCTTGCCTGCTACCACCGTGCCGCTCGCCGCTCCGGCAAGATGAGCGGAAGCGACGCATCACTCCCTCTCCCCGCGAGCGGGGAGAGGGTCGGGGTGAGGGGCCGGCAACCACGAATCGCGGCTGCGCTCCGTCGCACCAACCCCTCACCCTCCCATCGCGCTGCGCGCGACGGGTCCCTCCCTCTCCCCGCAAGCGGGGCGAGGGCAGTCTGATGAGGCGCTACCGACTGACCATCGAGTACGACGGCCGCGGCTTCGTCGGGTGGCAGCGGCAGGACAACGGGCCCTCGGTGCAGCAGGCGCTGGAGGATGCTGTGCTCGGCTTCTGCGGCGAGCGTACGCAGGTCTACGGCGCTGGTCGCACCGATGCCGGCGTGCATGCCATCGGCCAGGTGGCGCATGTCGATATCGCCAGGCCAACGACGACCGACACCGTGCGCGACGCGCTCAATGCGCATCTGCGGCCGGCGTCGGTCTCAGTGATCGCCGCCGAACTGGTCGACGATGCCTTCCACGCGCGCTTCTCGGCGACCGGGCGGCGCTATCTCTATCGCATCGTCAACCGGCGTGCGCCGCTGGCGCTCGATGCCGGCCGCGCCTGGCAGGTCGGCATGCCGCTCGACGTCGAGGCGATGCAGACGGCAGCCGCGCGCCTGATCGGCCGGCACGACTTCACCAGCTTCCGCAGCGCTGCCTGCCAGGCGCGCTCGCCGGTGAAGACCCTGGATCGGCTCGACGTGACGCGTGCGGGCGATGAGATCCGGCTGGAGATCGCCGCGCGCTCTTTCCTGCACAACCAGGTGCGCATCATGGCCGGCACGTTGAAGCTGGTCGGCGAGGGCAAGTGGACGGCGCAGACCGTCGCCGATGTGCTGGCGGCGTGCGATCGCACGCGTGGCGGGCCGACCGCGCCGCCGGACGGGCTCTACCTCGCGGCGGTGCGCTATGACGGCTCAGCTCGGGGTGGTGGGCAGGCGCCCGATGACGCTGCCGACGACGATGAATAGTGTGATGCTGATCCACAGGTTCAACAGCGACAGCGCGATCGCCTGACCGAAGCCGACCGACAGCGCCTCGCGCAGGATGCGGACCAGCCAGAACACGCCCATGATGGTCAGCACCAGCGACAGCCCGTCGCCCAGCCAGGCGGGCGCGATCTCGCCGATCGCCACCGTCATGGTCCACAGCACCATCATCGGCACGTTGGCCCAGTTCATCGCCACCACGGCGCCGATGTAGCGCTGGGTCCAGCCGGCACGCCGCGCGATCTCGAGCAGCACGACGGGGAAGGCCGTCCACTCGATGAGGTAGCGCAGCGCCTCGGTCAGGATGACCAGATTGTCGGAGGCCATCGTGTCGATGCGCTGATAGGCGATCAGCGAGCAGAGGACCTGCAACGGTGCGATCAGCAGGGCGACGCGAAACGAACGCCAGAAACCCTCGCGCGTGCGGTCCAGCATGTAGAGCCCGCCGCCGTCGCCCCACATCAAGCGCCATGCCCCCGATACCCCGTGGGCGATCTCGGTGCGACTCAGCATGGCAAGGCAACTCTGTGGGACGCGCGCATCTGAGGGCACCATAGGGCACCGCGCGCGCCATCGCGACAGGCTTACTGCAGCAGCGCGATCCCTGGATTGGTCGCGCGGCAGATCGAGACGTGGTCGGTCGCCAGCGACGGCCCGCGCGGCAGCACCAGCCCACCCTCGGCCATCTTGTGCGCGAAGGCGGCGAGGTGAGCGGCGGCAATGCGCGCGGCGGCGCGCGGCAGCGCATCCATCAGCAGCGCCTGGGCGATCTCGTCGCGGTCGCGCTGCGTCGCCGCAACCGCATCGAGCACGCGATCCTCGTCCGGGCTGACATAGGGGCAGTTCATGCAGCGCACGTCGAGCGGCCGGCGCGTGCTAGCGACCAGCGCCTCCATGAAGTCACAGAACGGCGTCAGCCCGTCGCCGATATCGGCGTGATGGAAGCCACGCCGCAGCGTCTGCGGCCGCGTCTCGCCCTCGCCGCGGCGCAGCCGCCACTCCCGCAGCGCCCACACCACAAAGCGCTCCGCCAGCCGCAGATCGTCCAGGGTGCGCGCCTCGACCGGGCAATCATGGGACATGGCGGCATCCTCCGGACTCTGGGCTACAGGTCCGGCGACCATATTGCTATTGATAATTAGTCGCAACTGAGAATCCGACACCGTCGACCCTTCTCCTCCTGCGTGCGGGAAGACGGGAGATAAGGCCTTAGCGTTTGTCGGGCGGCTTGCCGCTGGCCGCCGCCGGTGCCTTGGCGCCGAAGGCAATCGGCACGCCGAGCCGGCGCATGATCGTGTACTGCTGGAGCATCGACAGCGAGTTGTTCCACGCCCAGTAGATCACCAAGCCGGCGGCGAAAGGCGCCAGCATGAAGGTGAACATGATGGGCAGGAACTGGAAGATGCGCGCCTGCACCGGGTCGGCCGGCTGCGGGTTCAGCATCTGCTGCATATACATCGTGATGCCCATGATGATGGGCCAGATGCCGATGTCGAAGATGTGGAGGATGCCCGGCACGTCCCAGTGCCACAGCCCAAAACCCTGCAGCAGGGTCAGCGGATCGGGCGAGGCGAGATCGTGGATCCAGCCGAAGAACGGCTGATGGCGCATCTCGATGGTGGTGTAGAGCACCTTGTAGAGCGCGAAGAACACCGGGATCTGGATGACGACAGGTACGCAGCCGGCGGCGGGATTGACCTTCTCCCGCTTGTAGAGCGCCATCAGCTCCTGGTTCATCTTCATCTTGTCTTCGCCGAAGCGCGCCCTGAGCTTCTCCATCTCGGGCTGCAGCTTCTTCATCTTCGTCATCGACTCGTAGGACTTGTTGGCGAGCGGGAAGAACAGGAGCTTCACGATCACCGTCAGCGTCAGAATGGCGACGCCGAAATTGCCGATCAGGCCGAAGATCTTGTCGAGCAGCCAGAACAGCGGCTTGGTGAAGAACCAGAACCAGCCCCAGTCCATCGCCAGGTCGAAGCGCGTGATGCCGAGCTGCTCGTTGTAGTCGTTCATCGTGCGCACGATCTTGGCGCCGGCGAACAGCCGCGACGCAGCCTGCTTGGTCTCGCCGGGATTGATCGTCAGCAAGGGCGCGGTGAAGTCGGCCTGGTACTTCTTGAGCACCGCGTCGTCGATCTTGAAGATGCGCGCGGAGACCTTCTCCTTCTGGTCGGGAATCAGCGCCGCCATCCAGTACTTGTCGGTGAAGCCCAGCCAGCCGCCGGTGGTCGTCAGCTCCTGGCGGTTCTTGCCTTCCTTGAAGTTGCTCCAGTCGAATTCCTTGAGCTTGCCGTCGAAGACGCCGTAGGGGCCTTCGTGCAGCAGGTAGATGCCCTCGGTCTTGGGCTCGCCATGGCGCGTGACGAGGCCGTAGGGCGCGAGGTCGACCGTGGTGGTGCCCTTGTTCTCGACCGACTCGGTGATCGTGAACATGAACTGCGGATCGAGCTCGATCTTCTGGCGGAAGATCAGGCCCTCGCCGTTGTCCCAGGAGAGCGTCACCGGCTGACCGGGCTCGAGCGTCTGGCGGTCGGTGGTCCACAGCGTATCGGGCCCCGGCACCTTGACGCTGGTATTCGGCTTCAGCGCCCAGCCGAACTCCGCGTAGTAGGCATCGTGCGCGCCCTCGGGCGAGAGCACCGGCACCATGCCGCTGTTGGGATCGACGGTGATGCGGTGCTTCACCAGCCGCACGTCGTCGATGCGCGCGCCTTTGAGCGCGATCGAGCCCTCGAGCTCCGGCGTGCGGAACGTCACGCGCGGCGACCGCTTGAGCGCGTCGGCGCGCTCGAGAAACGTGGTGGGCGCCGTCTGCGGCGCGGGCGCCGGCGGCGTGCCGGGCGCCGGCGGCGGCACGGAGCCCGGCGTGGGTTGAGGAGTGCCCGGTGCGGGCTGCGCCTTGCGCTGTTCGTCGATCTGGCGCTGTTTCTCCAGCGCATCGCGCTTCATCTGCTCGGGCGAGGGCGCCACGAGGTATTGCCAGCCCAGGATGATCGCGACCGAGAGGGCGATGGCGACGATAAGGTTCTTTTGATCCATCGGAGTGACCGTCAGAAATCGATCGCGCGGGGGGTGCGCACAGACATCGAGGCAAGGGACGTGCGCGGCGCAGGCACGGGGTCATATCCCGCACCGCCCCAGGGATGGCAACGACACAGCCGTCGCAGGGCCAGGATGCCGCCGCGTGCCGCGCCATGCTTCGCCAGCGCCTCGACGGCATAGCGTGAGCAGCTCGGCTCGAAGCGGCAGGCACCGCGGAAGAAGTAGGCCAGGGTCGCCTGGTACAGCCGCACCAGGCCGATCAGCAGCAGCGCCACGCCGCGCGCGATCATGCCGCCTTCTCCTGCTGCAGCCGGCGCAGCGCACCCTTCAGGTCGCGCGCCATGGCGGCGTAGTCGCGCTCCAGGGTGCCCAAGCGGCCGATCAGCACGAAGTCGAAGCCGGGGGCGGCCAGCGGTGCCAGCACTTCGCGCGCCAGCGCGCGCAGGCGGCGGCGGGCGCGGTTGCGCGCCACGGCATTGCCGACCTTCTTGCTGGCGGTGAAGCCGACGCGCGGGTTGCGCTGGGTGCCCAGGCCCTCGGGCAGCGGCGCCATCTGCAGGATGAAGCCTGGGGTCACCTGCTTGCGGCCGGCGGCCTGCACGCGCAGGAAGTCGCGGCGCGCCGGCAGGCGCGCGATATGGCCCGGGGAGGGGGTGAGGTCGGCCGTCATCGGGCGGCCGTCGTGCAGGGTGTCCGGGGCGTGGTCGGGCTAGGCCGACAGACGCGCGCGGCCCTTGGACCGGCGGTTGGACAGCACCTTGCGGCCGCCAACGGTCGCCATGCGGCTGCGGAAGCCGTGACGGCGCTTACGCACCAGTTTGCTGGGCTGGTAGGTACGTTTCACGGTGAAAACTCCCTAAGCAACGGATTTCGTTGCTAAAAACGACGACCGCCGACGGTGGGCCGCAGGCGGTCGGATACGGCGGATGGCTATACGGGCAAGCTTGCCCCGAGTCAACCAAACCGGCCGTTGACGGGGCGCGGCCAATGGTGTTGAAGCACGCACCGCCGCCGGGCACCCGCCCGGCGGCTCCGTACTTTTGGCAGGCGCGGCACCCCTGGAGGCCGGTCTGCGAAAGGCCCGCCGGGGCAGTCCCGTCGGGTGGCTATCCTAGGAGAAAGCGGACGATGTCCGACATGTTGACCATCCCCGCGAAGAAGCGGGACCGGGCCGGCAAGGGGGGCGCCCGGGCCTCGCGTCGCGAGGGTTTGATTCCGGCCGTGATCTACGGCGACAAGCAGCCCCCCCTGCCGATCTCTGTGGAACCCAAGCAGCTCGAGCGTGTGATGCACGGCGAGGGCTTCTTCAACCACCGCATCCTGGTCGAAGTCGAAGGCCAGAAGTACGACGTGCTGCCGCGCGACGTGCAGCTCGATCCGGTCACCGACCGGGCGATCCACTTCGACTTCCTGCGCATCGGCGCCAACTCGGTGATCACCGTGCAGGTGCCGGTGCACTTCAAGAACGAAGGCGCCTCGCCCGGCATCAAGCGCGGCGGCGTGCTCAACATCATCCTGCACGAGATCGCCGTGCGCACCCGCGCCGACCAGATTCCGCAGTTCTTCGAGGTCGACCTCACCGGCCTGGAGATCGGCGGCACCGTGCACTTGAGCCAGCTCAACCTGCCCGAGGGCGTGCGCGTGCTGAGCCGCGAGAAGGACGCCACGATCGCTTCGGTGGCGCCGCCGACGGTGGGCCGCGAGGCCGAGCCGACGGCTGCCGCTGCGGCCGCCACGGCGACTGCCGCTGCGCCGGCTGCCGGTGCGGCTGCGGCGACGACCGCGGCGCCTGCCGCTGGCGCCAAGGCGACGCCGGGCAAGGCTGCGCCCGCGGCCGCCAAGAAGTAAGCCGGCCGCCGCGCCGCGGCTGTCATGCTGCTGCTGGTCGGGCTCGGCAACCCTGGAACGAAATACCAGGGTCATCGACACAACGTCGGATTCATGGTGGTGGACGAACTCGTCCGCCGCCATGGCTTCGGCCCGTGGCGCAAGCGCTTCCAGGGCGAGATCGCCGAGGGCACCCTGGGCGGCGAGCGCGCGATCGTGCTCAAGCCGATGACGTTCATGAACGACTCCGGCCTCTCGGTCGGCGAGGCGGCGCGCTACCTCAAGGTCGAGATGAACGACGTTGTCGTCTTCCATGACGAGCTCGACCTTGCGCCCAGCAAGGTCCGGGTGAAGACCGGCGGTGGCGCGGGCGGCCACAATGGCATCCGCGATCTCGACCAGCATTTCGGCAAGGACTATCGCCGGGTGCGCATCGGCATTGGCCATCCCGGCCACAAGGATCTCGTGTACGGCTACGTGCTGAACGACTTCAGCAAGGCTGAGCGCGAGAGCTGGCTGCCCAAGGTGATCGACGCCATCGTCACCGAGGCGCCGCTGCTGGCGAGCGGCGCCAAGGTCGATGACGAGAAGTTCATGAGCCGCGTGGCTTTTCTGATCAATCCGCCGCCGGCCAAG
>JAFAZJ010000287.1 GCA_019239835.1 Alphaproteobacteria bacterium | reverse complement strand
GACGGTGAAGTGCATGGTAATCCTTTCTACCTTCCTCCGGAGGGGGAAGGTGGCGCGCAGCGCCGGATGGGGGATGTCGAAGACGGACTCCAGCGTTCGTCTTCGACATCCCCCTTCCGCCCTTCGGGCACCTTCCCCCTCCGGGGGAAGGTAAGGCTGCTCAGCCCGCTCATCGCTGCGAGACCTTGAGCGCCTGGCCGAGATCCTCGATCAGGTCGTCGACGTCCTCGAGCCCGACCGACAGCCGGATCATACCCTCGCCAATGCCCGCGGCTTCGAGCTGCTGCGCGGTGAGCTGCGCGTGCGTCGTCGAGGCGGGATGGATCACCAATGATTTCGCGTCGCCGACATTGGCGAGATGTGAGAACAGCTTGAGCCGCTCGATGAACTTCTTGCCGGCCTCGCGTCCGCCCTTGATGTCGAAGGCGAAGATCGCGCCGCTGCCCTTGGGCAACAGCCTCTGCGCCAGCGCGTGATCGGGATGATCAGGCATTTCAGGGTAGAGCACGCGCTCGACGCCGGCTTGCGATGCGAGGAAGCTCGCGACCTTGCGCGCGTTCTCGACATGCTGGCGCATGCGCAGCGGCAAGGTCTCGAGTCCCTGCAGCAGGTAGAACGCGTTCTGCGGCGACAGCGCTGGGCCGAAATCGCGCAAGCCCTCGGCACGGGCGCGCATGATGAAGGCCTGCGGACCGAACTCGTCCCAGAAATCGATGCCGTGGTAGCCGGCATAGGGCTCGGTGAGCGTCGGGAACTTGGCCGACTTCTCCCAGTCGAAGCGGCCACCATCGACCAGCACGCCGGCGATCGCCACGCCATGGCCGCCGATGAACTTGGTGGCGGAGTGCATGACGATGTCGGCGCCATGGGCGATGGGGTTGCAGAGGTACGGCGACGCAAATGTGCTGTCGATCATCAGCGGCAGGCCGGCGTCGTGCGCGATCGCGGCGACACGCGGGATGTCGAGCACCTCGCCGCCGGGATTGCCGATGGTCTCGCCGAAGATCAGCCGCGTGTTGGGCGTGATCTCCTTGGCGAACGCCTCGACGTTGCGCGGATCGACGAAGGTCGTGGTGATGCCGAAGCGCGGCAGCGTCAGGCCCATCATGTTGCGGCTGCCGCCATAGATCGAGGCCGAGGCGACGATGTGGCCGCCCTGCCCCATCAAGGTCGCGATGGCGATGTGCAGTGCCGCCTGGCCGCTCGCCACCGCCAACGCGCCGACACCGCCTTCGAGCGCGGCGATGCGTTCCTCCAGCACCGCCACCGTGGGGTTGGAGATGCGGCTGTAGATGTGGCCGCCGACCTCGAGATTGAACAGGCTGGCGGCGTGCTCGACGTCGCGGAAGACGTAGGAGGTCGACTGGTAGATCGGCACCGCGCGCGCGCCTGTGACCGGATCGGGGCGCTGGCCGGCGTGCAGCGCCAGCGTGTCGAACTTCAGGAAATTGGCGTCGGCCATGCAGCGGTCCCCCGGCGGTATGTGTCAGACACTACAGCGAAATCCGTTCCTGTCATCCCGAGCGCAGCGAGGGATCTTGATCAACGGCGAAAGATCCCTCGCCGCGCTCGGGATGACAGACGATTTGTGAACTTCGGATTTCACAAAATCAGGCGTATGATTCGCATCGTTCCGCCCGGTGCGACGTTTGTTGGGGCGGCAAGGTGCTGAAAGCGCCGCAAAAGAAAGTACGGAGGGCCCCCCTCTATGTCCCGGATCGGCCGAACAGGTCCGGTCGCGCTGGCGCTGCTGGCGGCGACCATCTTTCCCAGCTTCGCGCAGAACGCCAGCCCGCAGGTCGCCGCTCGGGGCGACGCCGTCGATAGCACGCCCGTGCGCCTGCTGTGCACGCCCAAGGCGCTCGGCCTGGTGTGCAGCGCCACCAACGTGCGCGCCGCGGTCACCGCCGGCCAGGGCGGCCGCTCGCAGACCTTGACCCTTGCGCCCTACCAACCCTTCGCCACGCCGCGCGGCCGCACGCTCACCGGCTTCGATGTCACCGTCACGGCCTACGTCAGCCGCAGCGACGGCGGCCGCGTGCTCTTGATCGCCGATGTCGGCGGCGACGCGCGCAGCCTCGACCTCTCCGACCAGGTCACGCCCGGTCGCGGCGGCATCCGCACCATCCACTTCGCGACGGACGCCGGCTGGATCAGCGAGACCTTCGAGGACGGCGCCGCCGTGCGACGCCTGCCGATGCACCTGATGCTGACGGCACAGACCCGCACAGCAGCCGACACCGCGCGACTCGATCTGATCGAGGTCGAGCTGAGGCCTCTTTTCCACGACTGACAGTTGTTGACTCAAATGTTCATTCGACGCAACAATCCAAAGTTGCAATAAAAAAGTCATCGTCGGGGGGACGCTGAATGTCGGCACAATCGCGTGCCCGCGCGTGGTCGCTTGGCCGCGCAGTCGGGCTGTTGTCGATCTTTATTGGCGCGAGCGCCATTGCGGCCTGCGGCGACGAATACAACTCCATCTTCCGCACTGAAAACCTGGATGACGGGACGAGTCTGATCACCGACGCCAAACAGCGGGTGATCATCAACTCGAAAAACTTCCGAACCGATCGCGAGGGCCATCGGATCATCTGTGCCGAACCCAGCCCCGACGTCGCCCAGGCGGTGTCGGCTGCCCTCAAGGTCTCGGCCAACCTGGCGTCGACATCCGGGGCCAGCAAGACCGATGCAGCCGCGGGGCTGGCTATCGCCACTGCGGCACAAGTGGCGCAGCTGGGCGAGAGACTGACCACGATCCAAGGCATGCGCGAGCGCATGTATCGCGCCTGCGAAGCCTATGCCAACGGTGCGACGACCGCCTCGCAGTATCGCAGCATGCTGACGACGATCGACCGCCTGATGGCAACCACCCTGTCAGCAGAAATGGCCGCCGGCGCATTCGGGCGCAATCTGGCGGTCGCCAGTACACAGGCTGGAACCGGCGGCGGCGATCCGGCGGCGTTTGCGAAGCTGACAAAGGAAGTCGGCGAAACGGCCAAGGCGCTCGAGGACGCCGCCGCAGCGAACCCACCCGTCGCTGCTGACGTGGCCGCGAAATCAAAGGCCTTCAGAGAAGCACTGGCCCGCCTCGAAGGCGCCAATGTGGTCGCCGGCGCAGTGGGCACGGGTGGGCAGCCGGGGCAGATTTCTGGAACAGGCCGGACCGCCGATGCTGGCGCCATCGTCGCGATACACCGCAACTACATCGACGATGATCGCGTCGAAGGTCTCATCGATGCCTGCATATCGACCATGAGCGAAGTGCGGTACGCCGATATCGATTACCGATCGTATCTCGACGGCGTAGCGAAGGAACGCGCCAAGATCGCCGCCGCCTACCATCGCGGCCCCACATTCGGTGAGTTGATCGCGGGCACCAACCGGCCCGATCCCCTGAAGAAGGAGCGCGACGACGCGTTGCGGGCCTACGATGAACGCACGCTGATATCGCGCGAGACCTTCATGCAGCAGCGCACCGACTTCACGAAATACTGCAAAGACAATGTCTTTGGCGACGCCAACCGGACCATCCGCCCGGGAACGCCGCCGAGCATGATTCCGCCCGGCATCGCGCCGTTCATCATGGAGCGCATGCGCTTCAAGGAGAGGCTCAGACAGATTTCCGAGCCCTCGAAGGTTGCGCAGCTGTGTTTTTCCATCCTCGATCGCGCGGCGAAGGAACCGAAGAACACCGATCTGCAGGCGCAGGCGAAGTACTGCCGAGCCCTCCTCAATTAGCGCTACTGCGCCGTCCAGCCGCCGTCGCTCACGAGCTGCGTGCCCTGCATGTTCGACGCGGCATCCGAGCAGAGGAAGACCGCGAGCGCGGCGATCTGTTCGGGTGTGGTGAACTGAAGCTGCGGTTGCTTCTCGCCGAGCAGCGCGTCGCTCGCCTGCTGCACCGTGATGCCCGCCGCCTTGGCGCGCGCGTCGATCTGTTGCTGCACCAGCGGTGTCAGCACCCAGCCCGGGCAGATCGCGTTGCAGGTCAC